>JAFQKA010000026.1 GCA_017397175.1 Clostridia bacterium | reverse complement strand
TTCTTCTTTTGCGAAAGAAGAAACAAGAGAAATGAGACAAAGAAAATCCAAACGCAAATGAATCCTCAAAAACAATATGGTTTTCTGAAACTCCACCTTTCTCCTTTTCATTTACAATGAAAAGGAGATTAAAAAAATCGTTGACATAAAGTCTATTCAAACCTCACGTCACGCAGGCTCCTTCCGTCTTTTGCTTCGCAAAATCCACCTCCCTCCCGGAGGGAGGCTAACAGACGACGGCGAGCTTGCTCGTTTATGGTCGCCCCAACATTGTAATTTTTTATGTATTACCTTGTGTGAAATCTCCCAAAACCATTCGTTTTTACAATCCCTCCGTCACTCGCAGGCTCGTGCCACCTCCCTTTACACAAGGGAGGCTAACTTGTAAAACTGTTTCGATCCGAAAAAATCCCCACCGAAAGGAGACAAAAAATGAAAAAAATAATAAAAAATCTCGTGCTTTTGCTTTGCATAAGTCTCCTTTTGACGGCACTGGCCGCTTGCTCCGAGACCAAAAAAACAGAGGATAGAGATTTCTCCCTGTCGACCCTTTCTCCGGTGGATCCCGATACCGTTCCCGAAGGAGCAAAGGAGTTCTCGGCGGTAAAACCGGGAACCTATACGATCCTTTGCCATAGCGACGTAAACGGCCTGCTCGGCAAAACAGGCGAAAGTGACGATATTGCGGAGAAGGAGATCTATCTGCGCAACGCGGCGCTTTCCGAGAAATATTCCATTGAGCTGAAGGAGCTGAATATCACGGGCAATACCGTGGATTTTGTGCGGAATTCCACTCTTTCGGGCCTTGTGAATTACGATATTGCGTCTTTGACCTACCGTGAGGCGATGCTCCTGACCGTATCAAATTCTCTTTGCCCCCTTTCCGACCTTGGAGGATATTATCAGAATCGTGAAATGTTCTCTTCCACTCTTTCGGTGGGCGGAAAGCAATATATTGAGGATTTCAACGTTTTTGCGCCCCGAGCCGACAGCACCTACGCTCTTGCGCTGAATCGGGAGCTTTTGAAATCCGCCTCACTTGAGGATTCAATGCTGCGATCGGTAAGCCGCGGCGAATGGACGTATGAAACGGTCCACGGTTTTTTGCGCGGCAACGGCACTGTCGGGTTCTCGACGGGCGGAATCGAAGCTTTGTGGCTCGGCGGAGGAGTTCATTTTTATGAAAATGGAATGGGCGATCTGCCGGCATATAAAAATCTTGAAGCAAAGGCAAACGATGTATACTCGGCACTGAAAAAACTCAATGACGAGGGATACCTTGAAAGAACAAAGCGCGTTGAAGGCGAGAACACGTTTGTGAAGATCGCAAAGAGGACACTTCTGACTGTGGGTACAGTCGGGCAGATAGCGGCCGCGAAGCGAGAGGGGCTTGATCTTGCTCTTCTTCCCATGCCAAAGCAAGCAAAAGAGGACAAATATAGCTCTTTTGTGTCCCCCGATGCCCTTTGCACCGTCGTTCCTGCAGGTGACGAAGAAAAAAATTCGGTGGCATTTGCCCTGACGGGAATGCTCTATGAATATGATCTTGACAGGGTGCGCCGTGAGGTCTTTTCACCGTCGGACGGAGACAGTAATTCCCATGAGGGTGAGATGTTTGACATTGTTTTGTCTTCCCGTGCCCTTGATTTGCCTGCAGTTTACGGCATAGGGGGTCTTTATGAATACCTTGATGAATCCCTGCGCCATTACTTGATTCCAAAGGCGTTTCTTGAGGGAGTTGACGACCGCATTCAAATGGCCGTGGCGGCAGTCGAGATAATGAGGGAAAACGGCCGTTGATCCCCCAACCCGAATATGACTTGACTTTTTCTTGATTTTGCGATATAATTTACAGGCGACCGAGCCGAGCGATCGCGCGGTATGTTGCCGAAAGGTGTTACCGTGAGGAAAGTCCGGGCTTCATAGGGCAGGATAACTGATAACGTCAGCCGGAG
>JAFQKA010000025.1 GCA_017397175.1 Clostridia bacterium | reverse complement strand
GCGTTTGCCGTATGATATACTTGCTACGCAAGTATGATATAATATCCGTTCCTTCATATGCCGCAGGCATATATCATCGCACGAAGTACGATATCATATCGAAGATATATCACCCGTTCCGCAAGGAACGGATATCATTGAAAAACGACAAGTTTCTATAGAAACCTGTCGTTTTTCATGGCGGAGACGGTGAGATTCGAACTCACGTGCCCGTTAGGGCAAACGCATTTCGAGTGCGCCCCGTTATGACCACTTCGATACGTCTCCGTATTAAATTCATGTCGCACAACCTGCGACCCCAATATGTTACCATATTTTCGCCGTTTTGTCAATAGAAATTGCGAATTTAAAGGGTTAAATATTCCGAAGACTTCTAACGGAAAAAGCAAAAAAGGGGTTGAAACGTGCTTGTATTTGTGGTATAATTCGGCTGGGTGTATTTTCTCCAAGGAGATATCAACAGGAGGTTTAAATGGCATATTCTTTTAATTTCAATTTTGGATCCGATCAATTGAACCGGTGTGCCAAGGAGG
The DNA here is from genome assembly GCA_017397175.1 of Clostridia bacterium. Taxonomy (GTDB): domain Bacteria; phylum Bacillota; class Clostridia; order Oscillospirales; family CAG-272; genus SIG710. The sequence goes on along the minus strand of JAFQKA010000025.1, from coordinate 85,307 downwards.
CGGCAGTTCAAATAGGACTTGAAATTGCCGAGACCGGCATCACGGTTTGTGCTCAAAAAAGCACATCCCTCTCCGTAAAGGGTGACGAGAAAGGAATTGTCATCACCTATTCCCGCAAGTGTGAAATTTTCCGCGGGATTTCATAAATTCCTGCCCTGCTCTGCGGCGGCGACAGCATCAGTGAAACGGCAAAGTATTCAACCCTTTGCTACATGGCAGACGCATCGAGAAACGCCGTTCCCAACTTAGACTGCGCAAAGAAAATGATCCGCACGTTGGCTCTCATGGGTTACAGTGCTATGATGCTCTACACCGAGGACACATACGAGCTTCCCGAATACAAATATTTCGGTCACATGCGGGGAAGGTACACTGCCGCTGAGCTGAAGGAGCTTGACGATTACGCAGATTCCTTTGGTATTGAGCTTATTCCCTGCGTGCAGACGTTGGCGCACCTGTCAACCGCGCTGCGTTGGCCCGACTTTGGGGATTTCACCGATACAGGCGACATTCTTATGGTCGGTCATGAGAAAACTTATCAATTTATCGAAGCAGTCCTGAAGGCCTGCTCGGGATATTTCCGCTCAAAGCGTATCCACGTTGGAATGGACGAGGCTCATATGCTTGGTCGGGGAAATTATCTCGACCGAAACGGATATGAAAAGGCTTCTGATATAATGCTGAAGCACCTTGAAAAGGTGGTTGCGCTTTGCCGCAAGTACGGATTCGAACCTATGATCTGGAGCGATATGTTCTTCCGCATGGCATTTGGCGGCGGTTATTACGTAAAAGAAGGTGAAATTCCGCAGGACGTCAGAGCCAAGGTGCCCGATGGACTTGGGCTTGTCTATTGGGACTACTATAACTCCGATAAAGACAAGGTCGAGCATATGATCGATTGTCATTTGCAGTTCGACCGTCCCGTTATCTTTGCGGGCGGTGCATGGAAATGGTCGGGATTTGGTGCTCACAACAGATTGTCATTAAAAAACACCAAGGTTCAGCTTGATATGTGTGACAAACACGGGGTAAAAGAGGTCATTGCCACAGGTTGGGGCGACGACGGCGGAGAAGCTTCGCAGTTCTCCAACTTTGCCACCCTGCTCTACTATGCCGAGCGTTGCTATGGCGGTGAACCGGATCGTGAGAAGCTGAATGCACGTTCGCTGGCTTGCTTTGGCATAGACTTTGACAGTATGCTGGCCTTTGACACGGCAGACAGGCTGACGGGAACTAAGGTTGAGGACGGTGATTTGTTGGCAAACCCCTCAAAGTATCTGCTTTACAACGATCCTCTTGAAAGATTCTTCGACTGTCACGTAACAGAGAACGCCTCCGCAGACTTTGCAAAGAACGCAGAGGAACTGCGCGCGCTGACCGACTGCCCCTTCGGATACGCTTTTGAAACATTGTCCGCGCTCTGCGATCTGCTCTCAAAAAAGTGCGATCTGGGAATAAGACTTTACACGGCATACCAAAATAAGGACAAAGAAACGCTTAAGACCCTTGCGGACACCGAAATCCCCGAAATCATCGGGAAGCTGGAGGTCTTCACCGCCGCATTCCGCCGTCAGTGGATGAAAGAGAACAAATCCTTTGGGTTTACATCTCACTCCCTGAGATTGGGTGGTCTGTCGGCAAGACTTTCGGAGGTCGCTCTGCGTATAAACGAGTATATTGGCGGCGTGGTCGAAAAAATTGAAGAGCTTGAGACGGCACCCCTGCCCGCACGTCCATCAAGAGACGGAAAATACATTCAGTACAACGGCTACCATCGCATGATAAACGCCGGAATCTTATAATAAGGACATTAAATCAAAATGCTTGAACTAAAAAACATTTCCTACGTAGTAGAAGAAGAAAACAGACAAAAAGAAATTTTAAAGGACGTAAGTCTTACAATAGAAGACGGATTCGTTGCCATCACAGGCCCGAACGGCGGCGGCAAGTCGACCCTTGCAAAGGTTATTGCGGGAATCTACACCCCCACGTCGGGACAGATCCTCCTTGACGGTGAGGACATCACTTCCCTTTCTATCACGGAGCGTGCAAAGCGCGGCATCAGCTTCGCTTTTCAGCAGCCCGTGCGCTTCAAGGGTCTGACTGTAAACGATCTTATCACCCTGGCGGCGGGAAAGCCTATTTCCATAGGTGAGGCCTGCGCTTACCTTTCCGAGGTAGGCCTATGCGCCCGCGATTATATCAACCGTGAGATAAACGCGAGCCTGTCGGGCGGCGAGATGAAGCGAATCGAGATAGCCATGATATTGGCCCGCGGCACCAAGCTCTCGGTATTCGACGAGCCGGAGGCCGGCATCGACCTGTGGAGCTTCAACAATCTTATCAAGGTATTCGAGAAGATGAACGAGACCATAAACGGCTCTATCGTCATCATCTCTCACCAGGAGAGGATCCTTAACATTGCGGATAAGATAATCGTGATCGCCAACGGCAAAGTTGACAAGATAGGAACCCGAGACGAGATCCTTCCCGAAATGATGGATTCGTCGGGCATCTGCCGTGTTCTGGCGGACAAAGCATAAAAAGGAGGAAGGCAATTATGGATCAGACACAAAAGAAATTGCTTGAGAGCATCGCCGACCTTCACGAAATGCCCGAGGGGGCTTACAATATTCGTGCAAACGGCGCACTTGAATCAAGAAACACAACGGCTAACATTGATATAGTCACAAAAACAGACAAGCCCGGCATTGACATCTTCATCAAGCCCGGCACGGTGAACGAAAGCGTTCACATTCCCGTTATCATAAGCGAAAGCGGTCTTACCGACCTGGTATACAACGATTTCCACATCGGTGAGGGCGCAGACGTTACCATCGTTGCAGGTTGCGGAATCCACAACTGCGGAACTCAGACCTCTCAGCACGACGGCATTCACAGCTTTTTCATGGGTAAAAATTCCAAGCTCCGCTACGTTGAAAAGCACTACGGCGAGGCCGAGGTGGAAGATGGGCAGAAGATCGGTGAAAACATCATGAACCCCACAACAATCATCGTCATGGACGAGGGCAGCTACATGGAAATGGAGACAACTCAGATCAGAGGAATCGACTCCACAAAGCGTATCACAAACGCAACCTTGGCCGAGGGTGCTTCCCTTGTGATCAAGGAAAAGCTCATGACACACGGTGAGCAGTATGCCTCCACCGAGTTTACCGTCGACCTGAACGGAGAGGGGTGCAGTACAAACGTAATTTCCCGCTCCGTGGCGCGGGACAAGTCCAAGCAGATATTCGTATCCCGAATCAACGGAAACGCGCCCTGCGCAGGTCACACCGAGTGTGACGCCATCATTATGGACGATGCAAGCGTCAGCGCGATCCCCGAGGTCACAGCGAACCACATTGACGCAAGCCTTATTCACGAGGCGGCGATCGGCAAGATCGCAGGCGAACAGCTTATCAAGCTCATGACCTTCGGCCTTACCGAGCAGGAAGCGGAAGAACAGATAGTAAACGGATTTCTGAAATAAAAAAGCCGCCACGCGGCAAGAACGGAGATAATTATGAAAAAGATCCTTGCACTTATTTTGGCGGCGACGTTACTTGTTTTTATCGTTGCCTGTGACGACGAAGACGAGTACGTAGGCGGCGACAACGAGATCGACGTATCCATCGGCGGTTTCTTTGACGACGTTGAAGATACCAATGATTCGGACGACACTACGGAAAACGCGGCAGATACCGCGGAAGGAACGGTCGATGACACGGCGGAATCCGACACAGACACCGCCGATACCGAAGCAGCAGAATAATAAAAACCTCAGACCTTTCAGGTCTGAGGTTTTTATTAATCGCAATTCTCGCAGTTGTGGAACACAGAGGAAACGTCGTCGTTATCCTCAAGGTGCTCAAGGAGAAGATTCATCTTCTTCAGATCCTCTTCACCCTCAAGTGTAACGTAATTCTGGGGGATCATATCAAGCTCAGCGCTGACCATGGTATATCCCTTTTCCTCAAGAGCCTCGCGTACCGCTCCAAGGTCATCTTTTTCTGTGTAGATTTCAAAGCATTCGTCCTCGGCAATAAAGTCTGCCGCGCCTGCCTCAAGTGCATCCTCCATGAGCTTATCCTCATCAACGTCCTCTTTCTCGATGATGATAACACCTTTTTCCTCGAAAAGGTAACCCACACAACCAAGCGTTCCAAGATTTCCGCCGAACTTATCAAAATAGTGACGAACCTCGGAGGCTGTTCTGTTTCTGTTGTCGGTGGTCGTGTTTACGATAACCGCAACGCCGCAAGGACCGTAGCCCTCGTAACGGATCTCCTCGTATTCAACGTCGGTCTGACCTGCCGCCTTTTTGATGGTTCTTTCGATATTGTCGTTGGGCACGTTATTTGCTTTAGCTTTTGCAATAAGGTCGCGGAGCTTGGAGTTTGATGCGGGATCGGGTCCGCCTGCCTTGATGGCAATTACCATTTCCTTACCGATCTTCGTGAATATCTTCGCTTTTTGAGCGTCGGTCTTTTCCTTTTTGTGCTTGATATTATTCCATTTGCTATGTCCTGACATTGGATTTTACCTCTCTATCTAAAATCTTTAAATTTTTTCTGTTTTCTTCAGGCAGATAAGCCCAAAAGCGTTGCCGAGCACCGTCTTTGCGGCGGCGGTGAGCTTAACTCTCGATGCCTTTGTAGCCTCGTCTTGCGCGCCCAAAATAGGACAGTTATGGTAGAACTGATTGAATGCCACCGCAACGTCCAGAATGTAACGGGTAATGACCGAAGGCTCATAAGAATCAATGGCATCGCAGACTCTCTCCTCAAAGCGTGAAAGCGCCAGCGCAAGATTTCTCTCCTCGGTGGTGGAAATTATGACCTTTCCGTCACCCTCTCCGCCGTTCTTTGAGAGAATGGAACAGGTGCGGGCGTAGGTGTACTGAACGTAAGGGCCTGTGTTGCCGTCAAAGCTCAGTGCATCCTCCATGACGAAATTTATATCCTTTATACGGTTATTTGACAGGTAGTAAAAGATGATGGCGCCGACGCCCACGTCCTCGGCCACCTTTTCCTTGTTTTCAAGATCTGGGTTCTTCTGGTCGATTATATCGCTGACCTTTTCTATTGCCATAGCAAAAAGGTCGCGGAGCAATATTACGTTGCCCGTCCTGGTGGCAAGCTTTGCACCGTTAATGGAAACCGTTCCGTAGGGCACGTGAACAAGCTGATCGTACCAATCATAGCCCATCATCTCAACCACCTTGAACCACTGTGCAAAGTGGAGGCTCTGACCGGCAGAGGTGACGTATATCGCCTTGTCAAACTTATATTCATTCTTACGGTATACAGCCGCCGCGATGTCACGGGTGGGGTAAAGCGTAGAGCCGTCACGCTTCAGGATCAGGCAAGGAGGCATATTATATTCCTCCAGGTCGACGATAGACGCGCCGTCGTCGATCTTGAGCAGGTTCTTGTCGCGCAGGAGCTGTACCTGTGCTGGCATCTTGTCGGTGTAGAAGCTCTCTCCCTTGTAGCTGTCGAACTCGATTCCGAGCAGATCATAGGTCTTCTTATATTCCTTGAGGCTTATCTCAACGAACCAACGCCAAAGAGCAAGATTTTCCTCATCACCGTGCTCGAGCTTGGTAAATTCCGCTCTCGCTTCGTCTTCAAGCGCCTTGTCGTTCTCCGCTTCGGCGTGGAATTTAACGTAAAGCTCAACAAGCCCGTCAACCCCGCCTGCCTCGACCGTCTCCTTATTTCCCCACTTGCGGTAGGCAACGATGAGCTTACCGAACTGAGTTCCCCAGTCGCCGAGGTAGTTGATACCAACGCATTTGTAGCCTGCAAACTCGTGGAGCTTTTTCAGGGAGTGACCGATAACAGTCGTACCGAGATGTCCGATATGGAAGGGCTTTGCCACGTTTGGCGACGAGTAGTCAAGAACCACCGTCTTGCCCTGTCCCATAGTGGGCGCGCCGTACTTATCACCCTTTGAAAGCACCTCGGGGACGACGGCTGTTGCCAGATATCCGTCGGAAATATTAAAATTCAGATATCCGTTTATAGTAGAAGCCTTTGACACGCAGGGGGACTCAAATCCGTCTGCAAGCATTTCGGCGATCTGCACGGGTGAACGGCGCAACAGCTTGCTCAGCTTGAAGCAAGGCAGAGAAAGGTCGCCCATTGCGGCATCGGGGGGATATTCAAGCATATTTGCGATCTCTTCCACACCCATCGCATCGGGATTTATTGCCTTCATCTTCTCTGCGAGAACAGAGGCAATTTGTGATTTTATTTTAAGCATAGGGACAATTTTTGCGTGTTTTTCACGCATTCTCTCTTTCTTTTTTATTCCAAATGTTAATTATACATCAAACTGTAGTTTTTTTCAATATACTTTGGCAAATTATTTTGTCACAGAGCAAAGTTTTGCATTTGTGTACTTGATAATATCCGCAGGCGTTACCAGAAGCTGTATGCCCTTGACACCGCCGCTGACGGTGAATTTTTCAAGAGTTGCCGCGCTCTCGTCGATATATGTGGGGAATTTTTTCTTCATTCCGATAGGTGAACAGCCGCCGCGGATATAGCCTGTTAATGCGAGCAGATCCTTTACGTGGACCATCTCGATCTTCTTGTTTCCCGTTGCCGCCGCTGCCTTTTTCAGGTCTATCTCGGCAGGGCTTGGAATACAGAAAACGATGTGACCCGTCTTGTCGCCCACCGCCACCAGGGTCTTAAAAACGATATTCTCGTCAAGACCGATCTGCTCGGCTATATGAGTTCCCGTCAGATCGTTTTCGTCGGGAACATAATCCTTTATTTCGTATTTTATCTTCGCCGCATCAAGCATACGCATGGCGTTGGTCTTAGTCATATTCCTTTCCCTCCGCTATCATTTCCGCCGCGGCACGTCTCTGTACCTCGGTGACGTTGATACCTCCCAAAATACGGGCGATCTCCTCGATCCTGCCCATATTGTCAAGCAGGGTCAGGGAGGTCTCGGTACGGCCGTCCTGCTCGGACTTTGAAATATAGAAATGATTATCTGCAACGGATGCCACCTGCGCGCTGTGAGTGACACAGATGACCTGAACACCGCGAGCAATGCTCTTTAATTTTATTCCCACCTTGCGGGAGGTCTTGCCCGAGATTCCCGTGTCTATCTCGTCAAAAATGAGAGTTCCAACCGAATCGCGGTCGGCCAAGGCGCATTTCATGGCAAGCATAATTCGTGAAAGCTCACCGCCCGAAGCAATTTTTGCAAGAGGGCGTAATGCCTCGCCGGGATTTGGTGAAATAAGAAATTCCACGTCGTCAAAGCCGTTTGAGGTCGGCTCTGTGGGCTTTATGCTCACGTCAAAGCGGACCTTTGGCATATCAAGATATACAAGCACGTCGGAAATGCGGTCAAGTATGCTTTCAGCCGCGGATCTTCTGGACTTGGTCAGTGCCGCCGCCCTTATCTCCATTTCGTCGCGGATCGCGTCAAGCTGACGGCGGTAGTCAGCAATTTTGTCGTCAGCGCACTCGATCTCGTCAAGCTTCCGGGCCGTTTCCTCTCGGAATCGCTGAATTTCCTCAAATGTCTCGCCGTATTTGCGCTTCAGCTTTGCAATAGAGTCAAGGCGTCCCTCTATCTTATTCAGCTTTTCGGTAGGATCTCCGTCAATATCGCCGCCGAAATCGTGGATCGTTTCGGCTATGTCCTCGATCTCGTATCTGTAGCTCTTCAATCTCTCCGCCAACTCTGCCGCCTCGGGCACAACGTCGCATATCTGAAGCATAGACGCAGCCGCGCGGTCAAGCAGATAGGATGCCGACGCGCTCTTGTCGCTGGAATAGAGTATTCTGTATGCAAAAGAGGTCTGCTTTGAGATCTTTTCGATATTTCTCAGCTTTTTTGCCTGCGCCTCAAGCTCCTCTTCCTCACCCTTTTTCAGCTTTACCGAGTCGATCTCGCCAAGCTGAAAACGGTATATCTCAAGCAAACGGAACTTGTCCTTGTCTTCCCTTTCAAGCTCGCGCAAATGCTCGGAAATTCTCTTATATTCCTCATAAAAACGTCGGTACTCGCAAAGAAGCTCCCCGTTTTCGGCAAAAGCGTCAAGCAACGGCAGGTGGCTGGATTTCTGCAAAAACTGCAGGCTGTCGTTCTGACCGTGGATATTTATAAGGCTTTGGGCGATCTCGCGGTATACGGCACTTGTCACCGACTGACCGTTAACCCGCGACGTGGTACGCCCATCGTCTGTCAGAGTGCGTTGCAGGAGGATCTCGCCGTTTTCGTCGGTGTCAAAGCCAAGCTCGGTCAAAGTTGTAAGGGTCTCGTTTGGAAGCTCGCAAAAAACACCCGAAACCATGGCGCGATGCTCACCCGTGCGGACAAGCTCTCTCGACGCTCTGCCGCCTGTCAGCAGGTTTATGCTGTCGATGATAATAGACTTTCCCGCGCCGGTCTCACCCGTAAGCGCCGTAAATCCGCCTGAAAGATCAACGTCCAGGCTCTTTATTACGGCGATATTTTCAATGTGTAGCGAAGCAAGCATTTACATTCTCCTTTTCATCGTCTTGGCAGCACGGGCGAATTTTCACGCCTGTATGTACAAGCCTTTATGCGTTGCGGATAAGATGCTCCAAGGTCTTTACCAGATCCTTTGCGCTGTCCTTTGTGCGCGTGATAACGGCAATAGTGTCGTCTCCCGCTACACAGCCCAATATTTCTCCGTGGTTGATGGCATCAACGCCGCCCGCCACGGCACTTGCAAGTCCCGGGAAGGTCTTTACCACCACGATATTTTCACCGCTGTCGACACTTATGATAGATTCGATGAGTGCCGCATTGAACTTGTGATTGGGAGCGTTTTCCTTGGGGGTCTGGCGCACGTATCTGTACTTACCCTTGCTGGTCAGCGTTTTTGTGAGCTTGAGAGCCTTAATGTCTCTTGACGCTGTTGCCTGAGTTACGTCGAATCCCTCTTCACGGAGCTTTTCTATAAGCTCGTCCTGAGTTTCGATCTCGTATTTGACAATAAGTTCGAGAATCTTGGTCTGTCTTGTGCTTTTCATCATTTTATTTCCTTTCACTATATCAATCTGCATTCATTTTCTGTCTGAGCGTGCTGTAAAATCCCTGGGAGCAGAAGCGAAGAAGCTTTGTTTCCACCATGGATTTTTCTATTTGAACCACGTCACCGCGGTAAAGATCGTAGGTCATTTTTCCGTCCACTGTGAGCAGGAGCTTCTTGTCCCTTACGTGGATATTTTTTATACCGAGTTTCGCGTCTCCTGCAAACACCATCGGCTTTGCGGTCAGTGAATGTGGGCAGACGGGAGTTACGCAGATGCAATCGGTACGAGGGTCGATAACGGGACCGCCTGCCGACAGCGAATATGCCGTTGAACCCGTGGGAGTTGCCACAATAAGTCCGTCCGCGCGGTAAGAGGTGACTATCTCGTCCCTCTCCCAAAGCTCAAATTCTATCATCTTTGCTACCGCGCCCGTAACTACGGCATCGTTGAGGGCTATGCAACGGCCTTGAACTATACCGTTTGCGCGTTTTATGGAAACGTCAAGCATGGAACGCCGCTGAATGGTATATTCGCCCGTGAACAGCTTTGAAAGCTGGCTCAGCTCGTCCGCTTCCAGCTCTGACATATATCCAAGGCGTCCCAAATTTATTCCGAGAATCGGCACACCTGCCGCAGAGCAGACCCTTGCCGTGGTAAGGATCGAGCCGTCTCCGCCGAGAACTATTATCAGATCGGTCTGACGGGTAAGCTCGTTTCGGCTGACCCGACAGATCGACGAGGGATAATTCGCCGTTCTGTCAGACACCTGCTCATCTATCATGATACGGCAGCCATAGCCCGACAAAAATTCGACTATCCTCTTTGCCGCCGCGGCTTTTTCTTGTATGTTAAAATTGGTAATTATCGAGATCCTTTCAAATGCCATTGACGATCTCCTTTCTTTTATTTGAGGCGGAACACCGCCAGAAATTCCGTATTTCCGTCTCCGCCCTTAATTGGAGACTCTGTTTTTTGGAGCAATTCAAATCCACAGCTTAGCGCAAAGTCGATAACTCTTTTCACCGACTCGTCACGCTTTTTTGCGTTTTTTACTATGCCGTTTTTGCCGACGAACTCACGTCCCACCTCAAACTGAGGTTTTATAAGGCTCACAAGAATTCCACCCGACTTCAAAACATTCGGTATAGACGGCAAAATCAACGTCTGCGATATAAAGGACACGTCCATGGTGGCAACGTCCATCAGGCACGGAAAGTCCTGCAGGCGCAGATTTCTGGCATTGTAGCCTTCAATATTGACCACTTTTTCGTTTTGCAAAAGGCTTTCATCAAGCTGACCGTGTCCCGAATCTACGGCAAACACCTTTTCCGCGCCCTTTTGCAGAAGGCAGTCGGTAAAGCCACCGGTAGACGCACCGATGTCAATGCAAACGGCCCCCTCCACGCATATCAGCTCGGAGAATTTCTCGAGGGCCGCCTCCAGCTTGTATCCGCCTCTGCAAACATATTTTTCTTTGATTATTTCGAGCGTATGCTCGTCTGTCTCATCTATCTGCTCGGATGGTTTTGTCAGAACACGCCCGTCCAGGGTAACCTTTCCGCCTTCGATCAGGACCTTTGCGTTCTGACGGCTTTTTACGTACCCGAACTCGGACAGATACAGATCTGCGCGCATCAGCTTTCCCTCTCCAGAAGATAATCGGCAAGCTCACACAAGATCTCGTGTCCCTCAAAGGAGGAAACTGCGTTCTTTGCACTTTCCGTGGCTTTTTGCGCCTCTTTCATTGCCTCCTGTACCGTCATAAAGGTGAGAAAGGTGGTCTTATTGTTTGCGGCATCACTGCCGATAGTCTTACCAAGCTTTGTCACGTCCCCTATGGAATCAAGCACGTCGTCACGGATCTGGAACGCAAGACCGATCCCTTCGGCATACTTTGTCGCCGCCTTCCCTTCGGGGGATTCCTGCGATTTCCCTGCCGCCAAGCAACCGAGCAGCGCGGCCGCGCGGATAAGACAGCCCGTTTTTTTGCCGTAAAGCTTTTTAAGAGTTTCAAGGGTGATCTTATGCTCCTCGGCGTACATATCCATTATCTGACCGCCAACCATGCCGACCTCGGCAGAAGCGTCCGACAAAATTTTTACCGCCGCCAATGCGTTTTCCGCTGTGACGTAAGGATTTGATGCCACCGTTCCAAACAGCTTTATTGCCAGAGCGTCACCTGCCAGAAGTGCGGTGGCCTCGCCGTAAACCTTGTGGTTGGTAGGCTTTCCTCGGCGGAGATCGTCATCATCCATGCAAGGCAGATCGTCGTGAATAAGAGAAAAGGTGTGCATCATCTCGATTGCCGCCGCAAAGGGCAAGGCTGCCTCGGTCTTGCCGCCAAGCAGTCGGCAAAATTCAAGCACCAAAAAGGCTCGAATGCGCTTTCCGCCTGCAAAAAGGCTATATCTCATGGACTGCGCAACGCTCTCTGTATCGGGATCTGAGGTGTCGATGATCGAGGACAAATATTCGTCTGTCAGTGCGGCACTCTCTTTTATTTTCGAAAAAAGCAGGTCTTTATTCATTGTCAAAATCCTTTTCAACAAGTTCTCCGTCCTCGCCCGACTGAAGAATTTTTATCTTCTTTTCCGCATTGTCAAGCATGGTCGAACAAAGACGCACAAGTCCGATTCCCTCCTCGTAAAGTTCGAGAGAACGGTCAAGCTCCGCCGTTCCGTCGTCCAGGGACTTTACGATCTCTTCTATTCTCCTCAGCGCCTCTTCAAAGGTTGGCGCGTTCTTACTTTTTGCCATTTTCAGTCCTTTCCGTTTCGCTTACGGTGCTGTATATCACGCCGTCCGAAACCTTGGTCTCTATCCTGTCACCTGCCGATACGCTCTGTGTGCTTTTTATAAGCTTACCGTCAGAAAAAGCCACGCTGTATCCGCGGGACAGCACCGCCAGAGGATTGAGCGCCCCCAGCGCCGCCGTACTTGCCTTATATGCGGAGGTCTTTCTGCCAAAAATGATCTCCATGCTTTTATCTAAGCTATCCAAATATGATGACAGAATAATTCTGCGGTTGTCCAAGGTATTTAAAGGTGAGCGCAGTGCTTTTGACCTTTCAAGGGTCTCAAGTCTCGTTCTCTTTTGCGCTACGGCAGAGGAAATAAGAAAATCCATTCTTTCCTTTCTTTCCTCGATCCGCTGTTTAAGCTCGGTCGCCTCGGGTACCGCCAGTTCTGCCGCCGCAGATGGGGTTGACGCGCGAACGTCTGCCACGAAATCGCAGATCGTGAAATCGCTCTCGTGTCCCACCGCCGAAATGATCGGCAAGTCCGACGCGTATACGATTCGGGCAAGGGCCTCGTTATTGAACGCCCAAAGATCCTCGATCGAGCCGCCGCCGCGACCTATTATAATCAGATCCACCGATTTTTTCTCATTGAAATATCTGATTCCCCGTGCAATGCTTGCAGGTGCTCCCTCACCCTGCACAAGCGCGGGATAAAGCACCACCGTACAAAGAGGGAATCTGCGGCCGATGATGTTTTTCATATCCTGGATCGCCGCGCCCGTTGGAGACGTGACGATACCCACACGCATGGGAAGTGCAGGCAGGCTTTTCTTGTGGGCAGGGTCAAAAAGACCCTCCGCCGACAGCTTTGCTTTCAGTTGCTCGTATGCAAAATAAAGTGATCCTACGCCGTCGGGCTGAATATCGTCCGCGTAAAGCTGATAAACTCCGTCACGCTCGAACACCGAGACTCGTCCGTGAACTATGACCTTCATGCCGTTCTCCGGCAAAAAGGCAAGCTTTTGGGCGGCAGTTCGGAACATCACCGCCTTGACGGCGCCGTTTTCGTCCTTTACCGAAAAGTAAAAATGTCCGCTTCTGTGATTTACGAAGTTGGAGATCTCACCGCGCACGTATACGTCGCCCAGCACCTCACTGTTCTCGATGATAAGCCGCACGAAGCTATTCAGTTGAGACACGCTGATAACGTTTTTCTGATAAGGATTCATTTTCCCTCCATCGCCTTTCGGCAAAGAAGTGCTATGCCTGCCGCATTATCCGAGGAAAAGGCAGGCTCGGCAAAATATTCGTGTCCGCTGACAGCAAGCATTTTCTTTATGATAGAATTGCTCATAACTCCACCCGCATAAAGCACGGGAAGATCGCCGTATTGTGCGCGCAGATTTTCGGTCATGGTCAAAAGAGTTCTGCCGATGAAATCAAACACGAACGCGGCAGTTAAGCTCTTGTCCTCTGTGTCGCTGTACAGCCGTCTCGCAAGATTTTCAAGTCCCGACAAATTGCAGCTTCCGCCTTTAACGGAAATTTTGCCCCGCGGGATCTTTTTGTCGTTTAAAAGAGCCATTTCCTCCAAAGCGGGGCCGCAGGGGAATTTCACACCGAGCATAACACCCGCACGATCCACCGCCTGTCCTGCGTTGAGATCAAGGGTCTCACCTATGATAGACACGTCAAAACCGTCTGCTCTCGGACGCACCAAAAGCGCCTCGGTAGTACCGCCCGACACGTGAAAGGCAATAAAATCCGACTCAAGCAGCTCGCTGTGTCCGCTTGAATATACAGCCGCCATTATGTGACCGCTCTGATGGGAAAAACCATGAAGAGGGATGTTTCCGGCACCTGCAGCGAAGGCTCTTGCCGCCGCAACTCCCGAAAGAAAGCAAGGCATATATGCCTCCTGCGCGTCTCTGGGCTTTTCAGACACTCCGATGGCTATCGGCTCATATTCTCTGAGCTTTTCTGTCAGCATTTCCATTATGACAGGCAGATTTTTAACGTGGGCAAAAACCGCGTCACTTTGGCGCAGTCCCACCTCACCCGCCTTTACGGGCAGAGGAAGCTTCAGATTCGCCACGATCTTGCCGTCCTTTGTGCAAAGTGCCGCCGAGGTAGTATAATTGCTGGTGTCTATCCCTGCGTAGCAGGGGAGCTTATTCATTTGCACTTTCCTCGGGGGGCAGAGTGTTTTTAACGGCGTTGAGAACACCGTTTACAAATGCCCTCGCCTTTTCTTCATCATATTTCTTTGAAAGCTCAAGCGCCTCGTTTATGGTAACCTTTACGGGAATATCCTCCATAAAGAGCATCTCGTAGACCGCCAGGCGAAGGATTGCGCGGGAAACGTGGGTCATTCGCTCTGTTTTCCAGCCAAGAGAGCACTTTGCGATAAGCGCGTCAATGTCGGCAATATTTTCAGCCAATCCGAAATATACGGTCTTTACGTATTTATTTTTGGGGATCTCAAGGTTTGACACCGAATTTGCATACAGCGCTTCCCTTTCCTCGCCCTCTCTGAAATCACTCTCAAAAATAAGGCAGAAAGCCGCCTCTCTCGCTTCTCTTCTGGTCATTTTTTCAGACATACTATCTCCATTCCGTAGCCTCATAGGCACACTTTTACATTATATCTTATATATTTTAATACTTTTTCGGGAAAAAGTCAACAGAAAACGTGAATATTTTCATGAATATTCACGTTTTCTTGAATATTTCCTCCACACTCACCGTTGCAGGTCAAAATATATAACAAAGGGTATTGAAAAAAAACACATTATATGATAAAATGTAGATATAAAAAATTTGCGAGGTATCAAATGAAATCATTCAAAATAATCGGCGCGATCCTGCGCTCGGCCTGCGTGACATTCACCGCAGTCACCCTTTTCGCGCACGTTGCCATAATGCTTTTTCTTGACAGCGCAAGCGATGCGCTTTTGCCCTCGGTAGTCTTTGGTATCTTCGGCTTCTCTGTTGTCCTTGGGTGTGCCAATTACCTTTATTTCAAAACAAAAATGAACACCCTGCTCCGCTATTTTATCCATTTGATCCTGACGGTCGGCTCCGCCGTTGCCGTTCTGATGATCCCCGGTAAAAATAACGGCCCCGCGGCTCTGTTTATCGGTGTATGCTTGACAGTGCTCCATCTTCTGTTCTTCCTCATATACAATATAAAAAACATTGACAAGAGCAAAAAACAGGATGAATACCGCCCGCTGTACGACAAGCTGAAAAGAGATTGACCATGAAAAAATACGACAACTTCAACTATTCATTTTTTCTGACGGTGATCTGTGTTATTGCAACGCTTGCTTTGGTATTTGCCGTTGCGGTGGTCACCATCGGAGTTTTCTTCTCCGCCGACTCCACGGACAGCGAGATTTTTGAGGATCACGTAGAGATACCAAGCGGCACGGATACCCCCGACACGCTTGATACCGAGCCTGTACAAAGTACGCCCGACACACAGGTGCCTGACACCGAGCCTCCCGAAACACAGGCCCCCGATACAGAACCGCCCGAGACGCAACTTCCCAATACTCCAAACGAACCTACCCCCACACTTCTCGGTGAAAGCGAGGACATGGGGCAGGAATACATTGACAAATTCGTTTTCCTTGTTGACGCCACAAACGTGGGTCTACGTTCATACGGGGTGCTGAGCGGCGGCAAAAATACAGATCAGGTCTGGAGGACCACCAACGGAACTCTTACCTTGAGCGGAATTTGCGAAAAAAAGATAATCTATCCTGAGAGCGGCGTTGAGATGACCGTAGCGGACGCTGCGGCAAAGGCCAAGCCTGAATATCTTGTGATCGCGCTGGGCTTTGAAGGAATGAATCAGCTCAGCTCCGAAAAATTCATCGAAGAATACACTGCGCTCATAAATGCCCTCAAAGCTGCGTCCCCCGACACTTTGATCATTCTGCAGTCGGTCTACCCCATCGCATCAAGAGTCAAGGGCAAGGTTACGAACGAAAAGATCAACGAGCTTAACTCTGTGATCTACTCTCTGGCACAGTCCTGCGACGTGAAATACCTTGATACCTGCACAGCTTTAAAGGACGAAAACGGCGCCATGAAGGAAGAATACGATAATGGCGGCACAGGCTGGAACCTGAACGCAAAAGGATTTGAAACGGTTCTGTCTTACATAAGAACTCACGCATACAAGTAAATTTTCTCCTTAAACTTTATAGCAAAAAAATGCAGAAGAACGGACTTTTTTCCCTCTTCTGCATTTTCTGTTTTTGTCTGGAAATTTAAGATTTCCTCTGTGTTTCACATAGGGCAAATCTATTGATTTTCCAAGCTTGTCATGTTATCCTACCGTTGCGCCAAAGGAACGCGGCGAATTTCCGCCCTCTCGGGGGTAGGGGGCAAGCGTACTGCGGCGTAATAAATTATTTTCCGGGAGGAACAAACATCAATGCAAAAAACAAAGAAACTTTTTGCTCTGTTGCTGTCCGTCCTTATGATACTCGGAACGGTATCTGCAACAGTGATCTCGGGTTCCGCCAAGTCCTTTGACGACGTGACACCCGAATCTCAGTATTCGGAGCAGATCGAAATTCTCTCCGACATGGGCATTATCCTCGGTACATCCGAAAACGAATTTTCGCCCAACGCAAACGTATCAAGAGAGCAGATGGCCCTGCTGCTTTACCGCCTTATGACAGGTAAGGACAACGCAGGCAGAATCAACACATCTCCTTTCACCGATCTCTATGAGCCCGTCTACAACGGTGCCATCTCCTGGGCCAATGCAAACGGCTTCATTCTCGGCACCACTCTGACCACATTTGATCCCCGCGGCGGCATCACATTGCAGGATGCGCTGGCTATGATCACACGTGCTCTCGGTCAGACGAACGACAAGACTGCGGCAGGCTATCCCTGGTCTTACATAGACATCGGAACAAGAATTGGTCTGACAAATGGTCTTGAAAAAGTAGAGTACACCGATACTCTCACAAGAGCGCAAACAGCTGCCCTGCTTTTCAACGCTCTTACTGCTGACTACATCGTAGCAAACAACGCGTCGGGAACTACCGTAACGAGAGTTACAACAGTTCTTTCCGAGGTTTACGGCTACAAGGCAGGTGTGGCACAGATCGTTGCAACAAACAACGCGTCTCTTACTCCCTACGATAAGGTAGTAAAGAACGGCTACGTTCTGGCACTCATTGATGGCGAGGCTACTCACGTACTTGCAGCCGATCTCGGTGTGAACGACGATGCAACAAGCCACATCGGCGAGCAGTTCACCGTCTTCTACAAGACAAACGCAACAACGGGAATATCCTCCGTACTCGCCTCCGCTAAGTACGGCAAGACAGAGAAGTTCAACTCCTTCTCCTACGACACGGGCAAGACCTATGTCAAGATCGGTGACGTAAAATATAAGGTAGTTGAAAGCTACTCTAACGCCACCGCAACCAATGCAAACGAGCTGATCGTTTACATGGTACAGTCAAACGGCACTTATACGAAGGTTGCTTCAAACGAGGCTCTGATCGCACTTGAAGGTTACTTTACGATCAAAATGATCTCCGACGGTGCAACAGCAAGATGTGCCGTGTTCACTCCTCTCACCATCGGTGAGCTGAAGATCACAAACGGCGCTATCAACATTGCAGGTAACAAAACAGCAGACGAGCTGACAGGCGGCTTTGTTAACGCAAACGGCGCACAGAACGGCGACTACGTTCTTTACAATTACGGCGCAGACAGCTCTCGCCTTGTAATTGAGCACAAGCTTGAAGTAGTCAAGGGCGTTCAGGTCTCCAGAAAAACGTCTACCACCGCAGTTGTTGGAGGAAAGACGTATCAGCTTGGCGTTGCGGGCACTTCCCAGAACGCATCGGCGGTACACGCATCCCTTAACGTAGGAGACACCGTGAACCTTGTGGTATTCGGTAATTCCATCATTGCCGCATACGCTTCGGGCAACACTGCAAGCTCCTCTTACAACTATCTTGTAGCTACAAGCGATCTTATTCCCGTGGTCTACAACGGCAAGATCGTAAACTACATGACAGCCTTCGTCGGCGGTGCTGACATGGGCGTTCACGTAAGCAATTCCTCCGTAACGGTCGGTCAGGTATACCGCTACACGGAAAAGGACGGTGTGCTTACACTCGTAGCACCCGACGCAGCCGAATTCGCTTCCTCCGATGCGATAAAGACAGTGATCAACTCTGCTTCCTCCGTAACTATCGGCAAGGGCAGCAACGTATACTTCACCCTGTCCGGCAGCGGTGCTGACCTTGACTTCATCACAGACACCGACACGATCATTATTGTCAAGACTGCAAACGGCTACGTATACCGTCGCGGTGTGCTCTCCTCCGATATAAGAGTTACCGACGGTGCAAGAGTAGTAGCTGTGGCTCAGAACTGCCAGGGCGACATTGAGAAGCTGGACTTCCTCTACGTTTCAAACGGCTCTATCGACACTGCAACAAGCCTTGTGAACTATGTCACAGTGCTGTCCTCCGACGGCTCCGAGCTTGTTGACGGCAAGGCTCTCTACGTTTACAACGTATACAACTTCGCGAACGGAAAAATCCAAGCATTCTACTCCGAAAGCAGCTCCCTGACATCCTCCAAGACATACCTTCTCGACGAGCACGGAAACATTTCTTCCACCGAAAAGTCTCTTGAGAGCGGCACGGTAAACGGCATTGCGGGCAACGTTATCACTATCGGCTCTGCAAGCTACACACTGGCTTCCGATGCAACCATTTCTCATATTGAGTCGGGTGCAAGCGGACACACAGTGAAAAATCTTACGGCTACCGAGCTTTACGGCAGAACAGTAAGCTTCATTGCCAACGGCAGCACGATCACTCACATCATAACTATCTCCTAAATATAGTGGGCAGCCCGCAAGGGCTGCCCAAAGACTTTATTTTTCTTTTTTCAGGTTGCTTACAAAAAGTCCCGCTAAGATCAGCACCATTCCGATGCCCGCATAAAGTCCCACACCGCTCTTTTCGTAGATCACCTGCGCCACAAGGGTGATCACAGGCATAACGAACAGATATTTGCTCGTGGTGGTGGCTCCTAACGTGTCTACCGAATGATTCCAGGTGCGAAAGCAGAGAGCCGAAGCAAAAACGCCCAAAAACAGAAGATTTAAAGCGTTAAGAGGCTGAACTGCCGCCGAAAGATCAAGATTTTTTATGTCCGGGACGGCAAATGGGATCAAAGTAAGCAGAGTGTAAAGGAATATTCGTCTTGTGACCTGATATTCGTCTATCTCAAACGCCGCAACGCGCTTGATGATGACCGAATAGACAGCCCAAAGCAAGGTGCTGCCGAGAACTATCGTGTCCCCGAGCAATCCCGTCTCAAAGCTCCCCGCATCCCCGAAGGATATGAAGAAAACGCCAACCAAAGAAATTCCCATTCCCACAAAAAGCGACTTATAAAGAGGCTCGCCCAGAGCAAAATGTGCCACCACAGCCGTTGCCACGGGAGCCAATGCGGTTATGAACGAAACACTGGCAGGACTGGTGTAACCGACCGAAAGATTTTCAAGAAACTGATACAAGGACGCGCCGCTGACCGATGCGGCAAAAAGATAAGCCTCCTTCTTCCACCCCTGCCACAAAAGAGGTCTCGGGCTGATAGCCCAAAGTGCCACGTATGCAATGGCGTACCTGAACAAAAGGATATCCAAAGGCGAGAAAGAGTTGAGCAGATATTTTGTGCTGATAAAGGTCACACCCCAGATCAGGATCGAGAAAAAGGCATAACCGTGATTTATTATTCTTGAGTTTTTCAATTCTATCTCCAAACAAACTAAAAAGGATTGCCTGAGCAATCCTTTTTTGTTATAAGTTATTACTTATACTTGCGCTTTCTTGCAGCCTCAGACTTCTTCTTACGCTTAACACTAGGCTTTTCGTAGTGTTCTCTTTTACGAAGCTCGGTGAGGACGCCGGATCTAGCGCACTGACGCTTAAAGCGACGAAGAGCACTGTCAAGTGTTTCGCCTTCTTTAACTCTTACTTCTGCCATTACTGTTTCCCCCCCTCCGCTATTGCAAGAGAATGAAATTTCTTTTGATATTATACACCGAACAGGGCAAATTGTCAATACTTATTTGAAAATATTTTTATTTTTTGCCGTTTTTTCGGGATTTATTTTACTACGATATTGACTATCTTGTTGGGAACGGCGATTTCCTTAATTATTGTTTTGCCTTCCACGAAGGGTTTTACCTTTTCGTCAGCCTTTGCCGCCGCGATAGCGTCTTCCTTTGCCATATCGCGAGGAAGCATGATAGTAGCGCGGAGCTTACCGTTTACCTGAACCGCGATCTCAACAGAGGAATCGATCGTCTTTTCCTCGCAGTATTCGGGCCACGCAGCCATTGAGCAGAAGCCTTCGCCGCCAACTGATTCCCACATTTCCTCACAAATATGAGGAGCGATGGGACAGAGCAACTTCAGAACCGTCTTATACTCTTCAATCGTAAGCGTGCCTGCCGCGGAAATATCGTTTGCCAGAGACATAAGAGCCGCAATAGCCGTATTGAACTTCAGCTCCTCGATGTCGTTTGTAACTTTCTTTATTGTCTTGTGAATAGCGGATTCAAGAGCGGGAGTTACACCGTTGCCCTTTGCCATTTCGCTGAAATCAACGATCTTTTCGAGGAATCGCTTACATCCCTTAACGCTGGTCTCGGACCAGGGAGCAGCACTTCCGTATTCACCCATAAAGAGAATATAGGTACGCAGAGTGTCCGCACCGACCTCGTTTGCTACGTCGTTGGGGTCGATTACGTTTCCGCGGGACTTGGACATCTTTACACCGTCGGGACCGAGAATAAGACCCTGTGCGGTTCTCTTTGCGTAAGGCTCGGAGGTAGGTACTTCACCGATGTCGTAGAGGAACTTATGCCAAAATCTTGAATAGATCATATGGCGGGTAACGTGCTCCATACCGCCGTTGTACCAGTCAACGGGGAGCCAGTACTTCATCTTGTCCATATCGGCGATAGCATGATCGCACTTGGGATCGATATAGCGCAGGAAGTACCAGGAGGAGCCTGCCCACTGAGGCATCGTATCGGTCTCACGTCTTGCCGCCTTGCCGCACTTGGGGCAGGTGCAGTTAACAAAACTTTCGATCTTTGCAAGAGGGCTTTCGCCGTCTGTGCCGGGTTCAAATTCCTTGACCTCTGGAAGAACCAGAGGAAGCTCGTCATAGGGAACGGGAACGATACCGCAATCGGGACAATGAACGATCGGGATAGGCTCGCCCCAGTATCTCTGGCGGTTGAATGCCCAGTCCTTCATCTTGTACTGAACGCCTTCCTCACCGATGCCCTGCTCTTCAAGGTAAGCGATCATTTTTGCAATAGAATCCTTCTTGTTGGTCAGGCCGTTGAGGAAACCGGAATTGATCATGTTTCCGTCGCCTGTATATGCCGCCTCGTCAATATTTCCACCCTCGATTACGGGGATAATATCAAGACCAAAGGTCTTTGCGAAGTCATAGTCACGCTCGTCGTGTGCGGGAACGGCCATAATAGCGCCCGTACCGTAGCCCATCATTACGTAGTCGGCGATAAAGATCGGGATCTCCTTGCCTGTAATGGGGTTGGTCGCGGTGATACCCTCAATGCGAACGCCCGTCTTATCCTTTACAAGCTGAGTTCTCTCAAACTCGGTCTTCTTTGCACACTCTGCCTTGTAAGCCTCAAGTGCGTCCATATTTGTTATCTTATCGGAAAGCTTTTCGATAATGGGATGCTCGGGAGCAATTACCATGAAGGTAACACCGTAGAGCGTGTCGCAACGTGTTGTGTAAATGCGGAGCTTTTCGTCCATTCCCGTAATAGAGAAATTCACGAAAGCACCCGTGCTCTTACCGATCCAGTTGATCTGCTGCTGACGAACGTTAGGCAGATAATCCACGCCCTCAAGTCCCTCAAGGAGCTTGTCTGCGTATTTTGTTATACGGAGATACCAAACGTCCTTGGACTTCTGAACGATGTCGCTGTGACAGATATCGCACTTGCCGCCCTGAGAGTCCTCATTTGAAAGGACCACCTTACAGGAAGGGCAATAGTTTACAAGCGCATTGTCACGGAAAACAAGTCCGTTCTCGAACATCTTCAAAAAGATGTACTGGGTCCACTTGTAGTAATCCTCCTCGGTGGTGTCGATAACGCGGGTCCAGTCGAAGGAGAAGCCTACCTTTTTAAGCTGTGAAGTGAACTTTTCAATATTTCTGTCGGTTACGATTCTGGGGTGAACGCCCGTCTTTATAGCGGTGTTCTCGGTAGGCAGACCGTAAGCGTCAAAGCCAATGGGGAAAAGGACGTTATAGCCCTGCATTCTTCTCTTGCGGGAAACGACCTCAAGTCCCGAATAAGCCTTGATGTGGCCTACGTGCATACCTGCGCCCGAGGGATAAGGAAATTCTACAAGCGCGTAAAACTTGGGCTTGTCGGACTTATCCTGCGCCTCAAAGATCTTCGCTTCTTCCCACTTTTTTTGCCATTTTTCTTCAATTGTTTTGAAATCGTATTTCATAATGATATGCCTTTCAATGAAGTAATTAACTTTTATTCTGCCTGCTCAGATACAGGTGCGCTCGCCTCGCGGTAGAGCTTTTCGATATTGTAAAATTCTCTTGCCTCACGGCTGAAAACGTGAATGACCACCTCACCGAAATCCACCAGGATCCAGGTGTTGTTTCCCCTGCCCTCATAGGATTTGAGCTTTAAGCCCGCCTCACAGAGCTGATATTCCACCTCGTCCGCCAATGCTTTGATGTGAGTGTTCGAGGTACCCGAGCAGACCACAAAATAGTCTACTATATCAATTTTCGATGCCACGGGAATTACCTTGACGTCAATTCCCTTTTTATTATCGAGAACGGTTGCCGCCGCCTGTGCCACAGCCTCCGGCTCGGCTCCGCTGAGATCTCCGATTTTAAAAATTTCTTCCATACTTTTCTCCTTAAGACTTTGTTGGAGGAATATAAATTCCGTTTTCATCAACCGAGCCTCCGTTGTAAACGTCAACGTCGGCGGGTGAATTGTATATCTCGACCATATATTCCGCCTCGGGATTGGTCAAGGACAGCTTGCTGTCGAACATTTCGGGGGTAATATCCTTGCCGTAAACGTTCAGATATTCATTGACGATCTCGAGAGTAGCATCATGACTGAGAACGTAATACCACGTTCCGCTGGTCTTATGTTCCCGAATATTCTGACCGGGAATGGTGAGCATACTCATACTGTCGAGATCGATCGAAAGAGCCGCCTTGGCAAAATACACGAAATCGTTCAGGGTCATATTGGTCTTTGCGTATTTGAGCATCTGTCCGCCGATCTGCGTAAGGGTCGAGACGCCCACCTTTGCCTTGAATTGCTTGACGAATGCCGTCATGAATATCTTCTGAGCATTGGTTCTGCCGATATCCGCCTGAATATATCCCTTGCGGAAACGGACAAACTGCTCTGCCTGCTCGCCGTTCAGGGTCTGAAAGCCCTCTTTGAGGTTAATGTAAAGATCCTGCTCGGGGTCGTCATATTCCATATCACGGGGAACGTACATAGGCACGCCTCCGATTATATCCACGATGTTTCTGAATGCCGCCAGATCGATAGATGCATAAAAGTCGATCTTGATACAAAGGGTCTCCTCGAAATAATTTGCCAACTCCCCAAGGTCTCTTTTAAAGTACCCGAACGCACCGTTTATCTTTTTATATCTGCCGTTCTCGTTATATCTGGCATATGTGTCACGGGGAAGCTGAACTATGCTGACCTTACCCGTATTCACGTCGAACTGGGCGATCATGTTAACGTCGGTCAACCCTGCCGCCTTATCATATCCCACAAGCAGGAAGTTATATACACCCTCGCGGCGCACGTAAAGATCCTTTTCTACGGGTACGACCACGGTGTTACCGTCGTTATCCGTGTCTGTAAGAGTATCCGCTATGGGAAGCTCCTCATCGACCACGGGCTGTGCGGGATTAAAATTACGCGCGATCATCCAGATGCCAAAGGCCACGGCGATCAGCGTAAAGATTGCTATTATAAGTACTATTAACGCGCCCTCGGAGCGTTTCTTTTCCTTTGGGCGGCGAACTCTCATTTCTGTGTTCATTTCTATATTTTAAACCTCTCAGCAGCTTTTACTGCGGAATATTCCGAACTAAATACAATCTTGCTTTCGTGGTGTTTTCGTCAATAGTCGCGCCTTCCTTCTCAAGTGAGCGGATAGTCATATCAAAGGAGATAACCAACGTGCGGGACAGGTGCGCCAATCTGTCAGGTCTCGCCATTTTACAAATATCTTCCTGCCAGAAATACTGTCGCAGGCTGACGCAGTCCTCGAATTTTCTGTTTTCCTCGATGTAGTCGGCAAGGTAAATGATCTTATCGCAAATGCTCATGTTCTCCTTGCCCGTGGTATGCCAACGGACGGCGCTCACAAGCTCGGGATCGGCAAATTCGGGGAAGTCCCTCTCGATTACCGCCGCGCCCGTGATCGCATGAAGCGTTTTGGGGGACGATTTTTCGGAACCTTTTAACATTATACCAAGTTCATCGCATAATTGCAACTGTTTTTCAAAAGTATTTTCTTTTGTAATATCGTGAAGAAGTGCTGCCGCTCTCAAAAGAGGGATCTTATCGGGCGCATAAAGCTCGCCCAACCGCACCGCTTCCTTTTCGACGCCCAAAGTGTGGCGAAATCGGAACTCCGACATCTCGCCCGCCAGCCTTTGACGCAAGTCATCGATCTTTTTCTCGTCAAACATCATTTTCTCCGTTATTTTGTGTAGATACCCTTTTCTTTTATGAAATTCTTAACCTTTTCGGGAAGGTAATTTTCCGTGTCCTCGCCGTCCTGCAGCATTTGGCGAAGCTCACTTGAAGAAATTTCCACAGGGTCTATCTTAATATGACGGATTTTTCTGCCCGTTTGTTTCTCTAAAAATGAAATTTTCTCGAAAATTTCGCCGTCAAGCTCGCTATCCGTCTCCCGTCGGACAAAAACAAGGTTGCAAAGGCTCAAAATGTCGGTGTATCTGTACCAGCGGTCAAAGGTGAGCAGCATATCCGTGCCGACAAGCAAAAAAAGCTCGTCGTCGGGGTATTTTTCCTTGAGTGCTGTCACCGTGTCCACCGTATAGCTCTTACCGCCTCTCGAAATTTCTATGTCCGAAATTTCTACGTTTTCCACGCCCTCAAAGGCAAGTCGGCACATCTCAAGTCTGTCATCTGCGGACACAGGCGTCTGCATCTCCTTGTGAGGTGGCTGTGCCGCAGGGATTATCAAAAGCTTATCAAGCTCCGTTCCCCGAACAAACTCACGGGCGGCAAGCAAGTGACCGCAATGCACGGGTGAAAAAGTCCCGCCGTAAATTCCGATCTTCATGCTCTGCCCTCCCGATTTTTTCAAATGATGATCTTCTTCTTTTTCTTAGATTCGCGGTAGAGCACGAATTTTGTGCCCACCGTGCAAACGACGTCCGCGCCCGTAGCCTGCGCCAGTGATTCTGCTGCAGATCGCGGGGTTTCTGCGCTGTTGTCAAGGACCTTGAGCTTTATAAGCTCTCTTGCCTCAAGCGCATCGTCGATGGTGGTGATAAGGTTATCGGTGACACCGTCCTTGCCTACCTGCATGATGGTGTCTATACCGTTTGCCATGCTTCGAAGCGTGGCTCTCTGTTTACTGCTAAGCATTTATTTGTCTCCGTAAATTTCTTTGATCTTTTGGGCGAATTTTGAAAGCGCCGCACCGCGGTGGCTGATAGAATTTTTCTCCTCGGCACTCATTTGCGCAAAGGTCTTATCGAAAGCGGGAACGTAGAACAGCGGATCATATCCGAAGCCGCCCTCGCCGCTCTCCTCGCGTGCAATGACCCCTCTCGCCTCGCCGCGCACACAAAAATCTTCCTTGCCCGAACCCTCGGGGAAAGAACAGGCAATGGCGCACACAAATGCGCCTCCGCGGTCGGTTATATTTTCCATTTCACGCAGAAGCTTTGCGTTGTTCTTGGCATCATCGTGGTCACCGGCATACCGAGCGGAATATATTCCCGGGGCACCGTCGAGTGCGTCCACGGAAAGTCCGGAATC
Organism: Clostridia bacterium; assembly: GCA_017397175.1. GTDB lineage: Bacteria > Bacillota > Clostridia > Oscillospirales > CAG-272 > SIG710. The sequence goes on along the minus strand of JAFQKA010000025.1, from coordinate 59,388 downwards.
GTCACCAACACCGATGTAGCCCAGCGCCGAAACCGCTCTTGCCTTTATCATGGCGTTTTCCTCGAAGGTCGATCCGTCCTCGATAATATCGCCCTCAAAGCCGATATCCGAAAGGGACAAGATCTCAAGTCCGTCTCCAAGCTCTCTCGCAAGTATCGACTGAAGCTCCTGAATTTTGTGTTTGTTGTTTGATGCAAGTACGATCTTCATATCATTCAAAAAGTGCCTTTGTAAATTCGTCTGCATCAAAGACCTGCATATCGTCGATCTTCTCGCCAACACCTATAAACTTGACCGGAACCCCAAGCTCCTGCTTGATGGAAATGATTATACCGCCCTTTGCGGTGCCGTCAAGCTTATTTAAGATCAATCCCGTAAGAGCTGCGGAATTTTTGAATTCCTTTGCCTGCAGAACTGCGTTCTGACCCGTTGTGGCATCAAGTACAAGCAGGTTTTCGCGATCCGCGCCGGGCAGCTCGCGATCAATAACACGATTGATCTTTGACAGCTCGTCCATCAGGTTCTTCTTGTTGTGAAGTCTGCCCGCTGTGTCAACGATAAGCACGTCCGCGCCCTTGCTTTTTGTATAGTTGATAGCGTCGTAAACTACTGCCGCGGGGTCGGAGCCTTCGCTCTGCTTTACCATGTCCACTCCGCTTCTGCTGCACCATACACCAAGCTGCTCAATAGCCGCCGCGCGAAAAGTATCCGCCGCCGCAACCACGACTTTTTTACCCTGACTACGCAGAATATTTGATATCTTTCCGATAGAAGTGGTCTTGCCCGCGCCGTTAACTCCGATGACGAGAATAACGGAGGGCTTCGTATCGAGCTTTAGTGGCTCACCCTGACCTATCATACCCTCGATTATCTCGCGGAGGGCTGCCATTACGTCCTCCTGCTCGGACAGGCGGTTTTCCTTTATTCTGTCACGAAGCTCCTCAATTATCTGCTCGGTGGAATTGACTCCGATATCCGCGCAGATAAGAAGCTCCTCCAGCTCCTCAAGCATATCCTCGTCTACGCGAGTAAAGCTTTTTACGACGTTCTTTATTTGTCCCAAAAGGCCGTCCTTCGTCTTTGCCAGGCCTGCTTTAAGCTTGTCTAAAAATCCCATCCCAATCGTCTCCTTCCGTCTTGCTGATGTCTGCCACATTGAGGCTGAGCACCTTGGAAATTCCGTGCTCGGGCATGGTCACGCCGTAAAGGCGGTCCGCCACCTCCATTGTGCCTCGGCGGTGGGTGATCAGAATGAACTGAGTTTCACCGCAGTAGCGTTTTATGTATTCACCGAATCTGGATACGTTGACCTCGTCCAGCGCCGCCTCGATCTCGTCGAGAATACAGAACGCCGTGGGGTTGACCTTCAGAATTGCAAAGAACAGAGCGATGGCAACAAAGGACTGCTCGCCGCCGCTGAGCTGCATCAGGCTCTTGATGATCTTGCCGGGAGGCGCCGCCTTGATCTCGATTCCGCTGGTAAGAACGTCCTCGGGATCTGTGAGCTGAAGCTCTGCCGTACCGCCTCCGAACAGCTCGGAGAAGGTCTTGTTGAAGTTCTCGTTTATAGCATTGAAGGACTCGATAAAGGAGGTCTTCATCTCGCCCTCAAGCTGATTTATGATCTTTGTCAGCTCATTCTTTGCATCGGTCAGATCCTTTATCTGACCCGTCATGTAATCGTATCTGGTCTTGACCTCGGCATATTCCTCGATAGCACCTACGTTTACAGAGCCAAGTGCGCGCAATTTGTTTCTGCACTCGGTCTGGATCTGTACGGTTGCTCCTCGATCTTCCTTTGTAAGCGCGGGATAATCAAGCTCAACTGCCGCCGCGCGGGTAAGTTCGTATTCGTCCCACAGGTGGGAGGACAGCTTGTCGCTTTCGTCGCGGAGCTTTTCAAGCTTGGTCTCGTTGGCGGTGTGATTACGGTAGATCAGCTCTTTTTCGTTCATCTTATCGCGGATCTTACCTCTTATTTCATTCAGGCGGCGTTCAAACTCAAATCCACCCTCCTCGCGCTCGTTTCGGAGTGCGTTGAGCTGTGCCAGCTTGTCCTCGCCCGACTTTGCCATTTCGCGGTTTTCCGTCTGCTGAGCCTCGTAAATTTTACGGGTCTTTTTGTATTCCTCGATCTTTTCAAGGGTCGCCGTGATACTCTCCGTCACGGAGGAAATGCGCTCGGCAACACCCGAAAGCAGAGTTTGCTCGATCTCAATATCCTTTTGAGTATCGCTGATCTTGATATAAAGGTCTATCAGCTCCTCGCCCAGAGCCGTCCTGCGGTCGGACAGAGCGTTGCGCTCGACCTCGCGGTCGGAACGGTACTCGGAGATCTCGATGATCTGAGTATCAAGCTCCTTTTCCCTTGCAGTAAGAGCGGCGATATCCTCGTCGTAACGGCGGCTCATTTCGTCGAGAGCCTCAAAATCACGGCGAAGCTTTTCAATAAGAGCGTTATTTGCCTCAAGCTGTGCCGAAATGCGGTCGCAATTAACAGCCTCGGCGTTCATCATGGTGCTCATGAGCTTGATCTTCTCACCCATGTCAAACACGGTGTTTTCCGCGTCGGAGATCTTTTTATCAAGCTCAGAAAGAGCCTTTTCAAGCTGTGCTTTATCCTTTTCGGCAGAAGCAAGCTCATTTTTGAGCTTTTCTATCTCACCGGACCGTGAAAGCATACCGCTGTCCCGCTTTGCCGAACCGCCGGTAAAGGAACCGCCCTGGTTTATCTGCTGACCGTCAAGGGTGACGGTTCTGACTTTATATCCCTGCGCCTTTGCCATGGCGGAAGCGTTGTCGATATTGTCGAAAATGACCGTTCTGCCAAGCACGGAGGAAATTACGTTTTTGAACTTACCGTCGCACTTGATAAGGCTGTCGGCAGTGCCAACGTAGCCACGGAACTTTGACGCGCCCTGAACCTCGGTGCTCTGAGAGGACGCCTTCATTGACGTCAGAGGATAGAAGGTGGCACGGCCCGCGTTTGCGCTCTTGAGAGCAAACATTGCGTTCTTTGCAGTCTCCTCGTCCTCGACCACGATATTCTGAAGATTTGCTCCAAGCGCGGTCTCAATAGCGGTGATATACTGAGAATCAACCGAAATGAGCTTTGATAAAGGGCCGTAGATAGTACCGCAGGCAGCGCCTGAGCGGGTGGTTATCCTTCCCTCGCCGTACTGCTTCATGACAAACCGTACCGAGTTGCTGTACCCCTCAAAATGTTCTTCCATTCGGTGCAAAGCTTCAATGCGCTGTGAAAGCGAATCGCAGGTCGCGCTAAGATGATTGAACTTTGCCATATCGCCCGAGCGCTTTGCCTGAAGCTCTGCGAGTTTTGCATGGGAAGATTCGCTCTCAGACTTGTAGCGGTCGATCTCCGCTTGATATTTATCTGCGCCGTCCTTTGCGTTTGCGTATTTCTTTTCAAGGTCGGCAGAGGTCTTCTTATATGCCTCGATCTCCTCGGAAATAGAAGAGCTGTTGCCGCTCTCGCTGTTCTTTGCGTTTTCAATGACCGAAATGCGAACGCGCACGTCGGTGCGCTCGGCCTCAAGGGCACGCAGATCCTCAAGTGCCTGCGCGATCTTTTCTTCAAGAACTTTTTCGTCCTGCGCGCACTTGCCCTGCTCGGCAGTTTTTTCTGCCTGCAGACGCTTTATCTCCTCGATCTCTCCCTCAAGGGCAACGATATGCGCCTTCTTTGTCTCTATCTCGGCGTTTGACGACTCAATAGACTGCTTCGACGCCTCGATAGACTGCTCCGCGGTCAGGATCATCTCTCCGATGTGGAGAATATTGCTCTCGCCGACCTTATAGTTGCTGTCGTAGTCGTGATTTTCCGCAGTCTGCACGCGGATCTTATCAAGAAGCTGCTCGGACTCCAATTTGTTGGACTGGGAAGCCTCAAAAAGCTTTTCGTTCTGCACTTCCAGCGCGGTTATGGTGTCGTCCACGTTCTGAAGCTCGATAGAACTGAGACGACAGGCATTTTCCGCCTCCTGCACTTCACCGCGCAAGCGCTCGGTATCAAAGAGCCAGAGCTGAACGTCCGCTTTTTTCTTGGTCTCGTAAAGGTCAAGATACTTTCTTGCCTTGGCAGACTCCTTTTCAAGAGGGCCTACACGACCTTCAAGCTCGGAAAGAATATCGTTGATTCGGAGCATATTGTCCTCGGTAGCCGCCAGCTTTCTCTCTGCCTCGCTTTTTCTGTGGCGGTACTTGGCGATACCGGACGCGTCCTCGAAGATACTTCTTCTCTCATCGCTCTTTCGGGAAATTATCTCGGCTATCTTACCCTGACCGATAATCGAATATCCGTCACGGCCGATACCCGTGTTCATGAAAAGCTCGTAAATATCCTTGAGACGAACGGGTTGGCGGTTAATGAAATATTCACTTTCACCTGCTCTGTAATAGCGGCGGGTAACGCTGACCTCATCGTAAGGGCAGTCAAGTCTGCCCTCGGGGTCGGTGTTGTCAAAGGTCACGCAGACCTCGGCATAACCCATAGGCTTTCTGCTGTCCGCGCCGCCGAAGATGATATCCTCCATCTTACTGCCTCGCAGATTTTTTGAGGAAAGCTCACCCAGAACCCATCTCATGGCATCCGAAATATTCGATTTTCCGCTTCCGTTAGGTCCTACGATGACCGTAGCACCTCGCTCGAAAGTCAGTTTTGTTTTATCGGGAAAGGACTTAAAGCCCTGCAATTCAAGTGATTTTAAGTACACTGGGGGTCTCCTCCGTTGCCTTCTATTTTAATTTTAATATTATACCCTAAAAGTGTGTCGATTTCATGAATTTTAACGGCTTTTATGCCATTTTTTTGAAAATATTTTTGCTGCAGACGCAAAAGGTTCTTTTTTTGCTGTCCCACCGCCTTTGAGGTCGCTCCCCGAGGCACGAAAATGTCGATTTTTACACCCGGCAAAAGCTGATCTGCCCGGCTGTCAAGCTCCTCGCAGAGCCTGTCAAAAAAGACCTCGCCCATGGCAAGCTCGCCTATGGCACTGTGATTTGCGCCCCCCACCACAGCTTCGTCACTTGACAGGTTTTCCGAGGCGCAAAGCCCTACCCGCAGGCATTTTACTCCCCGTTGGTCGAAGATCTTCAGAACCTCTTTTGTGCGTAAGACCGCTTCCCCGTTTGTTATGGGGGTATAATCACCTCGCTCTGTCATCTCCTCAAGCTCGGTGTCGCAAAAGACCACCGTGGGATAGACGCGCACCGCGTCAACGCCCATTTCGCAGAGCTTATTTGCGGTGTATATTTCGTCGGGCAGAGTGGACTCGGGCAGACCTATCATCATCTGTCCAACCAATTCAAATTCGTATTCCTTTACAAGGTTGCAAGCTCGCTCGGCGCACGCGCTGTCGTGACCTCTTTTTGTAGATGAAAGAACGTGATCGCACATACTCTGAAGCCCAAGCTCAACAGCGGTGACCCCGTGGGATCTCAGTATGTCAAGTATCTCTCGGTCAATGTAGTCGGGACGGGTGGAAAGCCTTATCCCGCTTACCTTTCCGCTGCTTACATACTCTTTTGCAACCCCCAAAAGATAAAGCATTAAGGAGCGGTCGATCCCCGTAAAGGATCCGCCGAAAAAGGCGATCTCCGCGTCTCTTTCGCCAATGGTAGCAAGTGCGTTTTCGATCTCATCGCGCACTGTTTCCGCGTCAAAATCAAGGTGTCCGGAAATTGAGCGTTGATTGCAGAAAACGCAGTTGTTGGGACAGCCCAGATGGGGTATGAAAATCGGAATATTTGCGTGCTTTTGCGGCTTCATTTCCTTCTCCCTTCCACATTTTTTTGCGCCAAAAAAAGAGTTTTTGCCGGGCATACGCCCGGCGTTTTTTATAATTTATTCTCCGAAAAGCTTTATTGCCTCGGATGCGGCAAGCTGTTCCGCCTGTCGCTTGGAGCGTCCGACACCTCGTCCGATCACGTTACTGTTAAGGCGTGCCTCAACCTCAAAACGCTTATCGTGGTCGGGGCCGCTTTCGCCCACCGTAACGTATTCGAGCTTTTCGCCCTCCGCCTGCTGAACTATCTGCTGCAACAAGGTCTTGTAATCCTTGTGGATACCGTCGTTTTCAAACTGTCTCAGTTCCTCGATAATGAACGGAAGCACGAATCTGGACACCATGGCTTTTCCGTATTTTCCCGCATCAAGATAGATCGCCGCCAGCACCGCCTCAAAGGCGTCTGCCGTAATGGATTTTCTCCGACGGCCGTTGTTTTTTTCCTCGCCGCGGCCAAGGAGAAGATAGCTGCCAAGGTCGATCTTTTCGGCAAATTTCGACAACGCGTCCTCACAGACCACCGCCGCGCGCATTTTGGTCAGCTCGCCCTCGGGGCGCCTTGAATAATGGCCGTAAAGATACTCGCTGACAATGATCGAAAGCGCCGAATCCCCGAGAAATTCAAGTCTCTCGTTACATTCGCTTTCAATATGCTTCAGCTTCAGCTCGTTTGAATAAGAGGAATGGGTCAGCGCCGTTTCAAGGATAGAAATATCGTTGAATGTATATCCCAACGACGCTTCAAGTTCCTTTTTATCGTAAGGTTTTTCCTGCATTTTTATCTCCAAATAAATTTAAATTACTCGGCATCGGCGTCTTTTTCGCCGCCGGCCTTTAGCTGAGCGATCCCGTCCACCGTCTTTTCCGCAAGCCCAACCTCGGCAAAGCCTACGGCCTGCTTGATAGCACTTGCAAACGCCTTTGCTTTTGAGTTTCCGTGAGCCTTGATAACGGGCTTGCGAAGTCCCAGGAAGGGAGCTCCGCCGTACTCGGAGGAATCAAATTTCTTCTTCATGGCTCCAAGCTGTTTTTTCACAAGCAAAGAGGAAATTTTGGTCTTCGCGTTTGCCATGAAAACGTCCTTGAGAGAGCCGAGCAGGAGCTTGCCCATACCCTCGATGGTCTTGATAAGTATATTGCCGGTAAAGCCGTCCGTAACAATGACGTCACAAGTGTCGGCTGACAGGCTGTTACCCTCGATATTGCCGACAAAATTGATATTTTCGTTCTTTGAAAGAAGCTCATACGCTGCTATCTGAAGCTCTGTTCCCTTGCACTCCTCACTGCCGTTATTGAGCAGTCCCACACGGGGATTTTCAATGCCGAAGATCGACTTCATATAAATAGATCCCATTACGGCAAAGGTTTCAAGATATTCCGGCTCCACTACCACGTTTGCGCCCGAATCAAGCAGCAGAACGGGATTTTTCAGAGGAAGAACGGTTCCGATACCCGCACGCTTGACGCCCTTTATACGACGGACAACAAGAGTAGCCGATGTGAACAGCGCACCCGTGTTTCCCGTGCTGACAAAGGCATCACCCTCGCCGTGAGCAAGAGCGTAAAGTCCTTTTATCATCGAACTTTCGGTCTTCTTACGGACTACCATGAGCGGGTCGTCTGTCATTTCCACCGTCTCTTTTGCATCAAGGATCTCAAAATGGCTGATATCCAGCTTTTCCTGTTCGGCAACACGCTCGATCTCCTCCTTATTGCCTACCAAAAGCAGATCCACGCCCGTATCCTCGTATGCGCGGCACGCGCCCTTTACAAGCTCAAGAGGGGCGTTGTCTCCGCCCATTACGTCAACAATAATCTTCATTTTTTCGACCTGCCCTGTGGGCGTTCCTTTCAAGAATTATCAAAAATATCCGATTTGCAAATGCCGTCGATGATCTCAAGAGACCGCGCGGCAAGTGCCTCGTTTTTGGCGGTCTTCCCGCCCTTAACTCTGTAACCCAGCGGCTCGATTATGCCGAAATTTGCGTTCATGGGTTGGAATTTACCCGTGCTTCCGCGGCTGACGTAAGCCGCCATGGCTCCTATCATCGTGGTCTCGGGGAAAACGACTGCGTCCTTTTTAAGTGCCGCTTTTGCCGCATTGATTCCCGCCACAAATCCCGAGCCTGCCGACTCGATATAGCCTTCAACTCCAGTCATCTGTCCCGCAAAATAAAGCTCGGGCTTCTTTTGGAGCTGATATTTTTCGTTGAGAACCCCGGGGGAATTTATAAAGGTGTTCCTGTGCATAACGCCATAGCGCAAAAACTGTGCGTTTTCAAGTCCGGGGATCATGCGAAAGACCCTTCTCTGCTCATCAAATGCCAAATGGGTCTGGAATCCCACCAAATTGAACATGGTACCCTCAAGGTTTTCCTTTCTGAGCTGTACCACCGCATAGGATTCCTCGCCTGTTCTCGGGTCTACCAGCCCTACGGGCTTGAGAGGACCGAAAAGCAGGGTGTCGTGTCCGCGCTTTGCCATGACTTCAACGGGCATACAGCCCTCAAAAACCGTCAGATCCTTCTGACTTTCCCGGTCAAAATCCTTCAGCTCAGCCTCGCGCGCAGAAATCAGTGCCTCATAAAAGGCATCGTATTGCTCACGGGTCATGGGGCAGTTGATGTAATCGGGATCGCCTTTATCGTAGCGCGACGCAAAAAACGCCGTGTCCATATTTATAGACTCAAAATCAACGATAGGTGCCGCCGCGTCAAAGAAATGAAGTCCCTGACAGCCCAGCGTCTCGGCTATATACTGTGCCAGAGCATCTGATGTGAGAGGTCCGCTTGCTATAACGGTTATTCCCTCCTCGGGCTCTGTCATTTCCTTTGAGATCACCTCAATATCCGGGTGATTTTTTATCTTTTCGGTAACGTAAGCAGAGAATTTTTCTCTGTCCACCGCCAGAGCCGAGCCTGCGGGAACGCGGGTGGCATCTGCCGCCTCCATTATGAGCGAGCCCATGCGGCGAAGCTCCTCCTTGAGCAATCCCACTGCGTTTGAGGTGCAATCCGAGCGCAGAGAGTTGGAGCAAACAAGCTCCGCAAAGCCGTGGGAATGGTGGGCGGGTGAAAACTTTTCGGGCTTCATTTCATAAAGACGAACGTGCGCGCCAAGTCTTGCCGCCTGCCACGCCGCTTCACTGCCCGCCAGTCCTGCGCCGATTATATTTACAGTCGGCTTCATCATTCTTCGCCTTCAATATCTGTTGCTTCTCTTTTGTATCCGCACTCCTTGTCGTGGCAGATCAGGAGCTGCTTGCCCTTCTTTTTAAAGAGCATCTTGCCGCAGTCGGGACATTTTTCCTCTGTGGGCATATCCCAGGAGGAGAACTGACATTCGGGGTACTTTTCACAGCTGAAGAACACGGTGCGGTTACGTCCGTATTTTGTGACGATCTTACTGCCGCAGTCGGGACAGGCAACGCCGATATCTCTTGTCTTTTGCTTTGTGAAATCACATTCGGGATAACGGCTGCAAGCAAGGAAACTTCCGAATCTTCCGTTGCGCACCACCATATCCGCGCCGCACTTTTCGCACTTGCAGTCGGCTATGACCTCTTTCTTCTCCTCAACCTTTTCGGGAGCTATGAGAGGCTTGGTGTTACGGCACTTGGGGTATGCGGGACAAGCGGCAAACTTGCCGAACTTACCCGACTTGATAACCATCTTCGAGCCGCACTTATCGCAGATAATATCAGTCTCCTCAACAGGAAGCTCATACTGCTTTTCCTTGATGGTCTCCTCGGCATGGGCAAGCTTCTCGGAAAAATCGCGGTAGAACTCGTCGAGAACCGATTTCATTTCGGTCTTTCCGCTTTCGATCTCGTCAAGATCGTCCTCCATCTCGGCGGTAAACTTATAGTCCACGATCTCGGGGAACTGCTCACACATGAGGCGGTTGGTCACCTCACCCAGGGGTGTGGGAACAAGGGATTTTCCGTCTCTTGCAACGTAATTTCTCGCCAAAATAGTGGTAATTATAGGTGTATAGGTAGAAGGACGTCCGATTCCCTTTTCTTCAAGGAATTTGATAAGGGACGCCTCGGTGTATCTTGCGGGGGGCTCTGTAAAATGACGCGCGGGATCTATCTTATCGCTTTTCAGCGTCTCACCCTGCTTGATCTCGGGCAGGCAGAGGTTTTCCATCTCCTCCTCGCCGTCCTTGTGCTTCTTTTCTTCCTCGCCCTCGTCATAAACTACCATATAACCGGGGAAGGTCACGGTATATCCGCTGGTCTTGAAAATATAGGAAGCGCACTCAAATTCCGCAACAACGGTATTCAGCTCTGCGCTCTCCATCTGGCTGGCGACAAAGCGCTCCCAGATAAGCTTATAGAGCTTGAACTGATCGGGAGTCAGGTACTTTTTGATCTTTGAAGGCTCAATGGTAACGTCCGAGGGACGAATTGCCTCGTGAGCGTCCTGAGAGTTGGAATTGGACTTATACACGTGGGGCGTTGCGGGATAGTATTCTTTTCCGAACTTATCCGTAATATAGCTCTTTGCCGCTTCCTGTGCGTCGGCGGAAATGCGGAGAGAGTCTGTTCTCATGTAGGTAATAAGACCCTGCACACCGCCGTTCTCGGCGCCGATATTGATACCCTCGTAAAGCTCCTGCGCCACCTTCATAATTCGCGCAGACTGGAATCCCAGCTTTTTGGAGGCTTCCTGCTGCATGGTGGAGGTAGTGAAAGGAGGTGTGGCGTTTCTGTGTCTTGTTGCGCGCTTTACGGAACGAGTATTGAAGGTCTTACCCTCGATAGCATCAAGGATCTTCTTTGTTTCCCCCTCCGAGGCAGGCTTGATCCTGCCATTTTCATTACCGTAGAATGACGCCTTGAAGCTTCTGCCGTCATCGGAAGACAGAAGCGCGTCGATAGTCCAATATTCAACGGGCACGAACGCCTTGATCTCCTCCTCGCGCTCAACGATGATTCGTGTCGCCACCGACTGAACGCGTCCTGCGCTGAGACCGCTCTTTACGCTCTTCCAGAGCAGAGGGGACAGCTTATATCCCACGATTCTGTCAAGGATCCTTCTCGCCTGCTGTGAGTTTACAAGATCCATGTCGATATTGCGGGGATTTTTTATTGCCGCCTTGATGGCAGTCTTTGTGATCTCGTTAAATGTTACTCTGCGGGTCTTTTCCACAGGTATACCGAGGGCGTTTGCAAGATGCCAGGAAATTGCCTCGCCCTCACGGTCGGGGTCGGTTGCAAGAAAGACTTTATTGGCGTTTTTTGCGTCCTTCTTTATGCTCTTGATAAGATCGCCCTTACCTCTGATGTTGATGTAGTGCGCCTCAAAGCCACCCTCGATATCAACGCCAAGAGTGCTCTTGGGCAGATCACGGACGTGACCTTTAGACGCGATAACTTTATAATTTGAGCCAAGGTAACCCTTTATGGTGTTAGCCTTTGACGGAGATTCCACGATTACAAGATTTGCCATTGATTGTATATTCCTTTCTTTGATTTGCGTACACGCAGTCAGTTTTTCAGATAATAACCGCCGGGAAGTGAGCTGATAACTCCCTTGATCTCAAGGAAGGTCAGGGCGCTCATTGCCTCTCCGGGCGTCTTGCAGACGGCCAGCACCTCGTCAAAGGAAACGGGTCTGCCATCCGGAATAGAGCCGAAAATTTCTCTGTACTTTTCGGGCAATGTGTTAATGACCTTGGCATCGACGGAAGCCGCTGCGGGTGCATTTTCCGAAATTGCCTTTTCCTCTACTGTTTCGAGCCTTTGCTTTTGTTCGGCGTCGGCTCGCTTCACGGGTGCTCTGCGAGCGGGAGCTTGCTTTTCGGATCTCCTCTCCTCGCGGCTTACCCCAAAGCACACGCCATAACGCGAAAGTATCTCATCGCTTACGTTTGAACGTTCTCTTGCGCGGCTGAGCCTTGCAAAATCAAGCTTGTTTGAATGATAAAGAGAATAGCGGTCCAGAATATCGGATGCTTCAAGCACAAGATCGGCGCCGTCACGCAAAAGTGCGTTGGTACCCTCGGCATTTTTTGAATTGATATTTCCCGGCAGGGCAAAAATATCCTTTCCCTGCTCCATGGCATGCTCCGCGGTTATAAGCGCACCGCTTCGCATATCGCCTTCGATTACCAGAGCTCCCATGCTGATACCGCTGATAATTCGGTTTCTTTTCGGAAAATTGGAGCCATCGGGCCGAGACGTGGGCGGATATTCGGAAATAACCGCACCGTGTTCTATGATCTTCCGATAAAGTGTCGCGTGCTCAGGGGGATAAATTACGTCAACGCCGCTGCCGAGCACCGCAATGGTAGGCGCACCTGCCTCGATTGCCGCGCAGGCGGCTACGGAATCGGATCCGAGCGCCATTCCGCTGACGATGCAAACGCCGGCAGAAGCCAGCTCATATGCTATTTTATACCCTGCACACTTTCCGTATTCGCTGGTGGTTCTCGTGCCGACGACGGAAATTGAAACATATTTTGACAGATCGGGCATCCGTCCTCTGAAATAAAGAACAGCGGGAGGATTCTTGATCTTGCGGAGACCTGCGGGATAAAGCTCACTGTGGTAGGTCAGGATACCTATGCGAAGCTTGGTGCAATAATCGCTGATAGCAAGTGCCTCATCGAGATTTTTGTCTGAAAGAGCCTCCTGCAGCTTCTCGGGGATCTCCGTGTCAAAAAGCTCCTCGGCATCCGCGCGGAACACCTCAAAAGCGTCCGAATATCTTTCCATAAGATACGGAAGATAGCGGTTGCCCGCGCCCAGCTTCTGGGCGAGCCATATCCAATACAGCGTTCCGTTATTCATAGCCCAAGGCCTCCTTAAAGCTTAGATATTTCCCACATGCAAATGGCTGCCGCCACTCCTGCATTGAGCGATTCGGCACCGCCGCACATAGGTATAAATACCGTTTCTCCGCAGGCAGAGATCAATTCGGGAGTGATTCCGTGCCCCTCGTTTCCAATAACGAAAATGTCGGCAGGGTGAAGGTCAAATCTGCCAAGCTCAGCGGAATCGCGGTGCAAAGCGGTGGCGAAAACGCGCCGTCCGTCCGCCTTCAGAGCCGTCACAGTACCGCAAAGATCGGCGCATACGGTCATTCTCTTGCGGAACACCGCTCCCATGGCACCCCGAATGGTCTTAGGACTGAAAACGTCGGCGCAGTCCGAACTCAGAATAACGTGGTCGATACCGAAAGCATCGGCACAGCGAAGGATCGTTCCAAGGTTTCCCGGATCTCGCACCGACTGTACGATGACAGCCTTTCCCGAAATGTCTTTTCCTTCTATTTTATCAGTTTTTTTGAAGTTGTCAACATATTTTGCCGCGCAAATTATTCCCTCGGGGGATTTTTCGAGGGAAATTTTATCAAAGGCCGAATCCGAAAGCAGAATGAAGCGCCCGACGCAGCCGAGCTTTTCAGCTGTTTCGGGGTATCTCTCAAGGCTTGACAGAACCTTCTCCTTTGCGTTCTCACGCACAAAAACATATTCAATTTCCGCGCCGCACATCACCGCCTCGCAAAAAAGCTTAACACCGTCAAATCGAAACATTTTTTCCGCGTCGCGGTGCTTTTTATCCTCTAATTTGCCTATTTTTACAAGCAGTGGATTTGCTCTTGAAGTGATGATTTCCGGGGAGAAATTTATGTCCAACGGCATTTTTGACACCTCTCTAAATTCAAGAAAAAACCCGGTAAACCCGGGTTTTTTTGTAATTATTTTGCAGCTTTAGCTTTTTCTGCGAGAGCAGCAAATGCTTCCTTATCGGACACTGCCAGCTCAGAGAGCATCTTACGGTTGAGGTCGATGCCCGCAACCTTAAGGCCGTGCATGAATGTAGAATAGTTCATGCCGCATACCTTTGCCTGCGCGGAGATACGAGCGATCCAGAGTCTTCTGAAATCTCTCTTCTTCATCTTACGGCCTGCAAAAGCGTAGTTGCCGCTCTTCATTACGGCCTGCTTAGCCATCTTGAAGTGCTTGCTCTTTGCGCCCCAGTAGCCCTTTGCTTCCTTCAGGATCTTATTTCTTCTCTTGCGCGTCATCATAGCGCCCTTAATTCTTGCCATTTTTCTATCCTCCTAAGTTCTCTTTACGGTTGTCTCTTACTTCTGAATAAGAGCCTTGATGTTTGCTGTCATAGCGGGGCTGAGGTAAGAGCTGCCGCGAAGAAATCTCTTGCGCTTTGCGTCCTTCAGACCGAGGTTATGACGGTGCTGGCTGTGGTAATGCTTAACCTTTCCGCTTCCCGTAACCGAGAATCTCTTGGCGGATGCTTTATGTGTCTTGATCTTTCCCATTTTCATATCTCCTTTTCGAATGAAATCTATTATCATTTCCGACTTTCGCACCGAAGGTGCCGTCGAGTATGAACAAAATTAAATGCTTATTTACCGGGCTTCAAGGGAACCACGATCATGCTCATGAATCTTCCCTCTGTGGAAGGCTTCTTGTCAACCGTTCCCACTTCCTCAAGATAGGCGGCGAAACGTTCAAGTATCTCGCGGCCGATCTCCATGTGGCTCATCTCACGTCCTCTGAACTTGACAACAGCTCTTACCTTGTTGCCCTGAGCCAGGAACTTCTTTGCGTGATTTGCCTTGGTCTCGAAATCGTGGGTATCGATTCGGCAGGAAAGCTGAACCTCTTTGAGTTCGGACGTCTGCTGCTTTTTCTTTGCTTCCTTTTCCCTCTTCTCACGATCGAAGCGGTACTTACCGAAATCCATAATGCGGCATACAGGGGGGGTCGCTTTTGCTGCCATCATTACAAGGTCAAGTCCCTTGCTGTAAGCCATTTCAAGGGCCTGCTCGCTTGACATGATGCCCAGCTGCTCACCATCCTCGCCTACGAGGCGGATCTCCTTTTCCTGAATGTCTTCATTGACAAGTGTGTCTTTCTCTTTAGCGCTGATAAATATGCACCTCCAAACAAAAATTCGCACAAAAAAGTGCGGAAAAGAAATTCTTCCCCCGCACACAGACAGACCGGGCACAACCCGGAAATCATATCTGCACCTGCTCGCCTTTGCGGCAGGGCGAGAACAAAGAATGTTCTGCTTCTTTTCTCTGCAGATTATACCACGGCTCGATCCGTTTGTCAACCCCTTTTTGAAAAATATTTTTTCTGTTTTTTCTCTCCCGTCTCTTGGAAAAATTGCACAAAGCGACAAAGCCTTTGATTTTACTTTGTTTTGCGCTGTATAAGGTCAAGTTTTTTCCATGTAAAGTGTCAAAAAGCGCAATTTTGAGCGAATAAAATCGTGCTTTTTGACAATTTACAAAGCCGACTTTGCGTGCTATAATTTGAGGCAGAACGCACGGCGTCACCTTTTCAGGCGGAGTATCAATCTCATGATACCAACCCGGCCTACAGGTCACAGTCCGTGCTTTTTTCTTTGCCATATTATTAAATTGTAAATAAATATCCAAAACTATGGAAATTTCGGAAAAACCGTGGTATAATGTAGTGTAATATGCGGTTTTGTGCCCAAAATCGGGCGTAAAAGATACAAGGAAAGGTTTTATCACGTAAATTCAAATGGCTATCATCGAAAAGATCGAAAATTTTACATTGCCCGTAGTTCCCCTGCGAGGGGTGGTTGCGTTCCCGGGCGTAACTCTTAATTTTGAATGCAAGGAGTCTCTGGCGTCATCTGCCGTAAATGCGGCCGCCGCAACCGATTCCTTCGTTATACTTCTGACTCAGAAAAACCCTGCCGCAGCCGAGGAGGACAAGGATGCCTTTTACGGTGTAGGCGTTCTTTCAAAGATCAGACAGACCGTAAAAAATTCGGACGGGGGCACCCGCGTTATCGCCGAGGGTCTCTGCCGTTGCCAGGTGATCTCAATGCGCGGCTTTGCGGACTATCTTATGGCGGACGTGCTCTGCAAGACCATAAATTCAAGCGACAACTTAGGCGTTAAGGGACAGGCATACATCAGAGAAGCGATCACTCTCATGGACACCCTTACCGAATTCCTCCCCGCCCCCGCGTCCGAGCTGAAGCTGAAGGCTCAGAGCATAAGAAATCCCGGTATGCTGGCAGACTTTATTGCCGCAAATATGCTGGTGCGCTATGAGGACAAGCAGCAGGTGCTCGACGTGTTCGAGCCTATGAAACGAATGAGAACTCTGCTCAACCTCATGGAGAGTGAGATCGACGTACTCGAATGCGAAAAGGAGATCCACCAGACCGTCCGCGCAAGGCTTAACAGAAACCAGAAAGAATACTATCTGCGAGAGCAGATGAAGGTCATTCAGGAGGAGCTGGGCGGAGAAGGCACGGAAGCTGACGAATATTTTGACAAGATAATGGCGGCAAAGCTGCCAAAGGAAGTTGAAGAAAAGCTCTTAAAGGAAAACGAGCGAATGGCAAAGATGCCCTTTGGTTCTGCGGAATCGGGAGTTATCCGCACCTATCTCGATACTTGTCTCGAGCTTCCTTGGACAAAGTCAACAAAGGATAGAGTGAACGTGGCGGCGGCGCAAAAGCGTCTCGACGCAGATCACTACGGCCTTGAAAAGGTAAAGACGAGGATCCTCGAATATCTTGCGGTAAAGCAGCTCAACCCCGATCTGAAAAATCAGATAATTTGCCTTGTTGGCCCTCCCGGCGTGGGCAAGACCTCGGTGGGTGCGTCTATCGCACAGGCGATGAACCGCAAGTACGTGCGCGTATCTCTTGGCGGTGTCCGCGACGAAGCGGATATCAGAGGTCACAGAAAGACATACATCGGCGCTATGCCCGGCAGAATTATGGCGGCAATGGCACAGGCAAAGGTTAAGAACCCTCTCATTCTTCTTGACGAGGTGGATAAGCTGACCTCGGACGCTCACGGCGATCCCGCATCGGCTCTGCTTGAAGTCCTTGACGGTGAGCAGAACCATACCTTCCGCGATCATTTTGTGGAGCTTCCCTTCGATCTTTCCGAATGTATGTTCATCGCTACGGCAAATACTCTTGATACGGTTCCAAAACCCTTGATCGACAGAATGGAGATCATCGAGCTTTCTACCTATACACCCGCAGAAAAGCTGGCCATCGCAAAGCGCCATCTTCTGCCAAAGCAGTTAAAGCGTCACGGGCTGACAAAAAAGCAGCTCTCTATTGCTGACAACGCTATTTCCGAGCTTATCGAGTTCTACACCCGCGAGGCAGGTGTAAGAAATCTTGAAAGAAAGATCGGAGAGCTTTGCCGCAAGGCCGCAAAGCGTATAATCGAAAACGGAGACGAAACGATAAAGATAAAGCGCGAAAACGTAGCCGAATTTTTGGGCTCGAGAAAGCTCTATCCCGATGCAATCTCGGAGACAAACGAGGTAGGCACAGTAAACGGTCTGGCTTACACCTCGGTGGGCGGCGACCTGCTCAAGATCGAGGCTTCGATCCTGGAGGGCAGCGGAAAGATCGAGCTGACGGGCTCTCTTGGCGACGTTATGAAGGAGTCCGCGCAGATAGCGGTAAGTTACGTGCGCTCTCTTGCAAACTCCGAAGATTACAAATTCGAATCCGACTTCTACAAGACCAAAGACATACATATCCATTGTCCCGAAGGAGCTGTTCCCAAGGACGGACCCTCCGCGGGAGTTACCATGACCACCGCTCTTGTCAGCGCGCTTACGGGTATCCCCGTTCGTCGTGACGTAGCAATGACCGGTGAGATCACCCTGCGCGGCCGCGTGCTTCCCATTGGAGGCCTCAAGGAAAAGACCATGGCGGCGTATACTGCAGGTGTCAAGACCGTTTGCATTCCTGCCGACAATATGAAGGATCTTGAGGACATTGATCCCACGGCCCGCGAAAATCTCAACTTCGTTCCCTGCAAGAGCATAAGCGACGTTTTAAATCAGGCTCTCGCAAGATAAAAAAGGAGGCATTATGGCCCTCAACACACAAAACGTAAATCTGAAAATATCCGCGGGGCGCATCAACCAGTTTCCCCGTGACCCTATTCCTCAGGTGGCATTTTCCGGACGGTCAAACGTGGGAAAAAGCTCGCTGATAAACACCCTGCTTTCAAGAAAAAGCCTGGCACGTGTCAGCTCAGCCCCCGGAAAGACCATAACCATCAATTTCTACGAGATCGACAAGAAATTGTTTTTCACCGATCTTCCCGGCTACGGATACGCAAAACGAACATTTGCTGACAAAGAGGTCTGGTCGGCGCTGACCGACGGATATTTTACAAACAATCCCAACATAGATCTGCTGTCCCTTGTGGTTCAGCTGATCGACAGCCGTTGCGGGATCACAAAGGACGACACCATGATGCTCTCATTTCTGGTGGAAACAGGCATTCCCTTTGTGGTAGTAGCAACCAAGTGCGACAAGCTCAACGCCACCGAACGCAAGAAGAATCTCGCGGCTCTGCGTGAAAGCGAGCTTATTCCTCCCGATGTCAGCATTATTCCCTTTTCTTCTCTTAAAGGCGAGGGCAAGGCGGAACTTTGGAAGGAGATCGCACTTCACACCGATATAAAGATTTAATTTCGGAGGCAAAAAATTGCTTTTTAACATTTTAAACGGAGGTCGGGAGGGACTTATTACTGCCCTGCTCTGCCTGCCCGTAATACTTTTCTCTCTGTCCTTTCACGAGGCGGCTCACGGATACGTCGCATACAAATTAGGCGATCCCACCGCCCGCAATTTAGGCAGACTTACCCTCAATCCCATGAAGCACCTTGACCCGTTCGGCGCTCTTGCAATGCTTCTCATCGGATTCGGCTGGGCGAAGCCCGTACCGATCGTGGCAAGAAACTTTAAAAATCCCCGCTGGGGTATGGGAATCTCAGCCATTGCAGGGCCTGTATCCAATCTTATTCTCGGCGTTGTCGGCTGTGTGCTCTTTTCCGCCGCATCTGCCGCTTGGAGCCTTGATATTTATATGGCACAGGTGCTCGGCCAAGGAACGCCTATTGTAAAATGGTGTCTGCTCAATCTGGCATATATCTTCACCTATATGAATTTCGCCTTGATGGCGTTCAATCTTATCCCCATTCCGCCCTTTGACGGCTCGCGCTTTGCATATCTTTTGCTTCCAAGCAAATGGTATTTCAAGGTCATGAAATACGAGCAGACACTGATGATAGTTATCATCGTGTTGTTCCTTGCTCTTTCCCGCGTCGGCTACAATCCCGTAAGCTTTGTTGCAGGCGGTCTTATGGACCTTATCTGCAACCCATTGACCGAGCTTTTTATGAAATTGTTCTGAAATCTGTGTGAAAGGAGACCCTAATGGACACAATAACCTACCGACTTGACAGCTTTGAGGGTCCCCTGGACCTTCTGCTGACGCTGATCGACAAAAACAAAGTCAGCATAGCAGATATACCCATCGCACTTATCTGCGACCAATACATGGAATATATAAAAGAGGCTCAGCACCTTGATATGGAGGTCGCCGCCGAATTTATTGTCATGGCAAGTGAGCTTATGCTCATCAAGAGCAAAATGCTCTTACCTCGTCCCGAGGAAGAAGAGGAGGATCCCCGCGCGGCTCTGGCAGATGCCCTGCTCCGCTACAAGCAGGCAAAGGAAGCGGCGCAGAAAATGAACGCGCTCTACGCTACTTACAGTGGCAGAATGATAAAGGACACCGACGAGATCTCACCCGACAGAAAGTTTGTGGCAGATCAGGATGCGGTCAATCTCTATGCGGCGATCAAGCGAGTAATCGCGCTCAATTCCGCCATGGAACGAGCCGAAAAGACACATTTCACACCCCTGATCCAAAAGCCCATCGTTTCGGTTGAACTGAAGATAATCGGCATACTTGAAAGAATGTCAAAGAAGTCCGAATCAACCTTGGGCGAGCTTCTGGCAGGTGCTCAGTCGCGAGCAGACCTTGTGGCGGCGTTTATCGGCATTTTAGAGCTTGTCAAGGTTCGCCGAGTGCTTATTGCGGACGAAGGCAAAGACGAATACGGCGCGGATACACGCCTGGTCCTCAACCCCGACGTTGACGACAGCGCGGTAAACGTAAGTATAGATTGAGTTTAAGAGGTAAATATGGACGAATCACCAAAGAACAGTATAACCGAGCTTGAAGCCGCCATCGAGGCTATCCTCTACGCGGCAGGTCACTCGGTATCCTATGCAAAGCTCTCGGAGGTTTTGGGACTGCAGGTGCGCGAACTGAAGCAGCTCATATCTCACATGAGCGAGAAATACAACAGCGAAAACAGTCAGCGCGGCATTTCTCTTATGATGTTTGATGACGGCTGTCAGTTCTGCACAAAGGAAAATTTCGCCCCCTACATACGCGAGGCGCTGGGAATCCGCCGAGGCGGCAATCTGTCCGCTTCCTCTATGGAGGTTCTGGCCATTGTTGCATACAACCAGCCTGTCACCCGTTCTTACGTTGACACGGTGCGCGGTGTTGACAGCGCTTACGCCATGAATTCCCTTATTGACAAGGAGCTGATCGAAGCGGTGGGACGTCTTGACGCGCCCGGCAGACCTATGCTCTACGGCACAACGGACAATTTCCTGCGTGTTTTCGGAATAAACTCCGTGTCCGAGCTTCCCGATGTGGAGCCTATCAAGATCGACGGCGAGGCATCGGGCCAGGTGGCTGTCAGCGAGCAGCTTTCTCTTGACATTGAACAGCCCGAACAGTCCCCCGAGGAAGAAATTCCCGAGCAGGAATAATTTTACTGCAAAGGGGTAAAATAAGTGAGAGGAGGAGATCTTATCCATGCTTGCGTTGAAGATTTTTTTGGGAATACTCCTTTTTCTCGTTCTTCTCCTTTTTTTGCGAGTGAAAATATCGGTGATATCCGACGGCACTGACACGAAACTGCTGTTAAAAATACTCGGCATCCCTGTAAAACTGTTCCCTCGAAGGCAAAGGAAGCAAAAAATACGTCTTTCCGATTACACCCCCCGCGGACTTCGGCGCGCTCAAAAGAAAAAGGACAAAAAGGCGCTCAAGGAAGCTTTAAAGGAAAAGCATAAGAAACCGGCAGACGAGGAGAGTGAAAAAACACCTCTTTCCGAAACGGTTTCGCAAATCACGGCATTGGCAAAGAAGATCATTTCAAAATTCTTCCGTCACCTGCGGATAGACGTGACAAGGGTCAGAATTTCCGTTGGCACTCCCGACGCGGCGAAAACGGGGATCCTTTACGGCGCGGTATGCCAGGGAGTGGCATATCTGACCGAGGTGCTTGACCACGTTACAAACGTCAAAAAGACCAAAAAAACCGAAATATCGGTCTGTGCAGACTTCGTGTCGGGCAAAACCGCAGCCGATATCAACATCTCATTTTCCCTGACCGTATGGCAGGCGCTTGATATTCTGCTTGGCGCCGCCTTCGAATATATCAAAAGCAAATCAAATCCAAATAAACGAAAGTGAAAGGACTAAACGCAATGGCTGAATCAAAAATTTCCGAAGTGATCGCCACTTCCCTTGAAAGTCTTCGTTCGATGGTCGATGCAAATACCGTTATCGGCTCTCCCATAAACACGGAAAGCGGAACGACCATCATTCCCATTTCAAAGATCTCCATGGGCTTCGCCTCGGGCGGTGTTGACTACAACAGCAAAGAAACGGATCCCAAGACCTCTCGCCCTCAGAATTTCGGCGGCGGTGGCGGAACCGGTCTGAGCATTTCTCCCGTTGGATTTTTGACCGTCGACAAGTTTGGCGAGGTTGGCATGATAACACTTGAGGGCGCGTCCGCTTCGGGTCTTGACCAGATCGGCGATCTGCTTGAGCGCACGCCCGACCTCATCGAAAAATTCAAGGCGGTATTCAAGAAAAGCAAGTAATAATTTTTCCCTAAAGGCATAAAATTTACCAATTACGATTGGGGGTTTTGTGCCTTTGAGAAATTTCGGCTTCTTTAGATTTTTGTGCTTGATATTGGCGACTGCATTCCTATTATTAGGATCGGTCATGCCCGTCCGCGCTCTTTCCCTGTCCGCCCAAAGCGCGGTTCTCATCGACGCGCGGGACGGAAGGATACTCTACGAAAAAGACGCGGACACACCTCGCCCAATGGCGAGCACCACAAAGATCATGACCGCTATCGTTGCCATTGAAAATGGTGACGTAAACGAAATTATCGAGATCACGGACGAGGCTGTGGGTGTTGAAGGATCGTCAATATACCTGCAAAAGGGTGAAAAAATGACCCTTCTTGAGCTTCTTTACGCACTTTTGCTTCAAAGTGCGAACGATGCCGCAGTGGCGATTGCCGTAGGCGTTGGAGGAAGCGTTGAGGGCTTTGCTCAAATGATGAACGAAAAAGCTCTGGAGCTGGGATTGACGTCGACCCACTTTGAAAATCCAAACGGACTTGATTCAGAGGGACACGTGACAACGGCACGGGAGCTTGCGCTTCTGACCGCTTACGCGCTGAAAGATCCCACTTTCGCCGAGATCGTCTCGACTTATAAAAGAAAGATCTCAGGTCCCGACGGCGGCGTGCGCTTGGTTGTCAACCACAACAAGCTGCTGAATATGTACGACGGTTGCGTAGGTGTAAAAACAGGATTCACGAAGAAAAGCGGGCGCTGTCTTGTTAGTGCCGCCTGCCGCGAATCTCTTACCCTTGTTGCCGTGACCCTCTCTGCTCCCGACGATTGGCGGGATCACACCGCGCTTCTCAACTACGGCTACGAAAATTACCTGTGCGAGATCCTTTGTGATGAGGGCGGTTTTATCGAAACTCTGCCCGTTGTGGGCGGAGTGCAGGATTCCCTGCTCTGTGTCAATTGCGATTTTGTGGCGGCCACCCTGCCCCGCAACCACGGGGAGATCAGCGTCAACGTTAAATTGCCGCAAATGGTTTATGCGCCCGTAAAAGCGGGAGATATCGTCGGTCACGTCACATACAAGTGCGACGGCAAGATCATAGGCGAGACCCATATCAAGGCCGCATACGACGTACAGCAAATAAAATACAAGAAAAATTTTTGGCAGAAGGTGTGGGATTTTATTCGGGGAATCTTCTCCTGACCCACATATAGAGTATGGAAAAAATAAGACTTCAGAAATTCTTTACCGATGCGGGGGTAATGTCCCGACGCGCCGCGGAAAAGGAGATCATCGACGGTCGGGTACGTGTAAACGGACTTGTAGCACAGCTTGGCGACCGTGTTGATCCCGAGCTTGACACGGTGGAATACAAGGGGAAAATCATTCCTTACCGAAACGGTGAGCTGACCTACATAATGCTGAACAAGCCGGTGGGTTGCGTAACGACGGCAGACGACGAAAAAGGCCGCAAAAACGTGGTAGAGCTTGTGTCCTCTCTCGGCAAACGGGTGTACCCCGTGGGCAGGCTTGACATGAACTCGGACGGTCTGCTTTTGCTCACCGACGACGGAGAGCTTGCTAACAAGCTGACCCATCCAAGGCACAATATTCCCAAAATTTACCGCGTAAACGTGACAAAGGCTCCCACCGAGGAGCAGTTGGCGATCCTCCGATCTCCGCTATTGCTTGACGGCTACAGGATACAGCCCGTAAAAACCGAGGTTATTTCGTCGGGTGACGGTGCTCTGATGGAAATGACCCTTTTTGAGGGTCGAAACCGTCAGATACGCCGTATGTGCGAGGTTGCAGGACTGAAGATCTCACGGCTGACAAGAATAGCTATCGGTGATCTGAAGCTGGGCACTTTACCCACGGGAAAATGGCGCCACCTGACAAGTGACGAGATCGAATATCTGAAAAACGAGGGCTGAAAACGCCCTATATATAAATGAAAGGTTTTTGAAATGATAAAGGTTTTACCCATTCAGACAAAAAAAGAACAGGAAGAGATCTGCCGCATCTGCGGTGTTGAATACGACGTGAGAGCTATGGCCTACGCGGCCACCGTCGACGACGAATTGAGAGGAATATGTCAGTTTGCCATGACGCCGAATGGCGGAATAATCCGTTCCATTGCCTGCGTCGGAGAAAAGGATTTTGAGGTTTTATTCCTCTTGGGACGGGCTTCACTTAATTTTATCGACTTAGCGGGAGTACACAGCGCATATTTTGAAGACCCAAATTTTACCGATGATGATATTATTAAATCCATCGGATTTGAACTGAACGAACAGGGAAAATATTTTGTTGATCTTACCGACTTTTTCACAGCTCCCTGCAAGCATCACCCCATGAAAACTCCCGATTTTTCCGACAAATAATTACCAAAAGAGCAAGGGCGCGACGCCCTTCTCTTTTTTTCTTCTTTAAAGGTCGAAAAACACAAAATATAGAGGCTTTTTGTCCCTCGATACACTAAATAGGGTAAAATTGGTAAAAATTTACAGTTTTTACCAATTATTTTTGTCTACTTTTTGGTTGGAAAATTTTGGAAAATGTCTTGCAATAATTTCCAGAATATGGTAAAATATGGGTGTAATAAAAATAACGCATAAAATTGCCATATGGCAGAACGGAGAAAATAATGGAACTCAGACAAGAAACAAAAAACGCAAAAATACTCGTGGCGGACGAGGACGCAAGATCCCGCACACAGATATGCGAACAGCTTCGCCGCGCAGGATTCCGAAATATAGAGGAGGCATCAAACGGTGAGGAAGCTCTTATAAAGATCGGAAGGATCCACCCTGACGTGGCACTCATCGACGTGTGGCTTTCAAAGATCGACGGCATCGGCGTATTACGCAACTCCGCAGCTCTTGATTTCGGTCAGGACAGGCCCACATCCTTCGTTGTACTTTCCGCCGTCTCAAATCAAAATACCTTCATCGAAGCATCGGCGGCAGGAGCAGAGCTTTGTCTGCTCCGTCCCTTCGACACGGAGAGTCTTTTACGCCACCTTGACAGTATCTGCGCTTCCCGAAGAAAATCAAATTCAACAACTGAAAAGTCCTCTCCCGACACAGCCGATATGGAGGCACAGGTGACACAGATCATTCATCAGATCGGCGTTCCTGCACATATCAAAGGCTATCAATATCTCCGCACTGCCATTCTACTGACCGTCAGCGACAGCGATATCATCAATTCGGTCACAAAGATACTCTATCCTTCCGTTGCAAAGAAATATTCGACCACCACTTCCCGTGTCGAGCGTGCCATTCGCCATGCCATCGAGGTGGCATGGGATCGCGGCGACGTGGACACTCTCAACTCCTATTTCGGTTACACGATCCAGAACAACCGAGGTAAGCCCACAAACTCTGAATTTATCGCCATGATCGCAGACAACCTGAGACTGAGATACAAAATGTACAGATAAAAATAAAAGACAGAGAACGAAAAGGTTCTCTGTCTTTTATATTATTCCAAAAAGCATAAACCCGATAAGATTTATGCCGAAATTACAGCACATATGTACTATATACGACGGGTACACGGTCTCACTCTTTTCGCACAGGCGGTCGAAAATGAATCCGCCCACCGTCAATCCGAGAAGCTCTGCCATAAATACGGGGAAAGGAAGCCAGGTCAAGGTCATTCCCACGTGATAAAAGGCAAAAAAGAACGCGCTTACAAGGTAGGAAGTCTTTTTTGACACGTGTCTTTTCAGAGTGACAAACGCAAATCCCCGGAAGAAAAATTCTTCAAGAAAAGAATTGATAAAGGATATATACAGAGCAACGAAAACGAAATTTTCCGCCGTTATTCCGCTATCCCCCGTGAGGCTTTTGGTAATACCCGAAAAATCAACCGTGCCGCGCAAAAGAAAGAATGCACCAAGTATTACGGCAATGCACCCTGCCCCCAAGGGGATCGACAGCGCAAGTCCCTTTTTGTCGGGGATAAGCATCTTTTTAAGAACTTTTCTTTCCTCGGGGTCGGTCAAGTAGTAAACAAGCGGAACACCGACAAAAAGCAATAGCTTCAAGGCGGATTTTACCGCGTAAGGCGGTGTCAGCACCCCGTCCACCAGATTCATGACAATGCTGAGAACGGCTACCGACAAAATTATATAAAGCTTTTTGTTTTTCATCAGCTTTCGGAGCGTTCCCCGAGAATTGCTCTGTACTTCTGATAGAAGCTCTCAAAATATCCACCGTCAAGTGCATCGCGGATCTTTTGGGTCAGCTCGTTGTAGAAATAAAGGTTGTGCATGACCGCCAGCCTCATACCAAGGGATTCCTTTGCCTTGATCAGATGGCGCACATAGGAACGGCTGTAATGACGGCAAGCGGGACAACCGCAGTTCTCGTCAAAAGGACGGGGGTCGCGGGCATATTTTTCGTTACACAGGTTCATTTTACCGTGCCATGTGAAAAGATTTCCGTGGCGTGCATTACGGCTGGGCATTACGCAGTCAAAGAAGTCAACGCCCATGTGGACAGCCTCAAGAATGTTGCAGGGAGTTCCCACGCCCATGAGGTATCTGGGCTTGTTTTTTGGCATATGAGGTTCTACCGCGTCGATTATGCGGTACATCTCCTCGGTCTCCTCACCAACGGCAAGACCGCCGATAGCATAGCCGTCAAGATCAAGCTCGGCAATGGTGTGCATATGCTCGATTCTCAGATCCTCGTAAACACCGCCCTGATTGATGCCGAAAAGCATCTGATTTTTATTGATGGTCTCGGGCAGAGAGTTCAGGCGGTTCATCTCGTTCTTACAGCGAACGAGCCAGCGTGCGGTGCGGTCGCAGGAGTTCTTTACGTAATCGTAGGGGGCGGGGTTTTCAATGCACTCGTCAAACGCCATAGCAATGGTTGACGCCAGATTGGACTGGATCTGCATACTCTCCTCGGGTCCCATAAAAATACGCTTTCCGTCAATATGCGAGGCAAATTTTACGCCTTCTTCCGTGATCTTGCGAAGCTGGGAAAGGGAGAACACCTGAAATCCACCGCTGTCGGTCAAAACGGGCTTGTTCCAGTTAAAAAACTTATGGATTCCGCCCATATCGCGGATAAGCGTGTCACCGGGACGCAGGTGCAGATGATAAGTGTTTGAAAGCTCCACCTGGCAGTTAAGGTCGATCAGATCCATAGTGGAAACTCCGCCCTTGATTGCGGCACAGGTGCCTACGTTCATAAAAACAGGGGTCTGAATGTCACCGTGAACGGTGTGAAGGCAACCGCGTCTTGCTCTGCCCTCGGTCTTGATAAGGTCAAACATATTTATTGTTCCCTGCTACACAGGGTTTTCCTTTCGATTGGTTTAAAGTCGCTCAAATTGATGGTCGAGCATATTTTTCGTCATTTCAATGGCAACGGGACGTCCGTGAGGGCAAAAAGTAATATCGGGAAGCTCCATGAGCTTTTGGCATAGCCATTTTATATGCTCTTCGGGGTACTGTCGACCTGCCTTTATGGCTGCTTTACATGACGCCTGGTACAGTGCCTTTTCAAAGGCAAACTGACGGGTTATACTGACGCTTGCGCTGTCTGTCAGCAGACCCGTAGCAAATTCCCCGAAGATATCGGAGATAGCAGAAGCTTCAATTCCCACGGGGAAGGACTGCACGTTTACCACATTTTCCTCGGTTTCAAAAGTGAAGCCCGCAGATTCGATCTCGCCTCGATACTCCTCAAGTGCGGCGATCTCCTCCCGTGTAAAATTGATCTTCACAGGCAGCATAAGCATTTGGGACGCCTGCTCGCCCTTGTCCATTATCTTTTTAAAGTGCTCAAATATTATGCGTTCGTGGGCGGCATGCTTGTCGACCACCAGCATTTTTTCGCCCAAATCAATAAAAACGTAAGAATTGAACGCCTCGCCGATGATCCTGTACGGTGGGATTTCTCTCTCAGGCTCCTCTTCTTTTGGAGGAATGGTCGGCGCAGTCTTCTCCACCTTTACGTGTTCAATTTTTTCCTCTACGGGAGGAATTTCGACCGATTTCGGAGTAAAATCAATTTTAGGTGAGCCGAAAGAAAACTTTTCCGCCGCATTTTCCTTGCCTGTTTCAACAGTCTTTGGTGTCGGAACAGGATTTTGCCACGCGGGAACAGGCACAATGCGCGTTTTTTCTTTCACCGACGTTGACATTTTTATCTGCTCGGGTTTCACCGACTTGTCGGGAATAGGCGCAAAAGCATTGAGCGCGTTTGGCTTTTTTTGAGGCTGTGCGCCTGACATATTCCGGTAGTCCTGTGCCGAGATCCTGCCGTTTTCAAGGCGAACCTCGGGACGGGTGGTGTTCTTTTCAAGGGCGTTACGCACCGAATAGTAGACAGCCTCGAAAACCGCCTTCTCATTTGAAAATTTTATCTCCAATTTAGAGGGATGAACGTTCACGTCCACGCAACGGGGGTCAATCTTTACAAAAAGCACGCAACACGGGAATTTTTCGGGGGGAATGTAAGATGAAAACGCTTGTTCGATCGCCGCCATGGCGGTCTTACTTTTAACGTATCTGCCGTTGATAAAGAAATTTTGGAAATTTCGGTTGGCTTTCACGTTATCCGAGCGTCCTATGTAGCCCGTGATCTCGATACCCTCGCTGCTCCCCTGCACGGGAATAAGACGAGTTGCAAAATCACGTCCGAAAACAGAATAGATAGCCGAGTGAAGCTTACCATCGCCCATGGTTTCAAGCTTGACGTTACCGTCCGAGATCAGTCGGAAGGCAATTTCAGGGTGGGACAGGGACACGCGCTCAACACAGCTGACCACAGCCATGCCCTCGGTTATATTCTTTTTCAGGAATTTTCTTCGTGCGGGCACGTTATAGAAAAGGTCCTCCACGATAATGCTCGTACCCTCCGAGCAAGCCCGTTCGGTAACGCCGACCACCACTCCTCCGTGAGCCTCAAGTGCCGCGCCAAGCTCACTGTCCTTGGTTTTTGACACGATTCGGACGTTTGCGACAGAGGAAATAGCCGCCAAAGCCTCTCC
The DNA here is from genome assembly GCA_017397175.1 of Clostridia bacterium. GTDB lineage: Bacteria > Bacillota > Clostridia > Oscillospirales > CAG-272 > SIG710. The sequence goes on along the minus strand of JAFQKA010000025.1, from coordinate 30,806 downwards.
GCGGAAGCCCAATGAAATGATAGCCTCCAGATCCTCTGCGTCCTTTATTTTACTTGTGGCGTGACGACGCAATGCCACGGGCAGATCTTCCTTTGAGATTCCGCAGCCGTTGTCGGTGACGCGCATATAGGATATTCCGCCGTTCTGTATCTCGACGGTTATCCTGTCCGCGCCCGCATCTATGGAGTTTTCAACAAGCTCCTTGATAACGGAGGCAGGTCTGTCAACCACCTCGCCTGCGGCTATAAGGTTAGCCACAGCGAAGCTGAGAACGTTTATTTTTCCCATAATATTTGCCCGTCGGGCCTTCCTTTCCTTGTTTTATTTCAGCTTCTTCTGAATTTCATAGAGAAGTTGCATTGCCTCGTAGGGTGAGATCATGTTGAGGTCGATATTTTTCAATTCCTCCATCGCCTGTGCGCGCAACGTGTCGTCGATGCTGATGAGACTGTCGTCCTCTGCCTCAACGGGACGCTCGGAGCGGGAGGTCACGATACCCGAACCGCTTTCAATTGTTGCGAGTATCTGCTTTGCGCGCTTTACCACCTCACCCGGCACGCCTGCCAGCTTTGCGACCTCGATACCGTAGCTGTCGTCGGTAGAGCCGCGGACTATCTTACGCAGGAACGTGATATTGTCCCCGCGCTTCTTTGCGGCGATGTTATAGTTTACGATGCCGTCAAACTCGTCTTCAAGGCTGGTAAGCTCGTGATAGTGGGTAGCAAAAAGTGTCTTTGCACCGATCTTTGAGCTATTGGTAAACTCCGCGATAGCGCGGGCAATACTCATGCCGTCAAATGTGCTCGTACCCCGTCCGATCTCGTCATAGACGATGAGGGATTTTCTCGTGGCATTCTTTAAGATATACGCCACCTCGTTCATCTCAAGCATAAAGGTGGACTGTCCCGATGCCAGGTCGTCCGATGCTCCAACTCGTGTGAACACCTTGTCAACAATGCCGATCTCCGCATCGGATGCGGGAACGAACGAGCCTATCTGCGCCATGACGGTGATAAGCGCCACCTGTCTCATATAGGTGGACTTACCTGCCATATTGGGGCCTGTTATAAGCATAAGTCGGTCAGAGGCCGAGTCGATATCCACGTCGTTGGGAACAAAATAAGTGTCGCGGGTGAACTGCTCTACCACAGGGTGGCGTCCATCTTTAATAAAGATACGGCTGCCGCTGTTTACCTCGGGACAAACGTATTTGTTTCGTGCCGCAACGGTGGCAAGAGAGCGGTAAACGTCAAGTTCTGCCAGACGTGCCGCCGTCTCCTGTATACGTGTACTGCAGGCGGCAACAGCCGTTCTCACCTGCTGGAAAAGCTCGTATTCAAGGGAGCAGAGCTTGTCTGCCGCGCCCAGAATGGTAGCTTCCTTGTCCTTTAAGTCCTGGGTGATGTATCGCTCGCAGTTGACCAAGGTCTGCTTTCTTATGTAATGGTCGGGAACCATTGAAATAAAGGACTGCGACACCTCGATATAGTACCCAAAAACCTTATTATATCTGACCTTCAGGGTCTTTATACCCGTGGCTTCCTTTTCCTCCGCCTCGATCTTTTCGATCCAGCTCTTTCCATTGTCTCGGATAGAGCGGAGCTGATCAACGTCAGCGTTGTAGCCGTCGGCGATCATGCCGCCGTCGCGGACGGTAAAGGGCGGGTCCTCAACGATAGACGCGTTGATAAGTGAGCAGATATCCTCAAGCTCGTCAAGCTCTGTATAGATGCGGTGAAGCTCGCGGCTCTCACAGGAGCTGAGCTGTCCCTTAATTTCCGGTATGACCCTTGCAGTATTTGCAACCGCGCGCAGATCCTTTGCGGTGGCGGAGCCGTAAACGATACGGGAAATAAGTCTTTCAAGGTCAAGAACACCCGAAAGAAGTTCTCCAAGCTCTTCACGCAAAATGAAATTATCATAAAGCTCACGGACCGCACTTTGACGCTCGGTTATACTGCTGACGCGCAACAAAGGATGCTCTACCCAATAGCGAAGCATTCTGGCCCCCGCCGCCGTGCGGGTCTTGTCAAGGACCCAAAGCAGAGAGCCTTTCTTTTCCTTTGAGCGCATGGTCTCGGTGATCTCAAGGTTGCGGCGGGTGTTGGTATCCATTTCAAGATACTGTCCCTCGCTGTAAATTCTCAGCTCCTTGATATAGGAGATATCGCCCTTTTGGGTGTTGTTTACGTAAGTCAGCAGTCCGCCCGCCGAGCATACGACAGCATTTTGCTCTGTCACATTCTCGCGGATAGAATCAGCAAATTGTTTTTCTATCAGCGCGCGGCTGTTTGCGTATTCAAACCAATCGGGGTGGTTATCCGTCACCGAGGTCTCCATACGCGCCGAGATGAACTGAGCAAGCTCGGGCTCGGCTGACAGAGGAATATTCACAATAATTTCACTGGGGGAATAGGTTCCAAGCTCGTTTGTCAGCTTCTTTATCATGTCCGCGCCGTCAAGGGTGGTGGCGGAAATCGAGCCGGTCGAAACGTCCGCAAAACTGACACCGCATTCAAACTCGCCCACGTAGATAGCACAGAGATAGTTATTGTCACTTTCCTGCAGCATGCTTGATTCAAGAAGGGTTCCCGGTGTGACCACGCGGATAACGTCACGGCGCACAAGTCCTTTTGCCGTCGCGGGATCCTCCACCTGCTCGCAGATGGCTACCTTGAAGCCCTTTGCTATCAGCTTCGCTATATATGTATCCGCCGCGTGAAACGGTACGCCGCACATGGGTGCGCGCTCCGGCTCACCCCAGTCTTTGCCCGTAAGTGTCAGGTCGATTGCCGCCGACGCCGCTTTTGCGTCGTCGAAGAACATCTCGTAAAAATCTCCCACGCGGTAAAAGAGCAGAAAATCCTTATACTGATTTTTTATCTCAAAATATTGCTCCATCATCGGAGTCATGGCGTTTTACCTCTCTTTTATGATTGAGAAATTACTTCTTTGACGCGCAATCCGCGTGGCAGGAGCTGCAATCGTGTGTGCAGGGCTGCTCACCTGTGATGTTGAGAGTGATTATTCCGTTCACCTCGTTCATAAATGCGTTCACCGCCTCCTGCGCTGCATTCATGGCAACGAAAGCCTCGTTTCCGACAATAAGGTCGTAAAGCTCGTCGATTCTGTTCTGAATTTGCTTTAAGATCACCTCATCACGGTCATCGCCCTTTTCAAATTCGTTTGCCATTGCCTTCTGCTGAACGTTGTATTCCACAACGTATCTCAGAAGATCCTTGTCCTCGTCGTACGATTTTTTTGTTTCGTTGAGATGCTTTACTCTTTCGTCTTCCTTAATAGCCTTGCCAAGCTCTGCGGCAAGTTCTGCGATTCTGTTGTCCATTTTTTTATTCTCCTTTTAAGTTAAACTTTTTGTCCGTAGAGCGCAAATGCCTCGGCTCTGTCGATTTTTACGTTGATATATTTTCCCGTGTCCGACTCATCGCCGTCAAAGAAAACAATCTTGTTTCCCTCGGTTCGACCCGAGTATACCTTTTCATTATTTTTGCTTATACCGTCGCACAAAACCCTGAGAGTTTTTCCCACCTCTTGTTGGTTCAGCTCGAATGCGATCTCATTTTGGACAGCAAGCAGGCGATTAAATCGCTCGCTCTTTACGCTGTCGGGTATCTGACATTCCATTTCCGCCGCGGGAGTTCCCTTTCGCGGCGAATAAATAAAGGAATATATCATGTCGAATTTCACCCGACGGAGCATATTGAGGGTTCCCTCAAAATCCTCCTCGGTCTCCCCGGGAAATCCAACGATGATGTCGGTGGTAATTGTGATACCCGGAATTTTTTCACGCAAATAATCCACCGTTTCAAGATATTTTTTCGTGTCGTAACGGCGGTTCATTTTGGCGAGGATCTCGTCACTTCCCGACTGCATGGGCAGATGGAAATGGCGTGCGATCTTGGGATTTTGCGCCATGGTGTCGATAAGCTTTTTTGAAGCGTCCTTTGGGTGACTTGTCATAAAGCGAAGAAGAAAATCTCCCTCGATCTTTGAAAGCTCCGCCATAAGATCGGCAAAATCGTAGGTAAATTCGCTGTCCTTGGCGTAAGAATTTACGTTCTGTCCGAGAAGCGTTATATCCTTGTAGCCGCGCTGTGCAAGATCTCTTACCTCTGCAACGATCTCGTGCATTTCCCTGCTGCGCTCTCGTCCGCGGACATAGGGGACTATGCAGTAAGAACAGAAATTGTTACAGCCGTACATAATGCTGACCCAAGCGCGATAATTGCTCTCGCGATTTATACGCAAACCCTCGGCAACACAAAATTCACTCTCCTGGGGGCAGTAAAGCCGTTTGCCCTTGGTAGTCTTATCGTAGAGCAACTTGGGGAAGCGGTGAAGACTTGACGTGCCGAAAATAAAGTCTACGTAAGGATATCTGAACTTTATCTCCTCTGCCCTGTGCTCCTGCACCACCATACAGCCGCAAACGCCTATCATAGTCTCGGGTCTTGCCGCCTTTATATGTTTGTACTGTCCGATAATGGACAGCGCCTTTTTCTCGGCGTGTTCGCGGATGGCGCAGGTGTTGACCAGAATAAGATCTGCCTCATGTGGATCCTTTGTGACCGTGTAGCCCATGTCCATCGACATTCCTGCCAGCTTTTCGCTGTCCGCTTCATTTTGCTGACAGCCAAAGGTCAGAACAAAAACCTTTTTGCCTTTGCCCTCGTTGAGCTGCCGCATCTTTTCGGTATATTCTCTGCATTCTCCCATTTCACGGGGAGAAAGTATTCTGTTTTTTCTTTCTTGTGTCATGTTATCTCGTTTTCATTTTATTTTCAGTCCGCAAGTTCGCCCGGGTGAAGAGCCAGCCACGCGCGCAGAACGCATGCCTGTGTCTTTGAATCGGGCACCTCGCCTCGCATTACCATTTTTACGAGTGTCTTCAGCGGGATCCGCTCGATTTCAAGAAATTCGTCGTCATCGGGGTGAGTTTCTCCGAATTTCAGTCCTCTTGCCATGAAAAGGTGGATCTTTTCCGAGCATATTGCAGGAGTGGGATAAAAAACTCCCATTTCCTCAAGGCTCTCACAGCTTGCGCCCGTCTCCTCTTCAAGCTCTCGCAACGCCGCCTCTCTCACGTCTATATCGCTCTCCTCCAGCTTTCCGGCGGGGATCTCAAGCAAGACCTGTCCATGTACGTATCTGAATTGGCGGACGCAAATGACATCCTCGTCATCGGTCAGAGGAATGACCGCCACAGCGCCTCGATGGAGAACTATCTCGCGTATGCCTTCTTCTCCGTTCGGAAGCAAAACACGGTCAACGGCAACGTGCAACACTTTACCGTCAAAAATTTTCTCGGAGCTTATTTTCTTTTCTGTCAGATCCGTCACGGCACACCTCCGCATAGTAATACATTGTATATTATACTTTATTTATAGTTATTTGTAAAGTATTTTTTACAAAATTCCTTGCAAATCTGCGGAAATACTCTTGATTTCGAGCAACATTTTGTGTAGAATATTTACATAGGATATTTCCTACAACAAAAAATAATTTTTACGAAAGGATAAATATTATGGGACTTATTAAAGCAGGTATTTCCGCCATCGGCACAACTTTAGCCGACCAGTGGAAGGAATTTTTCTATTGCGACGCTATTGACAACGACGTTCTCGTGGTAAGAGGACAAAAAAGCGTTGGAGGCAAGTCCTCAAACACCAAGGGCAACGACAACGTGATCTCAAACGGCTCCGGGATCGCCGTAGCGGACGGTCAGTGTATGATCATAGTTGAACAGGGCAAGGTCGTGGAGATCTGCGCGGAGCCGGGTCAGTTTACATACGACAACACCATAGCTCCCAGCATTTTCGCAGGAAATCTGGGTCAGTCCATCATCGACACCTTCAAGACCATCGGACGTCGCTTCGCCATGGGCGGTGACGCAGGAGTTGACCAGAGAGTTTACTATTTCAACACGAAGGAGATCGTGGACAACAAATTCGGAACGCAGAACCCCATTCCCTTCCGCGTAGTTGACAGAAACATCGGTCTTGATCTTGACACGGCGGTCCGTTGCAACGGTATCTATTCTTACAAGATCGCGAACCCCATTCTCTTCTATACCAACGTTTGCGGAAACGTAACAAACGAATACCGCAAGAGCGAGATCGAATCTCAGCTTAAAATTGAATTTGTGGACGCTCTTCAGCCCTCCTTTGCAAAGCTTTCCGCCCTTGAGATCCGTCCCAGCGCCCTGCCCGGTCACACAGTCGAGCTGAAAGACGCTGTAAACGAGGCGCTGTCAAAGAAATGGGCAGAGCTGAGAGGTATCGAGGTAGTATCTATTGCTCTTAATCCTCCCACCGTTCCCGACGATGATATGGAGATCATTCAGGACGCGCAGAGAAGAGCGATCAACCGCGATCCCGGTATGGCGGCGGCAACTCTTATCGGCGCGCAGGCAGAGGCTATGACCGAGGCCGCCAAGAACGACGCGGGAGCTATGACAGGCTTTATGGGTATGGGAATGGCGATGAATAGCGGCAATTCCGCTATGGCGCAGAATCTTTTTGACATGGCACAGCAAAACAAGGCATCTCAGCCGCAGAACGGCTGGAAGTGCGCTTGCGGCACGGAAAATACAGGTAATTTCTGCACAAATTGCGGCTCAAAAAGACCCGAGAACGGTTGGAAATGCTCATGCGGAAAAGTAAATGAGGGCAAATTCTGCTCCGAGTGCGGCGCAAAGAAGCCCGAAAGCGGCTGGAAGTGTGCTTGCGGCACCGAAAACACAGGCAATTTCTGCACGAATTGCGGCTCAAAGAGACCCTGATCGGATCGGCAAAGTAAAAAACTCGGAGGATAACTCATGAGCCAATTACTTGAATACAAGTGTCCCGGTTGCGGAGCTTCGGTTGAATTCAACACAAAAGAACAGAACATGAAGTGTCCTTATTGCGACACAGAATTCGACGTGGACGCCCTGGACGGTCTCGACGAGGAGCTGAAAACCAAAGACGATCGCATGGAATGGTCAAAAAACGACGAGGTGATCGACGACACGGAGGCACAGGGGATAAATATTTTCGTTTGCAATTCCTGCGGCGGTGAGATTGTGGGAGAAGACGTGACGGGTGCAACATTCTGCCCGTTCTGCGACAATCCCGTGGTCATGAAAAGCAGGTTTGCGGGAGAGCTGAAGCCCGATTACGTTATTCCCTTCAAGCTTGACCGCGATGCGGCAAAGGCAGCGTATATGAAGCACCTGTCTGGCAAAAAGCTCCTTCCCAAGGTTTTCAGAACCGAAAATCACATAGATGAAATAAAGGGAATTTATGTGCCGTTCTGGCTTTTCAGCGCAACGGCTGACGCGGATATTACCTACCGGGGAACCAGAACGCGTTTTCACAGTGACAGCAAGTACAATTACACCGTAACATCACATTATGCAATCCGCAGAGCGGGAAAATTGGGCTTTCGCAACGTGCCCGTCGACGGTTCCGTCCGCATGGACAACGATCTGATGGAGTCCCTTGAGCCTTACAACTTTTCCGATGCAGTGGATTTCAAGACCGCCTATCTGTCAGGCTTTTTCGCGGATAAATACGACGTTTCAAGTCAGGAAAGTTCTCTTCGCGCAAACGAGAGAATAAAAGCGTCGACCGAATCCGAATTCAGAAGGACCGTTCACGGTTACTCTACCCTTGTGACCCAGTCAAGCGGCGTTTCCCTGGAGGACGCTCAGGCAAAATACGCGCTTTATCCGGTCTGGCTTCTTAATACCACCTGGAAGGATAAAAAATACGTTTTTGCCATGAACGGACAAACGGGAAAATTTGTCGGAAATCTTCCTATTGACCGAGGGGCATGGGCAAGATGGTTCGCACTTTTCGCGGGAATATTCTCTGCGGCGGCAGTGCTGATCATGCACTTTTTTCTGTGAGGTGAGACTATGAAAAAGCTGTTTTACCCTATCCTCGTTATAGCTATCGTCATCTCACTTTCTCTCGTTGCCACAGCCCAAAGTCCTCTGCTTTCGGACAATGCGGATCTGCTCTCGGCCGATGAAGAAATCACGCTGTCGGCTCTCCTTGAAGAGATGAGCGACCATGCAAAAACGGACATTGCGGTTATGACAATCGATTTCTATCATGGAAGCGATATAGAATCGTATACCGAAGCGTTCTGTGACGAGGGCTTCATGGAGGACGGGATCCTATTGGTCGTTTCCATGAGCACAAGAGAATACTGTCTCACAAAATGTGGCACCGTGCAGAACATGATCGACGACGCGGGACTCGATTATATCGAGGAAGCCGTTATCCCATATCTGACCGACGGAGAATATCTTACCGCTTTTTCGGTATTCGCATCCCTGAGCAGGGACGCCATAGACGCCTATAATGATTCGGGCGAAATATACGACGGTGAGGATTTTGCTCCTCAGATCCACGTTTCATCGGACGGAAGTGTAACTATAAGCGAGGGCAGCCGTCCACTTTCACACTACGTGATCTGTGTTGCAATAGGACTTGTTCTTGCCCTTGTGGCTATGCTGATCATGCAAAGCGGCATGAAGACGGTAAAAAGCCGGAACTATGCAGGTGACTACGTTATTGACGGCAGTCTTGCTCTGCGCACCTCAAGTGACAGGTTTCTTTACAGAACGGTGTCAAAAACACCCAAGCCCCAGTCAAACGGCTCCTCGGGCAGAGGATTCAGCGGCGGCTCGGGCAGAAGCTCAAGCGGCAGATTCTGAATAATAACCGACCGTTCCGAGAATGAACGGTCGGTTTAAAATATAGAGGAAAGGAGAAAATATGGCAAACGAGCAAAGATCCATATCACTTTCAGGCAACTGTCTGAAGGTTTTGGCGGCGGTCTCTATGGTGATAGACCACACGGGAATGCTGATATTTCCCGAAAACGAGATCCTGCGGATCATCGGGAGACTTGCGTTTCCGATCTTTTCCTTTATGATCTGCGAGGGTTGTAAATATACCAAAAAGCCTTTGGATTATCTATTAAGAATCCTGATTTTAGGCATCGTCACAACGGCGGTGTCCGCATTCGCCACAGGCGATCTGTATTTCAATTCTCTTATCACCTTTTCCTGCTCAATCTTGCTGATACTTCTTCTTTTTGAGGCAAAGAAAAGAAAGGACAGGGCCTCAAAGGCCGCCTGTCTGCTACTTTTTGCTTCTTGCATGGTAAGCTTTTGGCTGTTCACAAAAAGATTCACCGTGGACTACGGATTTTTCGGCATAATGCTTCCCGTTTTTCCGTGTATAAGTGAAATACTGTTTCCCGCCCAAAAAGAAAAAATACTTCTTTTTGACCCGAGATTTTGGGCATTCGGTGCAGGACTTCTTATTTTGTCCCTTGACATCGGCTGGATTCAGCCCTACTGTCTGCTCTCTCTTGCCCCTCTGGCACTTTACAACGGTCAACGTGGCTTTAAGATGCCAAAATATTCGTTTTATATTTTCTATCCGTTGCATATGGTCATAATTTACCTTATAAGCATGATAGTATAAAAAATTCGAGGCCAAAGCCTCGAATTTTTTATTCCTCAAATTCAATTATGGCACGAAACAGCATTTCGGATTTTTTATACTGTTCCTTATTCTTTTTGCCGCCCACAAAGGATCCAACGCTCACGTCCGAGCGAAGGCAGAGTATCGTATCCTTTGGCAGGTCCTTTACCCCGGGATAATACTGACCGAATGCGGTATCACACAACCGCACGCCGCATTCGTCAACAGCCCCCTCGGGGGTATAGCCCAAAACGTCTGAAAGAAGCCTGAAGCCGCCTGACTCCTGTACCATCTCATAAAGATAAGGGGACAGCAGGCAGACCGAATATTCACCCGCCAAAATGATATTTTGAAATGCCTTGAGATTCTGAGAATTAAAATTGACGTCAATATATGCCTCCTCGCCGTTCTTCTCAGCCTCTGCCTTTATGGCCTTTATCTCATCCTCGGAAAAGATCTGATGATAGACTAACGCCACCGTCTTTTTTTCATCCTTACCCGCCAGCTCGTCGGGAAGCACGTATTCAAGGGCGCTTTCAATATTGTCAACGCCCTCGCCGTTGAACATAAAATATTCGGGACCTGCATAGAGAACGCTTACGTCATTTTTATCCTTGTTGCAGGTCTGCAGAGTGCAGATAAGTATAACCACAAGTGCAAAAACAACACCGATCGTTGCCCACTTGTAATGATACCAGTAGTTATCAAGCCATCGGGAGAGCTTACTTTCGTAAACTATCTCTCCGCCCTGCTCCTTTTCTTTTTTATCGGACACAAGATCACCTCATTTCTTATCTCTGTTATCATACTTTTCAGAGACCTTTTTGAGAAGCTCGATTACAGGCAGGTGCTGAGGGCAAGCGCTCTCGCACTGACCGCATTCGATACATTCGCAGGCCTTACCGCCCTTTTCCGTCAACTTGTCATATTCGCCTTCCGTACCCCAATTTTTGTAGCAAGTCTTGGAGTTATAAAGAGCAAAAATATCGGGAATTGAAATATTCATAGGGCAGCCGTCGGTACAATAACGGCAGGCTGTACACTCGATCCTGTTCATTCCGATAAGCAGATCGCGGGTCTTTTCAATCACCGCCTGCTCTTCCTCGCTCAAAGGCTGAAAATCCTTCATCGTCGCCACGTTATCTTCCACCTGAGCGATATCACTCATGCCCGAAAGGACCATCTTCACACCCTCAAAGCCTGCGGCATAGCGCACAGCGTAGGACGCGGGACTTCCCTCACCTGCCACAGCAAGAGTCTCCTTTGCCTCATCGGGAAGATTAGCAAGATAACCGCCCTTGACAGGCTCCATTATGATAATATCCTTACCGAATTCGCGGCAGACCTGGTAAACTCCCTTACCGTCAACCTCGGGGTTAAGGTAATCCACATAGTTGAACTGTATCTGCACAGCCTCAATAGTCGGCTGCTCTGTGAGGATTTTACGCAGGACCTCGGCGCTGTCATGGAAAGAAATTCCAATATGCTTTATCTTTCCTTGCTTCTTCAGCTCAGACGCGATCTCATAGGCGCGGCATTTTTTATATTTTTCATATTCTTCCCTGTCCTGGGCGTGCATGAGATAATAATCGAAATATTCCACACCGGTGTCGCGCAGCTGTTCGTTGAAAAGAGGGATTATATCCTCCTCTTTTTGAAAATTCCAGGTGGACAGCTTGGTAGTCAGCATGAATTTCTCTCTTGGATAGCGCTCTGTCAGGCACTCACGCACCACAAGCTCACTTTTTCCGCTGTGATACACGTGCGCCGTATCGAAATAAGTAAAGCCCGCCTCCATAAAAATATCGAACATACGCTTTACCTGCTCTATATCTATCTCCTCACCCAGCTTTGGGAAGCGCATACAGCCAAAGCCCAGCTTCTTACATTCGTTAAGTTCCATTTTGTCCTCCTTTTTTTACGTAATCAAGCACTTGAAAAAGTGTATCCACAACGGGAAAACCTGTTTTTTCAAGAGTAGCTCTTGACTGATGACCTCTTGCCACCAGAACACAATCAAATCCGCACTCATGAGCCACCTGTGCGTCGTGGACCGTATCTCCGATAAGCAAGGACACCGACCGAGGATTGTCCTTCTTCCATTGCATAGCGATATCAACCTTGCTCTCGGCTTTTATATTGTCAAGCCCCCAAACGTCGTCAAAAAGATCCGAAATACCAAGAAAATCAAGCTGGCCGTGCAGCATTTCAAGATCGGATGCCGACATGACCGTCTGCCGCAACCCCGCCTCCCTGAACGCCTCAGACACGGGGACAACGTCATCAAAAGCCTTGGCTTTTGGCATTCTTTTCATGTATTCGGCAACCCAAAGAGGCGCCAACACGTCGTATGGCTCGGCAGAAAAGTCAAAGCCGATACGCTCATAATACTCCCGAATCGGAAATCCGAAGACCCCTCTGTATTCTTCAATCCCCGACAAAGGGCGCTTACCTCTCTGAGAGAGCAAAAGGTTTACGCTCTCTATCCCTATTTCCATATCCGAGAGAATGGTGCCGTTAAAGTCCCACAAAATATCGGTATACTTCATAATTCTTCCTTTTTTTAAAAACGGGTTGGAAAGATCCAACCCGTTTTTTATTTATCAGCCAAGGCTTGCTATGTACAGGGCACAGGGTGTCTTTTCACCTGTGATGAAGCCGTTTATTACCTCGCCGTAGGTCTGGACAACAGAATTTACGATCGCCTCGTATTCCTCATAGGTCTTGCAGGCGTCAAGCTGAGCCTTAACGGCAGAAGAGGTCTTTGCAAGCTCCTTTGCGCTGTCGAAATCAACGGGGGTCTCACCTTCAACGTCGGCAGGAATAACAAATCCGCCAAAGGCACTGTCAACTTGCGCTACAGACGCAAGATTCTGCTTCTTTGCCATTTCCCAGATGTTCAAGGGCATTCCCGCATCGGGATATGCGATAAACATATTACCGGTCTTGGCAAGATCCATATTATAGTCGTTTGTGAGCTTGATCATCTCATCGGTGTACTCGTCAAGGACATAGTTTGTTCCCTCGATACCGTACTGGAAGAGATTTCTGAAATCCTCATTTGTGTTAAGGTAGGTTATGACCTCCATTGTGCGGTCAAACACCTTCTTATCCGTGAAAGCAGAAACGCCGATAACAGTATCGCAGATCTCTTCTTTTGCAAGCATCTTCGCACAAAGAACAACGATCTCATTATCCGCGCCGTCGGCACACATAGCCGCAAGGTCGCCTGTCTTTACCTCGATAGCGTATTTTTCATCGGCGCCTGTTCCATAGTAGCCGCCGAAATCAAACTTTGCAAGCGCGAGAAGCTCGTTCTTGTATGCCTGATTTGCAAAGAGGCTCTCGGGTGCTGTCACCGTTGAATTTTTGCCGTACTGACCAACAAGGGAGAAATCAGAAGTAAGAGTACGTGTTGCCGCATCAGCGCCCATATAAAGAACGTCGTTCAGGGCAATTTCAGTGTTGCGGATAGGTGTTACGCCTTCCTTTGTTGCCGCAAACGCCAGGAAGTCGGCAAGATCGGAAACAGACTTTACAAGATCGCAGTCAAGTCCGAATTCCTCTGCCAGCTCACGGTTGACCGTGATATATGTAGCCTCGGCAGCAATAGGATGGTTGTTGGGAATACCGTAAAGAACTCCGTCTACCTTTGCAGCCTCAAGGGTTGCGGGGTAGATATAGTCGGTAAGCTTCTTTGAAAGCCCCTTGACCGCAGAGTCAAGAGAAGCAAGATAACCCTTTTCAACGTACTCGGTATACTTTGCGTAATCGTCGATCACAACGATGTCGATCTGACCGGGGGTAAGCGTGGGATATCTAAGCTCGGCCACTCCGTTCTCTCCGATAACAAGCTCTTCCTCAACGGGAGCTTGTGCAGTTTCGTCACCGCTTTCGACCGCCTCTGTATCAGCGGCTGAGGGATCAGCGTTCTTCTTCATGGTCTCAAACTGAGACTCTACTGCCGCATAATATTCGTCCGCGGTCAGATATGTTATCTCAAGCTTTGTCGTATACTTGGACTTTGTCATGGAGTTGATAGCCTTTTCAACCGCTTCCGCAGCCTCGTCGGTTGTTCCGTCCTCGGTGATCACGTACATACTGAGGGTAACCGCCGCTCTGGCAGATGTTTCGGAAATAACACCGTCATCTTCCTCTTTCTTCTTGGAACAGGAAGCGAAAGTGCAAACAATCATTGCAATGCAGAGCACTATACTTAAAATTCTCAATTTCATTTTCTGACTCCTTATTATAGCTAAGTTCATACGTTAGATATTCTACACCAAATGCGCCGAAATGTCAAGGCGCTATTGTAAACAAAATGCAAATTCAATCAAGAAATCCCTTGAGGTGTCTTGCTCTGCTGGGGTGGCGCAGCTTTCTCAGCGCCTTTGCCTCGATCTGACGGATTCTTTCACGGGTTATGTCAAATTCCTTGCCGACCTCCTCAAGCGTTCTGCATCTGCCGTCATAAAGACCGAAACGCAGTCTGATAACATGCGCCTCACGGGGGGTCAAAGTGCCAAGCTCCTTCTCTATAACCTCGCGCAAAATCGCTGTGGATGCGGAATCGGGGGGTGCGGGAGTGTCCTCGTCGGGAATGAAGTCACCCAGATGGCTGTCCTCCTCCTCGCCGATAGGAGTTTCAAGAGATACGGGATCCTGGGAGAAGCGCATGATCTCACGGACCTTATCCGCCTGCATACCCATTTTTTCACCGATCTCCTCGGCTGTCGCCTCACGTCCAAGCTCCTGCATCATCTGTCTTGAATATCTTGAAACCTTATGGATAGTTTCAACCATATGAACGGGAATTCGGATAGTTCTTGCCTGATCGGCAATGGCGCGTGTGATCGACTGGCGGATCCACCAGGTAGCGTAAGTTGAGAACTTATAGCCCTTGGTATGGTCAAATTTCTTTACCGCCTTCATCAGACCCAGATTACCCTCCTGGATCAGATCAAGGAAGAACATTCCCTTGCCCACGTAGCGCTTGGCAATGCTGACAACAAGTCGAAGGTTTGCCTCAACCAGCTTGCTTTTTGCTTCCTCCGCCTTTTCTCCGCCCTCGCTCATCTGCTGTGCCAGAGCAAGCTCTTCCTCAAGCGTGAGAAGGGGAACTCGTCCTATTTCCTTCAGATACATACGAACGGGGTCGTCGATGGCAAGTCCCTCGGATTCAAGAAGCTCCGCCATTTTTTCGGGCTTATTATACTGCGCCACCTCGTTCTCGATCTCGCGGATATCCTCACCCTCGATCTGCTCGGGGACGATGTCGATGCCGTTTTCCTCAAGGTCTGCATAAAGCTTATCAAGCTTATCCATATCGAAGTCCATAGCCTCCATGGCCTCTTCGATATCGGCACTTGACAACTTGCCCTTTTTACCCTTTTCTATGAGGTAGACCGTATCCAATTTCTTTGTGTTTTCTCTTGTTTCCACGGTTTCCGTGTTTTCTGTATTTTCCAAAATTTCTTTCATTTCCGTTTCCTTAAATACAAAGCTTTTGTCTGCTTTTATTTATATCCCTGCGTCTATTAGTCGATAAATCCTCTGAGGTTCTTTGCGTGGCTGTGATTTCTCAGCTTTCTCAGCGCCTTTGCCTCGATCTGGCGGATCCTCTCACGGGTGATTTCAAATTCCTGTCCCACCTCTTCAAGGGTCCTTGCTCTGCCGTCAATAAGACCGTATCTGAGCTTTATGACCTGCTCCTCACGAGGGGTCAGTGTGTGAAGCTCACGCTCGATGGCCTCACGCATCATAAGAGCCGATGCCGCTTCAGCGGGAGACGGCGTATCGTCGTCGGGAATGAAATCTCCCAGACGGCTGTCCTCCTCTTCACCGATCGGTGTATCAAGAGACAATGGCTCCTGGGAATATCGGCGGATATCCCTGATCTTTTCGGGGGTCAGACCGATCTTTTCGGAGATCTCCTCAATTGTCGGTTCGCGGCCCAGCTCCTGTTGCATCTGGCGGGAGCATTTTGCGATCTTATGCACCGTTTCAACCATATGTACCGGAATGATCTCCTGCTCGGCCAGCGCTCGTGATATTGCCTGACGGATCCACCAGGTAGCATATGTAGAGAACTTGTATCCCTTTGAATAATCGTATTTGTCAACAGCCTTCATAAGACCCAGGGTTCCCTCCTGAATAAGATCAAGGAAGGGCATTCCACGTCCCACGTACTTCTTTGCTATGCTGACAACAAGACGGAGGTTTGCGTTGATGAATACCTGCTTTGCATCCTCGTCTCCCTCGGAGATTCGAATGGCAAGTTCCTTTTCCTCGTCCGATTTAAGCAGCGGCACACGACCGATCTCCCGCAGGTACATACGAACGGGGTCGTCGATTGTAAGACCGTCCTGCTCCAGCATATTTTCCATTCTCTCCGAGGTATCGTATTTTTCAACGTCCTCCTCGATTTCGACCTCATCTGCACCTCCGGGAATCATCACACCTTCACTGCGCAGATCCTCGACCATGGCGTCAAAAGCGTCCTCCGGGGTTTCGTTTTTCGGCATCTCCTCGGGAACTTCAATTTCCTTTATTTCTTCTTTTTTCAAAATTCACCTCTCGACATCCGTCACTGCTCGTCCTTTTTCTTTTTCAGCGCTTCTCTCTTTCGCCGCAGAGCGGCAAAGGGGTCGTCGCCGGTTCGGTCGGCATGACTCTGTCTCTCCTTTTTCAGTGTATTTACAGATTCCCGCAAAACATCAAGCGTGTTCTGCGAAAGCTCTTTTCTTTCTGTTACGTACCGTATCATTCTTCCCATCTCGTCCGGATTAAAACTCTCACCCATAAGAGAGAAAGAAAAACCGCCCTCCGACATCTCAAGCTCCATCACGGACCGAAAAACTCTGCGTCCGAAATCGGTGAAAAAGTCGTCGGCAGTAAGTTCTATTTTCCCGTTTGCCACAGCGGCACGGTGATCGTCGTACTGAAGCAGCATACCGATGATAGCCTCCTCTGCACTTGACATCTTTACGTTTTTCGCCGCGTCGGGATTAACGGTGTCTCCGTAGCGATGTACGGTTTTGAGTGCCTCACTGCTCTCGTTTTTCCGCATTTCCCGCACCATTTTGCGGCGATGCCGTTCAACGTCATTTTTCAGTGTTTCGGCTGTAACGTCGATTCGCTTTGCCGCTTCCCTTATATATACTTCCCTCTCAACCGCCGAAGCAACCGATGCAATTATTTCACAAATTGCCGCCGACGCGCGTATTTTTTGCGAAGGCTCGGAGATATTATATTTGGAAAGCACGCCGTTCAGTTTAAATTCAAAGCCCGTTTTGCCGCTCTCAAGCAGCTGCTTGAAGCGGTCGGGACCGTGAGCCTTTATGTAATCGTCGGGGTCCATGTTGTCGGGTATCGTCAGCACCCTTACCTCAAGTCCCACCTCGGATAAAAGCTTCATTGCCTTGTTTGTGGCATTTTGACCCGGCGCATCGCCGTCGTAGGAAATTATGACCTTTTTGGTATACTTTGCCATAAGACGTGCCTGCTCGGGGGTGATGGCGGTACCAAGTGTCGCCACTGCGTTTTCAAAACCCGCCGCGTGAAGGGCGATAACATCCATATAGCCCTCGCAAAGGATCATTTCCTCCGAGCAACAGCTTTTTGCGAAATTCAGAGCAAAAAGATTGCGGCTTTTCTTGAATCCGGGGGTGTCCGACGAGTTTATATATTTAGGTTTTGAGTTGTCAAGTACCCGTCCGCCAAAGGCTATGATATTTCCCGCAACGTCAATTACCGGGAACATTACCTTTCCGCGGAAATAGTCGTAGCACCTACCCGTTTTCTGACTTTTTCCGCAAAGAAACGCAGTGGTCAGCTCGTGATCGGAAAACCCCTTTGAATGAAGATAGTCTGTAAGCATATTGAAACTGTCGGGCGCAAATCCAAGACCGAAATGCTTGATGGTCGCGCCGCTGAGCTTTCTTTTTGCCAGGTATTCTCTGCCCGGCGCGCCGATCTTTTCGTCAAAAAGGCATTGGCGGAAGAATTTTGCCGCCTCAAGGTTCATGTCAAACACACGTCTGCGGGAAACCTCGTCACTCTTTACGTATTTTTTGTCCTCGGGAATAGTAATACCCGCCCGCGCCGCCAAAAATTCGACGGCGGAGGGATAGTCAAGGTTTTCCGCTTTTTTTATAAAGGTAATTACGTCTCCGCCTGCTCCGCAACCAAAGCAGTAAAAACTCTTTGTGGCGGGAAACACCGTAAAGGACGGCGATTTTTCCGAATGAAAGGGACATAGTCCGCTCATGTTGGAGCCTGCCCGTTTCAGAGAGACGTAAGACCCGATAACGTCGGTAATATCGCTCCGATAAAGGATCTCGTCAATTATTTCTCTGGGAATCATCTCTTGCCTCCCCAGACCTGCGGTACGTAAAGCTCGTTATACAGCTCGATGGCGTATCTGTCCGTCATGCCCGAAACGTAATCGCAAACACAACGCTCAACACCCTCGTTTTCAACGTTGACGAAATACTCGCGGGGCATTTTTTCGGGATTCCTGCAAAAATATTCGTACAGGCTGATAAGAAGAGCCTTTGATTTGTCATCTTCGTGCTTTGCGACTTTGTCTTCGTACACGTTTTCGAACATAAACCTACGCAAGGCATCAGTGGCCTGCTGTATTTCATCGGTCATTCTGATCTCGGGTCTGTCCGTGCTGGCGGTTATTACCGAAAGAACCATTTTGTTGATCCTCTCGCTGTGACGTTCGCCGAGAACTGCGCGAAGCTCGGCGGGGATATCTTCGGGACGAAGGATCCCTGCGCGCACCGCATCGTCGATATCGTGATTTATGTATGCTATTCGATCGGCAAATTTGACTATGACACCTTCAAGAGTAGATGCCATATGCTTGCCCGTATGGTTGACGATGCCGTCGCGGACCTCCCAGGTAAGGTTAAGACCCTTTCCGCCTCTCTCCAGCTTTTCCACTACTCGCAGGCTCTGCTTGTAGTGTGCAAAATCGGGATCGTAGCAAGCGCGCATCGCATCCTCGCCCGCGTGACCGAATGGCGTGTGACCCAGATCGTGTCCCAAAGCTATGGCCTCCGTCAGATCCTCGTTCAGGCGCAGGCCGCGCGCAATAATGCGTGCGATCTGACTGACCTCAAGTGTGTGGGTCAGTCTTGTTCTGTAATGATCGTCCACGGGCATCAGGAACACCTGAGTTTTGTGCATCAGGCGGCGGAATGACGTGGAGTGTATTACTCTGTCTCGGTCGCGCTGAAATTCGGTACGAACGGGACACGGAGTGTACGGGTGCTCACGGCCTCTCGTATTCGAGGTCAGGAACGCATAAGGGGACAGCGTGCTCTTCTCTCTTTCAAGGAACAATTCTCTGATGTAATTTTCCGACATTTCCGACCTCCGTTTTTCTTTTTTCGTTTTTTACATATATAAGATACGCAAAAAAACTTTAAATACTCTTTTTAAAAACAAATTTTATCTGAAATCAAATCTTTCGCCGTTTTGCAGCATTTTAAGCTTGCCGCCACTCATTTCGGTGAGCTTTGCCTCAAGGCTCGACAGACATTTTTTCTTGACGGCAAATTCGATTATCACGTTTTCCTCAAATACCGTGTTATCAATGATGACCGAGTTCTTTTCAAGCTCGGACAGATATTTACTGTAATCCGAGTAGGATATCATCAGCCGCATCTGTGCATATTTTTCGTATGTAACAATATGTGCCGCCTCAAGCGCCAGGACCGCGCTGTGAGAGTACGCGCGGACAAGTCCGCCGGCTCCAAGCAACGTGCCGCCGAAATATCGGGTGACCACAACCACAGCGTCGGTGCAGCCGGACTTTCTGATAGCGTCAAGGGTTGGCATTCCCGCCGTTCCCTGGGGTTCACCGTCGTCACTGTAACGCTGTGTCATGCCGCCGTCAAGCAGATAGGCATAGACGTTGTGGGTAGCGTCCCTGTATTGACCTTTTATCTTCTTAATAAACTCCAAAGCCTCCGCCTCGGTCTTGACGGGACGGGCATGGGAAATGAACACCGAGCGTTTTTCCTCAAACTCGGCCTTGCCATCATGCTCAAGAGTGGTATATAATTCCTCGCTCACGTTGATCTCCTGCATTTTATTTTCCAAAGGCTTTTGCAATTCCTTCCGCCACCGCGTCACAAAGCTCAGACTGCCAGACCGTATCAAGTATCTTCTCCGCGTCGGAAGGAGTGGTGGCAAATCCCAATTCAAGAAGTGCCGAGGGAAGATTTGTGTACTTTGTTACGATAAAAGCATTGTCCCAACTGTCGGCAAACTCTTTCCTTGGGGTATCGGGAAATTTTCCTTCAAGTGATTCACAGATCGAGCGAAAAACAAACTCGGAATGTCTTGAAGAACCGTTTTCTGCACAGTAATCTATCTCAAATCCCTCTGCGGTGCTCGAATTTGCGCTGGCGTTTACGTGGATCGAGAGAAAATAGTCCGCTTCCCTCTCATTCAAGAGCACGTTTACGTAAACGGCGCGCTCGTATGCGTCAAAAACCCCGTTGTCCTTTATATTTTCTTTTTTGTATTCGACCCCGTAAAGGTCTGCCTTTTCTGTAAGCTCCGCCTCGCTCATATAGGTAGTACCGTCATGAGTCAAAAGCACTTCAAAGCCCTTTGATTCAAGCTTTCCTTTAAGCAACCCCACATAGCTCAGGGTTATATCCCTTTCGTCAAGACCGTTCAGGTAATCCGAGGTACAGCCGGGGTCACCAAATCCGTGTCCCGCGTCAAGAAGAACCGTCATTTTTCCGTCCTTTCCGGGAAGCGCGGCGCGAATATCCTCATCGCTCAAAATTTTGCCGTCCTCGGGATCGCAGGCAAAAAGGCAAAAAATCGACGACAAGCAAAGCAATATTATGAAAAACTTTTTGAATTTCATTTTTTCTCTTCTCCCTTTTCCGTGATCGTGCAATTTACATTCTTCCAACTTTTCTATTATACACGAAATTACGCTTTTTTTCAACCTTTTTTCATATTAAAAAGCGATTTCTGCCCTTTAATTTTTTCCAGCCCCGCGCTCACCGCCCTTTCACTCTCCTCACACATTGCAGCCAGCACACGACGGCCGTATATTTTCACCGTGAAATCCGACTCGTCAAGACCCATTCTTTTTGCGGTTTTCGATGCAAGATCAAAACGTGCGGCGCAAAGTCCGCCCACTGCCTCGGCTGTATCCGTATCGGGGCAATCAAAAAAGGACAGCTCAAAAAGGGACGTAGTGCCCGACAAATACACAGCTCCGTTTACTCCCGTAAAATCAAAGTCTCCGAAAAGCTCTGCCATAAGCTCGGGGGAAAGATGATCCGGTGCGCCGTATGAGCTTTCTGTGGTATAAACGCTTCCCGCCGCTCTGTCTTCACAGGCCTCCGCCATGGCAAGCGCCGCAGTTCGAGGTGACAACAGCGATCTTTGACAGGAGCAAAGGGTCAAAATCAGCGCCATGACCACAAAAAAACTTATTTTTATTTTCAAATTTACCGTCTCCTTTCATAAATATTCGCTCGAATCTCAAAACCTGCCGTCATTTTAGACAAACAACTCCCGAACATAAATCTTTTTTTGTAAAACTGTCACAATGATGTTTCATTATAATAAAAAGGGGTTGACAAAAAGCTGAATTTGTGTGTATAATTAAACATCGAAATTTTGCAGGAGGAACAAGCCATGATGAACACATCTTATCGATTTTATTATTATTCATGGGGTTATCTGTTCAATTCTGCGAGATCGGCGCGTTAACGGAAGATAACTTTCGTGTGCCGCGGTGAAATTTATACAGATAGCCCGTTGTCATATGCACATTTTGCATGATGGTAACGGATTTTTTATTTTCAGAGGAGAATCAAAATGTCAGAGCTTGACCGCGCAAGAGAAATAATAAATGAAGTGGACCGCGAGATGGCAGAGCTTTTCTGCCGCCGCATGGAAGCTGTAAAAACGGTCGCCAAATACAAGCAGGAAAGAGGTCTTCCCGTCCTTGACGCATCACGAGAGGCGGCTGTGATCGAGCGGAACAGCGCCCTGGTGGAGAACGATGAGCTGCGTCCGTATTACGTAAACTTCATCACAAACAACATGGAGGTCTCACGCGCGTTCCAGCACAGGCTGCTTGAGGGCATGAGAGTGGCTTACAGCGGAGTTCCCGGTGCTTTTGCCAACATTGCCGCCATGAGGATCTTCCCCGACGGCACCCCCGTCTCATTCCCCGATTTCCGATCCGCTTACGAATCGGTGGAAAAGGGTGAATGCGATTGTGCCGTTCTTCCCATTGAAAACAGCCACGCAGGGGACGTTACACAGGTGATGGACCTTGCCTTCTTCGGCTCACTCCACATGACGGGCATATACGATCTGCAGGTGGTTCAGAACCTTTTGGGTGTTCCCGGAAGCAGAATTTCTCAAGTCACCAAGGTCATCAGCCATCAGCAGGCACTCGACCAGTGCGCTCAGTACATAAGAGATCACAATTTTACGCCCGAGGGTGCCACCAACACCGCCGTTGCGGCAAAGCAGGTAGCGATCAACGCCGATCCTTCGGTGGCGGCAATAGCGTCAATTGAAACGGCAAAGCTCTACGGACTTCAGGTCCTTGAGCGCAACATAAACGAAAGCTCGGTAAACACCACCCGTTTTGCGGTCTTTTCAAAGGCGGCAAAGGCGGAAAACACCGCAGACAGGCACTTCTTCCTGTTCTTCACCGTAAAGAACGAGGCAGGCTGTCTGGCAAAGGCGATCAACGCCATCGGAGACGCAGGCTTTAACATGAAGGCCCTGAAGAGCCGCCCCACAAAGGAATTGATCTGGGAATATTATTTCAGTGCCGAGGTGGAAGGAAACGTTCACACCGAAAAGGGCAAGGCTCTGTTGCATAATCTTGAAGAAATATGTAGCAGCGTAAAGGTGCTTGGAACCTACGACCGCGAGCTTCAGTTGAAAGGATAAAAAATGATAATCCCCGTAAATTTAGGAGAAAACAGCTATAATATAACACTTGAGAGAGGCGCGATCAAAAAGGCAGGCGAGATATTTGACCTTGAACGCCACGCGCTGATCATCACCGACAGCGGTGTGCCGAAAGAGTATGCCGAAACGGTGGCGCGCTGTGCAAAAAGGGCGGATATCGTCACCTTCGAGCAGGGAGAAAAAAGCAAGAATTTTGACACCCTGCGCACCCTGCTCCGCGCGCTTACCGAGAACGGGGTCACACGAAGCGACTGCGTCGTTGCCGTAGGCGGCGGTGTTGTGGGTGATATTGCGGGCTTTGCCGCTTCCATGTTCATGCGCGGCATAGACTTCTACAATATTCCAACCACGCTGCTTTCCCAGGTAGATTCCTCAATCGGCGGAAAAACAGCCGTTGATTTCGAGGGTTACAAGAACATAATCGGCGCGTTCAAACAGCCAAAGGGAGTCATAATCGACCCCGACGTATTGGGAACACTCCCCAAAAGACAGCTTGCAAACGGCCTTTCCGAGTCGATCAAAATGGCGCTCACCTCCGATCGGGAACTTTATGAAATGATCCGAGACGGCGATGCATTCGCAGATATCGATAACGTGATCTACCGTTCCTTGCTCATCAAAAAGGACGTAGTCGAGCAGGACGAGCGGGAAACGGGTCTGCGCAGAATACTTAATTTCGGTCACACGGTGGGTCACGCGGTGGAGAGTAAGTGCGGATTGACCGAGCTTTATCACGGCGAATGTGTTGCCATCGGAATGATGCCAATGCTTGCACCTTGTATGAGAGAAGAGGTTGCATCCGTCCTTGCAAAATACGGTCTGCCCTCAAGATCTCCCGTGCCCGCAGAAAAGCTAAATGAAGCAATGAGCCACGACAAAAAGGTTGACGGCAGCTTCATCAACGCCGTATTTGTACCAAAAGCAGGAAAATTTGAAATAAAAAAGCTGAAATTTGAAGATTTCGCAAATCTTATAAAGGAAACTTTGTAAAATGAAGAACACGTTTGGAAACAACATTTCTTTAACTATATTCGGAGAAAGCCACGGAAATGCTATCGGCACGGTTATTGACGGTCTTGCACCCGGTATTCCCGTAGACGAAAGTAAGATCGCCTCTCTGCTCTCTCTGCGCCGTCCCGCAGGCAAGATCTCAACCTCTCGACGGGAAGAGGACAAATTTATCATCGAAAGCGGTGTTTTCGATGGGTATACAACAGGCACACCCGTCTGCATTCTTATCCCAAACGAAAATACGCAGAGCAAAGATTATTCCGCCACCCGTGCTTTGGCACGTCCCTCTCATGCGGATTATTCCGCATACGAAAAATACCACGGATTTGAGGACTATCGCGGCGGCGGTCATTTCAGCGGACGTATCACCGCGGCACTGGTTGCGGCGGGGGGAATACTTATCCCCGCACTTGAGGCAAAGGGTATTTTCATCGGAACGCGTATAAAGAGTATTGCGGATGTTTGCGACCGGGATTTTGCGGACGTTACCGAAGATATTAAAATCGTTTCCGAAAAGAGTTTCCCCGTTTTCTCCGCAGAAATTGAGGACGAAATGCAGAAAAAGATACTTGAGGCGGCACAGGAAGGTGACAGCGTAGGCGGCGTGCTTGAAACCGCCGTTATCGGTCTTCCCCGAGGTCTTGGCGAGCCTTGGTTCGACACCCTTGAGGGAATGATTTCACACGCCGTATTCTCCGTTCCCGCAGTTAAAGGCATAGAGTTCGGTTCAGGCTTTGGTATTGCAGAGATGCGCGGAAGTCAGGCAAACGACACCATGCGAATGGAAAACGGCAGGGTGACCACTCAAAGCAACTCAAACGGCGGTATCGTGGGCGGCATTTCAAACGGCGCTCCTCTGCTTTTCCGTTGCGCGGTCAAGCCCACTCCGTCCATTTTCAAGGAGCAGGAAACGGTAGATTTCATCAAAGGCGAAAACGCGACCCTGTCCCTTATCGGGCGTCACGATCCTTGCATCGTTCACCGCGCGGCGGTGGTGGTTCGCTCGGTGGTAGCACTGGCCTTGGCTGATCAGCTTGCAACGCGCTACGGCACCAATTGGCTTTCTGGAGGCGCAAAAAAATGATGTACGGCTGTATCGGCGAGCATCTTTCTCATAGCTTTTCCCGTGAGATCCACACTCGCCTCACAGATAAATATGATTATATTTTAAAGGAAATTCCCCGAGGTCAGCTTGACGCTTTCATGAAAAGCGGAAGCTTTCAGGCAATAAACGTCACTATCCCCTACAAGCAGGACGTTATTCCCTATCTTGACGTGATCAGTCCCGAGGCGCAGAAGATCGGTGCAGTCAACACCATCGTCCGCCGCGACGGCAAACTGTACGGCTACAACACGGATTTTCTCGGAATGTGCGGACTGCTGAAACGGGCGGGAATTGAGATCAACGGCAAAAAGATACTGATCCTCGGTTCGGGCGGAACCTCAAAGACCGCAAACGCCGTGGCAAAGCATCTTGGTGCCGCCGAGATACTGACCGTTTCAAGGCACCCCGAGGGTGATCAGATCGACTATGAAACAGCGATCTCTATGCACGCCGACACGCAGGTGATCATCAACACCACCCCCGTGGGAATGTACCCCAAAAACGGCGGCTGTCCCATCGACATCGACCTTTTTCCTAATCTCAGCGGCGTTCTTGACGCCATTTACAATCCCCACAGAACGAACCTTATAACTCAGGCGCAAAAGAGGGGAATACCTGCCGAGGGCGGTCTTTATATGCTCGTAGCGCAAGCGGCTTATGCTGCCGAAAAGTTCCTTGACACCTTGATCCCCGAAACGGAGTTTGAACGTGTTTACAGCGCAGTCAGACGGCAGAAAGCAAATATTGTGCTGGTGGGAATGCCCGGTTGCGGCAAATCTACCGTGGGTCGCGCTCTTGCCGAGAAGGAAGGACGTCAATTCATCGACACCGACGAGGAGATAACAAAAAAAACGGGCAGAACACCCGACATGATAATAAGGCAGGACGGGGTCGACGCATTCCGAGATATTGAAAGTCAAGTGATTGAGGAGGTTTCGTCCCTCAGCTCCGCCGTCATTTCTATCGGCGGCGGAGGGATCCTGCGCGAACGCAATGCTCAGCTTCTTCGCATGAACGGGATCCTGTTCTTCCTTGACTGTCCCGTTGATCTTCTGACAGTCTCCGACGACCGTCCTCTGTCAAGTACGCGTGCAGCTCTTCAGCAGAGATACGACGAGCGGCTTCCTATTTACCGCCGTCACGCGGACTTTATCATTGATTCCGACAAAAATCTCGAAAGCAACTTAAAGAAAATCGAAAGAGAACTTGAGAAAATATGAAACTTCTTATTCTGAACGGCCCTAACATCAATATGCTTGGTATCCGCGAGCCGGGTATCTACGGCTCGGAAAGCTATAGTGAGCTTTGCCGACAGGCTCAGGAAAAGGCAAAGGAGCTTGGGGTAGAGCTTGAAATTTATCAGACCAACCACGAGGGCGGCCTGGTAGATAAAATCCAGGAGACTTACGGCAAAATTGACGGTATCGTCTTCAATCCCGGGGCTTACACCCACACAAGCATTGCAATACTTGACGCCCTGAAAGCCGTTTCGATCCCCACCGTTGAGGTCCACATATCGGACGTGTCAAAGCGTGAGGATTTCAGACAGGTAAGCTACATTCGACCCATTTGCAAAAAGACCATAACGGGTCACGGCATAAAGGGCTATCTTGAGGCGATGGAATTTCTGGCAGGTGCCGAAAAATGAAGGTCAAAATCATTCCCGGCCGTGCCTGCGGGACTCTCTGTGCGCCACCCTCAAAAAGCGCCGCTCACAGACTGCTGATCTGCGGTGCTCTGGCAGGAAACAGCATAATACACGGACTCGAAATGAGCGAGGATATTCTCGCCACCCTTGACTGTCTGTCCGCTTTGGGATATAAATTCGACCTTGACGGAAGCACCGTCTTGTTCAAAGGGAAAACAGAGGGTCAAGGTGATCTGCTCTGCCGCGAAAGCGGAAGCACACTGCGTTTTATGGTCCCTGTTGCACTTCTGGAGAACGGCAAAAAAACACTCCGAGGATCACAGCGACTTTTTGAAAGACCCCTTACCGTGTACGAGGACGTCTTTGAAAAAAACGGCGTAAAATACACGCGAAACGACGGAGCGATCACGGTAGACGGTAAGCTGAAAAGCGGAAGCTATACCCTGCCCGGCAACGTGAGCAGTCAGTTTATAACCGGGCTTTTGTTCGTTCTCCCTCTCCTTGAGGGTGACAGCAAAATTACTCTTTTTGGCGAGCTTCAAAGTCTTTCATACATAGATCTGACGATTGAGGCGCTCGGTGCGTTCGGCATAAATATCGGGCGCGAAGGAGACCGCGTTTTTTTGATAAAGGGCAACTCAAAATACCTACCGCGAGAGCTTACTGTCGAAGGCGACTGGTCAAACGCCGCGTTTTTCGAGGCACTGAACTATTTAGGATCGTCTGTCAAAGTTACCGGTCTGCGAGAGAACAGCTTACAGGGTGACAAGGTCTGCCGCCGACTGTTTTCGGAGCTTGACGGCGGCACTCCCACCATTTCCATTGCCGACTGTCCCGATCTTGCCCCCATACTTATGACCGTTGCGGCAACGAAAAACGGCGCGGTCTTCACCGACACCGCAAGACTAAAAATAAAGGAACGCGACCGTGGTACGGTCATGGCGGCTGAGCTGGCGAAATTCGGTGCGGACGTGGTGGTCGAGGAAAATCGCATCACCGTCAGAAAAACACCGCTTCACACGCCCACCAACATAATCGACGCTCACAACGATCATAGAATAGCCATGTCAACGGCAATTCTCGGCACCATTTTCGGCTGTGAGATCACAGGTGCGGAATGTGTGAGAAAAAGTCTGCCGTCTTTCTATGAATTACTATCTTCCCTGAACATCGAGGTTATCAAAAATGAAGCTTGACAAAAATTTGAATATACTTATCGTGGGCTTGGGTCTTATCGGCGGCTCTTATGCCCAGGCTCTCACCGAAAAGGGCTACCGCGTCACCGCCATAACAAAGGATCAATCCTCTGTTGACTATGCCCTTGAGCACGGTTACATTGAAAAGGGATATACAGAGGTCACCGAGGAGGTGGTTTCCTCCGCCGATCTTCTGATCTTCGCCCTTTACCCTCACGTTTTCACCGGTTGGCTTGAGCAGTACGGCAAACTGATCAAAAAGGGCGCGGTCGTCACTGACGTGACGGGCGTAAAGGAAGCTATTATTGACCGCGTGCTCTATCTTCTGCCCGAGGGAGTTGAGTTCATTGCCGCCCACCCAATGGCAGGCCGTGAGCTTTCGGGCATAGAATACAGCGATTCAAGCCTGTTCAAGGTAGCAAACTACATCGTAGTCCCCACCGAGCAGAACGAGGAAGAAACGATAGAGATGTGCGAGGAGCTGGGACGCGAGCTGGGCTTTGCCCGCATTACCCGTCTGACCCCCGCCGAGCACGATAAAATGATAGCATTCCTCTCTCAGCTTACCCACTGCATAGCGGTTTCCCTTATGTGCACCTCGGACGAGCCGGGACTTGAAAAATACACGGGTGACTCCTTCCGCGATCTCACCCGAATCGCAAAAATAAACGACGAGATGTGGAGTGAACTGTTTACACTCAACCGCCCCGCACTTCTCGCCCAAATGGACGCATTCGCCGAAACATTTAATACTCTCCGCACGGCACTTGCTACCGGTGACACCGAGAAAATGCGTTCCATGATGAAAAAGTCTACCGAAAGGCGAAAGCTTTTTGACAAAAAATAAAAATTGAAATAGAGGTATCCCCAAATGAACATGAATTTTAAAAGAAAGCTCCCCATCCCCATGGATATCAAAGAGGAGTTCCCCGTATCCATCAAAATGCAACAGGACAAGGTCGCGCGCGACGTTGAGATAAGAAAGATCTTCCGAGGCGAAAGCGATAAATTTATTCTCGTTATCGGCCCTTGCTCTGCCGACCATGAGGAATCGGTGCTTGACTATATCGGTCGTCTTCGTACCGTGCAGGATCAGGTAAAGGACAAGATCCTTATCATTCCCCGAATCTACACAAACAAGCCCAGAACAACGGGCGACGGCTACAAGGGTATGCTCCATCAGCCCGATCCCGATGCGGCTTCCGATATGCTGGGCGGTATCATCGCCATCCGCCGTCTTCACATGAAGGCTCTGTCCGAATACGGCTTCAGCTGCGCGGACGAAATGCTCTATCCCGAAAATCACCGTTACCTGTCCGACCTGCTTTCTTACGTTGCTATCGGCGCGCGTTCGGTCGAAAATCAGCAGCACAGACTGACCGCCAGCGGTCTCGCTATCCCCGTCGGAATGAAAAATCCCACGGGCGGTGATCTGTCTGTTATGATGAACGCCATTACCGCCGCTCATCACAAGCATACCTTCATCTACCGCGGTTGGGAGGTTGAAAGCGCAGGAAACCCATATTCCCACGCGATCCTTCGCGGCTACGTCGATGCATACGGCAAATCTATCTCCAACTACCACTACGAGGATCTTGCAAAGCTCAACGAAATATACGCAAAGAGCGGTCTTGAAAATCCTGCTGTTATCGTTGACACAAATCACGCAAACTCCGGAAAGCAGTGGCAGGAGCAGATCAGAATCGCAAAGGACATCATGTACAGCCGTTCCCAGAACGAAGACGTGAAAAAGCTGGTCAAGGGTCTTATGATCGAAAGCTACATTGAGGACGGCGCACAGAAAATCGGCGAGGGTATCTACGGAAAGTCCATCACCGACCCCTGCCTCGGTTGGGAAAAGACCGAAAAGCTTATTCTCGATTTGGCTGAAAAGGTCTAATTTCAGCGTTGTTTTAAGGTGTTTTTTGACATAACCATAAAAAAAGAAAAAAATTTCAAAAAACTATTGCATTTTTAAAAACAATATGGTATAATTTCAAATGCTGTAATAAAAAATGAAATTTTTGTGCATTAGTACACTAAGGAGGTGTCAGTTATGGCAAAATGCTGTGTTTGCGGAAAGGGCGTTGTTTTCGGACAGAATGTTTCCCATTCCCATCGTAAGACAAACAGAACATGGAAGCCTAATATCCGTAGGGTTAAAGCTGTTATAGGCGGCACTCCCAAGACTGTTAGCGTATGTTCAAACTGCCTGCGTTCAGGCAAGATTACAAGAGCTTGATTTAAAGCTCAATAGAATGAGGCAGATGAAAATCTGCCTTCTTTCTTTATGCGTGAAACGAAGCAATAAAAAATTTTAAGTTCAGCTATTTCACGCAGGAAACGCTTGCAAAATGGGTCCCTGCCCCATTTTGCCGCCAAGGCGGTGCCGCACGTTTCCCATTGTTTGGTTGGAAGTGAATTTATGAAGATCGCAATCGTTGACAGCAGAATAAAAAAGGACGCCGAGCGCGCCCTTTCTGACTATGCGGACAAGATAATAAAGCTCCCGCCCTTTAAACGCTTGCAAGAGCCGGTATCCGCGCACCCCGATATGCTGATGTTCCCGACAGAGGATTCGATCATAACGGACAAGCAATATGTAAAAGAAAACGCAGAAATTTTCCGAGAGATTTCGGAGCTGAGCGGGCGCAGGATCGTCCTTTGCAACAAGGAGTTTTCCCCCTCTTACCCCGACGATGTAAAATTCAATTGTTTCGCAGTCGGAAAAACACTTTTCGGTCTTGACGCGTCTCTTTCCCAAAAGGTGCTTGAATGGGCGGAAAAGAACAGTGTCCCTGTAAAAAACGTAAAGCAAGGATATGCTAAATGCTCGGCTTGCATTGTTTCGGAAAATGCCGTTATCACAGAGGATGCGAGCATTGAAAGCACGATGGTCAAAAACGGCATTGACGTTTTGAGAGTGACCTCGGGACAGGTTGCGCTTGACGGCTACGACCGCGGATTTATAGGGGGAGCAAGCGGTTCGGACAGGGAAAACGTATATTTTTGCGGAGATATTTCCCATCACCCGGATTTTGAGAAAATCGAGGAATTTTGTCATGATCACGGCAAAAACTGCGTTTCTCTCGGCAAGGACAGGCTTTATGATATAGGTACGATCTTCTTTTTTGAGTAGATTTTAAGGAATTTCAACTTTTTTTCAAAAACCCATTGACAAAGTCCATTTCCGGTGATATAATATCAAGGCTGTGAAAAATGGGAGCATAGCTCAGTTGGGAGAGCATCTGCCTTACAAGCAGAGGGTCATAGGTTCGAGCCCTATTGTTCCCACCAAACCGAGAAAGCACTCGGAGTAGACCTTTGAGTGCTTTTTTATGTGGCCCGGTAGTTCAGTT
>JAFQKA010000024.1 GCA_017397175.1 Clostridia bacterium | reverse complement strand
GTTTCTCTTGTTTCTTCTTTTGCGAAAGAAGAAACAAGAGAAATGAGACAAAGAAAAACCTCCGCAAATGAATCCTCAAAAACAATATCGTTTTCTGAAACTCCACCTTTCTCCTTTTCATTTACAATGAAAAGGAGATTTAAAAAAGCGTTGACATTAAGCTTGTTCACCTCATCACGCAACCGTAGATTTCATGTTTTTCACAATCCCTCCGTCACTCGCAGGCTCGTGCCACCTCCCTTTACACAAGGGAGGCTTGCGTCTCCTTTTCATTTATAATGAAAAGGAGATTGAGATTTCATTCAAAGACGGGCGAGCTTGCTCGTTTATGGTCGCCCCTACAATGTGAAATTCAATGCAAGGCGGAACCCGTAAGGCTCCCTCCGGGAGGGAGGCTAACAAGTCCGCGCTTTTGAACAAAATGTAAACATTGCCAAAAGGTCTTGACAAACCCGCTCTAATGTGTTAGAGTGTAAGTGTACTCTAACGGATTAGAGAAAGGAGAAACCCTATGAGCACACCGAAAATTTTCGAGAGCGAATATCGCTTTTGCCTTATTTTGTGGGAGCACGAGCCTGTAAAAAGCAGTGCTTTGGTCGAGCTTTGCCGCGAACAGCTGGATTGGAAACCGACCACCACGTACACGGTAATAAAGCGTCTTTCCGAGCGCGGCGTTCTGAAAAACGAAAGCTCCGTAGTCACCTCCCTCGTCTCAAAGGACGAGGTTCAGGCAGCCGAGATCGACGAAATGGTGGAAAAGACCTTTGAAGGCTCACTTCCCGCATTCGTAGCCGCGTTCACAAAGCGGCAGAAACTCTCAAATGACGAGATCGACGCCATTCAGAAGATGATAGATACCTATCGGAAGGGAGCGGACAATGAGTGAGTTTTTTCTTTCCGTAATAAATATGAGCATCTCGGCGGGCTGGATAGTTCTTGCTGTGCTTGTTTTGCGGCTTCTGCTCAAAAAAGCACCCAGGTGGATAACGGTCCTGCTTTGGGGGATCGTGGGCTTGCGAATCGTCTGCCCATTTTCGATCGAAAGCGTCCTGAGCCTTATTCCCAGCGCTCAGACCGTCAGCCCCGACATAATGCTTGACAGAACGCCCACCGTGAACACGGGTGTTCCTATGATAAATAACGCGCTGAACCCCGTTCTGGTCGGTTCTCTTGCTCCCGACCCCATGGCAAGCGCAAATCCATTGCAGATACTCATTCCCGTTGCGGCAAATCTGTGGATACTCGGCATCATTGCCATGCTTATCTACACCGCCGTCAGCTATTTTAAAGTCAAAAAAAGGATCGGCACGGCGGTCCTTTTGCGCGACAATATTTATCAGAGCGAACGGGTTGCATCGCCCTTTGTGCTTGGCATTATCAAGCCGAAGATCTACCTGCCGTTTAACATGAGCGAGCAGGACATCACCCACGTTATCGCCCACGAAAAGGCTCACATTCGCCGCGGCGACCATTTGTGGAAGCCCCTTGGATTTTTGCTGCTCAGTCTCCATTGGTTCAGTCCGCTGATGTGGGTCGCTTACGTAATCCTCTGCCGCGACATCGAGCTTGCCTGCGACGAAAAGGTCATAAAGGAGCTTGACTGCGAGCAGAAGGCCGACTATTCTCAGGCGCTTCTCTCCTGCAGCGTCAGCCGCCGATCTATTGCCGCCTGTCCCTTAGCTTTTGGCGAGGTGGCGGTAAAGAGCAGAATAAAATCGGTTCTCAATTACAAAAAGCCCGCTTTTTGGGTGATCGTTGCGGCTGTGGTCTTAAGCGTTGCGGCGGCTGTCTGCTTCCTGACCAACCCCGCCACCACAACGCTTGGCAATATCGAGGGCGCAGATCTGACGGACGACATTCTTGACACCACCCGTATATGGGCAATCAGGGAAAACGGCGAAAGCTACGACTTTATCGGAGCCGTCCCCCACGACCTCTTGCGCGATCTTGCGAATATAAGGATTTCAAAGCGCGAGGTCTCGAAAAACCGCGAAAACCGCAAAGGCACGCACTCCCTCGTTCTTCACCCCCGTCAGACCGAGTTTGATCCCACGTCGTCCGCCATGCTCGGCATTTACATCAACTTCGACGAGGATTTTAAGACAGTCTTTCTTGACGGTGACGCGGAACCAACGCTCACCTATAAGATAAAGAACCCTAAGGAAGCGAAAACTATCTACGAAAGTATTCTGGCGTGCAAGACGGAGGAGCCGTCGGGTAATATCGACAGCTCTATCGAGGCGGTCACAGACAAGAAGATCGACAGTTTAAAGGAAAAATTCCCCGAATATTTTTCCTGCCAGACCTCAAAAGGTCTTGAGGTCTACGTTTGGCAGATGGCGCACAACGTCTACAACTGCGGCGTCATGCCCGGTGTCAACCGAGTATATCAGCAGCAGGAGCTTTGGAAATTAGCAACAAACCCTGCCACGCTGTACGAGATGAGAATAATCATCGCGTATTATATCGCGATCGGCGCGGTAACAAAGGACGAAGTGGCGATCATAGGAACACAGATGTATCATTCAAGCTACGCATACACCTTGGATGAAAGGTACAAAAAAAGAGTCAGAGAGCTTTTCTGGGAGGATTTTCCCATTATACAAAATCCCAAGTACACAGGCTATATTGCCGCTGCCACCTTTGACATTGACAAGGACGGCCGCGACGAGCAATGCACCCTTGGCCACGGCCCAACCTCGGGTATTTATACTTTCACTTTTACCGCCTCCGAGAACGGCGAGCCGGAATATTTCAACATCTTCACCACGGGCTATATGGCTCTTAGCTTTGAAAAGCTCGACAGCGGTGAGACCGTGCTGTCGGGTCAAATCGGCGACGATGTCAAACACATGAAAATAAGTGTTGAAAACGGAAACATCGTCCTTGACGGAGACACATACACCTCCTATTGGGGGGAGCAGGGACTTGATTCGCCTTATATTTCAAGGGTAAAAACCATTCGATCCTTCGATCTTGAGGGCACGAATATGTGTGGGTTCAGCCTTTATGACGACGGAACTTTTTCCTTTACGTTTTCGCCTGTGAGCAGTTATCTGGGCTTTGGAAACTACACCTGGGACGACGAACGGCACCTGACCCTGCAGACTTTTGACGAAAAATACGTCATTCGCTTCACATATGAGAACGGGGAAATGGTCTACCATGCCACCGACGATGGCGTATGGAAGCCCCCATTCGATGACGGAGACGTCTTCACGCCTCAATATTACACGGAAGTTGAAGTGAAATGAAAAAACGACCCGAGCAATCGGGTCGTTTTTTATTTCAAGCCTGTCCGTAAAGATAATTATGCATGGCCACGAAAACTCCCGCGGACCAGCCCATCATATCGGGCATTTCATATTCGTTCACCACGTTGAGATCTCCCGTCACCACGTTGTACTTTTCCCAAATGTGCCCCGTAGTCTCAAAGTTTTTGTAGACCATACTCAGATATTTTTCGCAAAGTCTGCGCGCATCGGCTTCAAGACCCACGTTGGTAAGTCCCACGACGGCGATCCACTGCAAGGGCGCCCAGCCGTTGGGATAGCCCCACTGGAAATAGAGCTTATCGGTCTCGGGTGTGCAGGTGATGCCGTGGTCTGCTTCAAGAAGCTTCAAAAGCTTTGCCGCGCCCGACTTCTTATCCTCGTCC
Organism: Clostridia bacterium; assembly: GCA_017397175.1. Taxonomy (GTDB): domain Bacteria; phylum Bacillota; class Clostridia; order Oscillospirales; family CAG-272; genus SIG710. Next base: position 19,085 of record JAFQKA010000024.1, on the reverse strand, counting down.
GCCAGATCTGCGTAATAGGGATGGAAGCCCGCCGCCGAGATCGTTCTTGAAAGCCTATGATTTACGTAATCGTAGTCACGGAAAATGCCGATCTCTTTATCCCACATAAGCTCGTTCATAAGACGGCGGCGTTTTTCGGCGATCTCTGCCCAATTTCTGCCGTCGCTGACACCCAAAATTTCCTCCATCTTCTCGAAATTCTTTTCGTAGATGTAAAGATTTGAGTTAAGATCAACGGGGTTGAATTCAAGTCCGCGCTGTTCGAAGCGGTCGGAGAAATCCCAGCCCGACTCACATTCAGCCTCAAAGCAATGAGCCAAAAACTGCGCCGTACCCTTGGTATCGTAAGGAACACGCTTGAATCTCTGAATAAAGTCCACACAGTGAGCCGCAGGAGAATCGGAGCCGTATCGGTTCAGGCCCGATTCAGTGATTCGGTGCGTCATCCAGAACTCGTATTCCTTCAAAAGATCACGGTAGCTTTTCGCAAGCCACTCCTTGTCCTGTGTGACCTCGTATACGTCCATCACCATCATGGAAAGGTAAGGGGGCTGACTGCGGTAACGATAGGTATAGTTGGTACCGTTTGGCATAAAGCCGAACTTGTTTATGAGATAACGCATATTATTGCAGTTGAACATGGCCTGCTGCACTTTCCCGTGAAGGATCAGACCCTTGTTTGCAAAATGGGTATCCCAATAATACATATCGTTGAATTTGTTCTGAATACACGGAACTGTATAGGGATAGGGCATGCCGATCTTGATCCCCGTGTCCTCGGGGTTGAAGCGGCGGGTATTGTCCCAATTTTCTAGTATATATTCAAGGAGCTTTTCGTACATTTTTATTCCTTTCTTTTATCAAAAACGGTGGCTGAGCCACCGTTTTTTGTTTTATTCTTTGATGGCGATTGAAAGCTCGTCCAAAGCCTTGGGATCCGCAGGTGCGGGCGCGCCCGACATCAGCTCGGATGCGTTCTGCACCTTGGGGAATGCAACAACGTCACGCAGGCTGTCCGCGCCGCACATGACCATGGCAAGGCGGTCAAGACCCATGCCCGAGCCGCCGTGAGGAGGTGCGCCGTACTTGTATGCGTCCACAAGGAAGCCGAACTTTGCGTCGATCTCTTCCCTTGTAAGTCCAAGTGCATTGAACATTCTCTCCTGCAGCTGCCAGTCGGTAATACGGATAGAGCCGGAAAGAAGCTCGGTGCCGTTAAGTACCATATCGTAGCACTTTGCACGAACGGATCCGGGGTCGGATTCAAGGCTGTCAAGGCACTCGTCAAGAGGCATGGTAAAGGGATGGTGCATAGCATCCCAATGCTCTGTCTCCTCGTTCCACTCAAAGAAGGGGAACTCGGTGATCCACAGGAAATTGAACTTGCCCTGGGGAATAATATCAAGCTTCTTTGCAACGATGGTACGAAGTGCGCCCAGCGTTGGCAGAACGACCTTGTTCTTGTCCGCAACGATAAGAGCCACGTCACCGCGCTTCATGCCGAGAGCGGCAATAATAGCGGAAAGCTCGTCCTCGGTGAGGAACTTTGCAAAAGAACAGTTGGGGGTCTCGTCTGCCCAGCGGATATATGCAAGACCGCGGGCACCGATGCCGCGGGCGTGCTCGGTCAGCTTGTCTATCTCCTTACGGGTAAGGGTTGCAGCCGCATCCTCGGCAACGATAGCGCGAACGCTTCCGCCGTTTGCGATCGCATCGGTAAATACGCCAAAGCCGCAGGACTTGACATTCTCGGAAATTTCCTTGATCATCATGTCGTTACGGGTATCTGGCTTATCGCTTCCGTAATTGTCCATTGCCTGGGCAAAGGTCATGCGGCGCATGGGAGTTTCGATGTCGATGCCGAGAACTTCCTTAAAGCAACGCTTGATAAAGCCCTCGTTCATCTCCATAATGTCCTCCTGTGTTGCAAAGGACATCTCAAGGTCGATCTGTGTAAATTCGGGCTGACGGTCGGCTCTCAGGTCCTCGTCGCGGAAGCAACGGGCGATCTGAATGTAGCGGTCAAAGCCGGAAAGCATCAGAAGCTGCTTGTAGATCTGAGGAGACTGAGGAAGCGCATACATACAGCCGGGGTGGATTCGGGAAGGTACTACGTAGTCACGTGCGCCTTCGGGTGTGGGCTTGATGAGCATAGGCGTCTCGATCTCATAAAAGCCGTTTTCATAATAATACTCACGCGCGACGCGAGCGATCTCGTGGCGCATACGGATATTGTTCTGCAGCTCGGGACGTCTGAGATCAAGGTAACGGTGGCGAAGAGCAACGTCGTCTCCCACCTTCTTGCCTGTGCCGACCTCAAAGGGAGGTGTCTGCGCCGCAGAGAAGATCTTGAGACGGTCAACGGCGATCTCTACCATACCGGTAGGAATGTTGGGGTTCACAGAGGATCTTGCGCGTACCACGCCCTCAGCACCCAGCACGTACTCTGCGCGAATGCCGAAAGCCTTATCAAAGATCGATCTGTCGGTATCGTCGTCAAATGCAAGCTGAACGATACCCGTTCTGTCTCTCAGGTCGATGAAGATAAGACCGCCCAGGTCTCTCTGTCTCTGTGTCCAGCCCAGAACGGATACTCTCTTTCCTATATCACTCTCGGAAAGCTGACCGCAATAATGGGTCCGCTTGTCCGATTTTTCAAAAATTTCTGCCATAACCAAAAATCAGTCCTTTCATTCAGATAGATATATTATACACTTCTTTAATTTCCATGTCAAGTGTTTTATCTCGGTCAGCGTCCCCACAAAAAGAGCTTGCAGTAGGACATATACTCACGCACCAGCGTTATGTAGAGCATAAAGGGGGTTGAATCGGGCGCACCGTAAAAAACACCGTCGATTCCCATTCGGGAACATAAGAACTGCACACGGGGCGTGTGGAATTTTGAGGTGACAAAGGCTGCTCGGTAGTTCTCAAGTCCCCTGTCTTTGATGATCTTCGAGGAAAATTTGAGATTTTCGATGGTATCGGTTGCCTTGTCCTCCATGATGATGCGATCGGCCGAGATCCCTCTCGAAACAAGAAAATCGCGCATACATTGAGCCTCGGAGATCGGCTCGTTTGAGCCCTGCCCTCCGCTGACGATACAAATAGCCTCGGGACAGTCTTTCATCAGCTCGGCGGTCCGCACAAGCCGTCGGCGGAGAACGATCCCGGGACTTTTGTCCGCCGAGACCTTGGCGCCAAGGGTCACGAAGACCGTCTTTTCGGGCAGCTCCTCCGTCGGGGTCTCGCTTACGCTGTTGAAGGCGATAAATCCGCACAAAAACAGAAATGATGCCACGTAAAAGCAAAGTCCGAAGCAGTAGATCCCCTTCAGAACGGCAAACAGCTTCCTCGGAAGTCTGTCAAAAACGCCCTTTTTGTAAAGAATTATCATGAGCGGCAACAAAGTGATCACCATAATGCAAACGACCACGGGCAAAACACCCTCGCTCCAGATAAATTGCTTGAACAGATATAGTATATAGTTTGTCACCATAAAAAGCGACGTGAAAAATATGATCCTGTCAACAAATCGCGTTTTTTTCAAAAATTTTCTCCTTTACTTGTCGATAAAAATATTTTACACGCCAAAAATCGAAATGTCAACAGTTTTTACTGTCGGCACAATTACCATTTTTGTGTTTTGGGGTTTGTGTAAAACCACAAATCTTTCGTTGAGAGGGCTTTTTCTGTTGACAATTTTTTTGAGAGTGATAAAATGTATAGTGTATAGGTGAATATTATTTTCAAAGTTCAAACAGACAAATCAAGAAAGGGAAGAAAATGAAAAACCTGAAATCCACATTGGCTCTCGTTCTGCTTTTGGCGATGGTTCTCTGCGCGGTGGTTCCCACCTACGCGGAAACTCTCTCAAATGCCGCAGACGTCAGTACCGACTTCGACTACGTTGCTTTTGAGATGGAAGCAGTCAACTCAAACGGAGAAACCACAATGTTTTACGACAAAGGTGAATCCGTTACGCTCAACATCGTGCTTTTCGGCATCAAGGGCGGCGTAAAGACACAGCTTACCACACCTAAGGTAAAGATCACTATCAACAGTGACGACGGCACTACCACAACGCAGACCGTCAATATGACCAACGGCACAGCCTCATACACCTTCAATGCAATTAACATAGCAGGCTGGCAGAGAATCCGTCTCCGCGCGCTGGACGCGTCGGGCAACGATCTGACGGGCGATATTATCAAAGAATATACCGGCGGTATCGTTGTTGACCGAGACAACGTGACCACCTCTATAGAGAAGCCCGCAGACTTTGAATCCTGGTGGGCTCAGGTCATCGAGGAAGAGCTTGACACCTGCCCTCCCGAGGTCATCAGCGTTGAACAGATCGACAACGGAACGTATCTTGCTTACCGCATGTACGTAACGGCTCCCACCCTGCGCGACAGCGAGCATCAGTTCCTCGAGAGCGGTGATACCTACGTTTCCTTCAATCTGTCCTTCCCCAAGGCAGCCACTGCCGGCTCCTGCTTTATAAGAGCAAACTTCCAGGGCTACAATATGGGCGTAGGCGGATACTGGGGCGGCTCGAAGGACACGATCCTCCTCAACGTAAACGCCCACAGTACGACTCTTCATGAAACGCATACCTACGACGAGATCTCCGCTTGGGAAAGGGGCACGTCGGGTAAGTACGGCTGGGACGCAACAAGAACAGCCGACAGAGACGATCACTATTTCAAGTATATGATCCTGCGTGACCTGCAGGCTATCCGCTTTGCACAGCTTTGCTTTGGTCCCGAGGGCTACAATAAGACCGTTGACGGCATAGATTTCAGCCAGTTCAAGGGCCTTTGGGACGGCAAAAACGTCCGCGTCATGGGAACATCTCAGGGTGGCTTCCAGGCAACCGCTATGGCGGCTCTTTGTCCCGAGGTCACCTATTGCGAAACCTCTATGACCTGGCTCTGCGACGTTGCAGGCGGCGCCTCTGACGGCAAGGTCAAGAGCAGTTTTCGCCCCGCGCGCGTCAAGAATACGGACGGCCGCTACGGACTTGATTATTTTGACACCGCGTTTTTCGCTACTATGGTAGAATGCCCTTACAACCTCACGGTTGTCGGTGCAGGCGACATAACAGCTCCCGTTTCGGGAATCCTGGCAATGTATAACAATCTGAACGTCCCCGAAAAGAGCATAAGCTTCACTCAGGGACGCGACCATATGACCGGCAAGGACATCTGGCAGTACCACACCTACTTCGGTGACGCAAGCGAGAGCTACGGCTCGGAAACGGGCTGCTCCGTTTCGGCAGACGGTTATGCTGTCAGAACCGAGGACTACACGGGACTGCGCTCTATCTTCTCCTTCAATTCGAAGTACAACAGCTATTACGGTCAAAAGGGACTTACCCTCTCCGAGTACGGCGCGCTTATGATGTCAAGCGACAACTTCGAATCTATGTGCGGCGGCGACGAGAAGACCATGTACGACCTTGGCGTTGCGGGAACCTCCTCCAAGGTCAAGTATATCCCTGTTTATAAAATGGTAAACGGAGAACAGAAGGGACGCAACAAGTACCTGAGCGTAGAGAACGGTATCTACACATATTGCGTAACCCTCACGGGTATTCCCGAGGCTAATTACAAGGACGACGTTTACGTCTGCGCTTACGCTAAATGGACAGACACAAACGGCAACGAAACCCTTGAGTTCACTCACTATACGGACACGCTGGGACAGGATGCAAGAAGCCTTTACGATGTAACGGCAGCGGCTTATAAGCTGGGCGTTGTCAACTCGACTCTGGCACCCGATTTCGATACGATCATCTGGCCCGTTCTTGAGAAGGGCGCGGTAACACTTGACGGATTTAAGTACCTCGACGTTCCCTACTACGATTACACCTGGTACACAGATGAAGAGCTTACCACTCTCGCCACCAATATAAACGGAGGCCTTAACTACTTCCCCGGCGACGAAACCCCCACAGAGAGCGGAATCGTTTGGTCTTTGATCGAGTATGGCAATGAGTATGTTGCAACTTACCGTCTCGCTGACGGCGCGGATCCTGCAGCCCTGCCCAGACTGACATATATCGGTGCAGGAGACGGATTCGCTGTATTCCAGCCCTTCGACTCCCGATTCAACGGTGCAAAGGGCGGCAAGAACTTCGCCGAACTTGACACCCTGACTCCCACGCTTTCCGACGCAGATTCAGCCCTTGTAAAGACGCTTGTCATCGACAGCGGAATCACGGGTGCTAACAATTACGGTCTGGCATATATGTCCTCGGTTGAAAATGTCGTACTGTCTTCCGACTTTGATCTCCTTTCCTCGGGTACGTTCCACGACGACATGGCTCTGACGAAGGTATTTGAGGCAGGCACAGAGGCTCAGGACAACACGATCGATCTCAGTTCCGTAGCTACTGTCGCTTCGGGAAGCTGGCTCTTCACAAACTGCCGGGCAGCAAAGAACATCATTTTCCCTGCAAATGCCACCATCAGAAACGCATACGGAATCTTCAGAGACTGCTTTGCTCTTGAAAGAGTATGGATAGACGGCGACGATCTCCCCGAGGTCGGCACCATCAACTTAGGCTCTGCCGCACAGCTTCACTTTGATGTTGATGCGTTCAAGAATGCATATCTTATCAACACTGTCATCTTAGCCGATGCCACAAGCTTCACCACCAACGAGTGGCTGACGAGATCTCTTAACAACACAGGCAAGGACAATCCTTACAGCGACACGATCACCGTAAACCTTATTTGTAGGGCAGGTTCCGCAGCCGAGACAGCTATCAAAGCTCAACCCATCACAGCCGCGGTTATGTCTCTCAAGGTCGCTCTAAACGGAAACGTTCTGACAAATGCAGGTGATATCGAAATAGATATCGGCGAATTGGGCTAAGCCCGTCCGTCCCGCTTGATATCAGCAGAGACATGTAAAAAACACGTATCTATCAACAATAAAAACCGACCGCGCCAACGGCGCGGTCGGTTTTTTATTTTGAATGATTTACTCTGTTCTGAGAGCAACCACAGGGTCCTTCTTTGCGGCAATTCCCGAGGGGATAAGTCCTGCCACAAAGGTCAATATCATACTGATGGCAACAAGAATCAATGCGTATTCGGGCAACAGGATAGCGTTCAGGGTGTTTATTCCCGTCAGCGCGTGCAGGATCGCCGTAATAATTGCGTCAAAGATATAGGTGATAACGATTCCGATAGCACCCGCGCCAAATCCCACGATAAGTGTCTCGGCGTTGAACACTCGGGAAATATCCTTCTTTGAGGCACCGATGGAACGTAGGATTCCGATCTCCTTTGTTCGCTCAAGCACGGAGATATAGGTGATGATTCCGATCATGATAGAGGAAACCACCAAAGAAATGGCAACGAACGCAATAAGAACGTAGGAGATAGCGTCGATTATAGTCGTGATAGAGGACATGAGGATAGCGACGTAATCCGTGTATTCTATCCGTTCCTCCTCGCTCTTATCCTTGTTGTATTCGGTGATGAGAGCAGCGATCTCGTCTTTGTTTTCAAAGGTGTTGGCGAAAATGCTGATCACAGAAGGCGATTCAATATCCACGTAGCCCAGGAGCTTGAGATTTTCCTCATACGTTGCCTCGGAGACGGTTGCGGGCATGAAATTGTCGTAGAGGAAGGTATACTGCTCCTCTGTGATAGGCTCTGCATCGAATGCCACAGCAAGCTGAGCCTCGGGCATCATTTCGATGGCCGAGAGCACCTCATTTTTGTACTGCTCTTTGATGGAGGCCGTCAGGATCTGTGCAAGATAACCCTCCTTTTCCTGAGGGGTCATGGAGGCAATGTAGCCTTGCACCTGCTCGGCGTCAACGCTCATCTGTGCGGAGATGGCGGCTATAAGAGTTGCATCCTTTTGCTCCTCGGTCATCTGCATCACAGCTGCGCTGAGGGCCTGCATAAGGTACTGCGCCGAAGGCTCGGATTTCATAGCCTTGTAAAAGATCGCTTTCGTTGCGTCGTCTGCGGTCTTTGCATATTCCGCAAATGCCTCCGCCTTTTGTGCGGGAGTAGGCTCGATCTCGTCGCCCGTAGCAAAGGGAAGACCTGTGAACACGTCGGTCGTCGTGTCTGCGAGCTGCTGCGATACGATATCGCGCTTTGCGGTTTCATTTATTATATGCTCGGTCAAAGCCTTTGTGTAGCCGATAGAGCCGGTTATCATGCTGGATACCGCGTTGTCGTTGGGACGAATGATACCCGTGATCTTGAGGGTCACAGCCTTTTCGTCGTGATAGAGGAAGTCAAGTCCCGCCTCGCTTGCACTCAGGTCAACGAAGTTCCCGTTTGACTGCTTCTGGTAGATGTCGGGGGCAAGCACCAGCTTGAATTCCTTTGAACAGATATCCTCATAGCTCCAGCTTGAGTCGCCCGAAAGGTCGAAGTCTTCGCCCTTCTGCATGGTCTCAAGGTGAGCCTTCAGCTCATCGGAAGTCTTCAGACCCAGCTGATAGAGAGTGATATCGGTTATTTCGTTGTTTTTGTCTACCACAAGGACGATCTCGTTATAAGCCTTGGGCCAGTCGCCGTAGATCACGTCGTACTGCTCGTGGAGCAGGGGCGTTATCAGTTGGTCGTCCTTGCCCGAGAGAAGCTCCTGCCATACGCTGAAGCTCGCCATCATGGGATTTGACTGCATGAGAGCGGTCATTTCCTGTCCGTAGATCGTATCCATCAGTTCCTCAAAGGTTCCGCGGACTATTTTGCCGTTGGTGTCCTTTGTGAACACGTTCATGTCAAGGTCGTAGGAATACTGAACTCCCGAAACGTATTCCTTAAAGCGCTCATCGGTCTCAAGGAATTTCTTGAAGGACTTGAGGTCGTTGGTTTCGGTCTCGAGGTTGTTCATCTTATTCATCAGCTCGTAGAGCATATTGTTGGCATATACTCGGTCAAGCTCGTGAGGCTCGCCGTCGGCACCCGTGCCGCCGGTGGTGCCCGCCACCGACATGATAAGCTCGGTCATGTCGACCGTTTCGTGCTGGAGCATGATAGGATAGCTTGCAAGAGTATCCTTTTGCACCTGGTCAATATAAGCTTTGACACCGTAGGATACAGAAAGGATAAGTGCGATTCCGATAATGCCGATAGAACCTGCGAAGCTGGTCAGGATCGTTCTCGTTTTCTTTGTCATAAGATTGTTCAGTGACAGAGAAAGAGCGGTAAAGAAGGACATCTGAGCCTTTTTGCCCTTGCCTTCCTTTTTCTTATTCTTCTTGCATTCCTTTGATTCAAACTCGACCGTTCCGCCGCTGTAAGGTGCGCTGTCCTCCACGATCTGTCCGTCAATGAGCTTTATGGTCCTTGTAGCATACTGCTCTGCCAGATCGGGGTTGTGAGTTACCATGATAATGAGCTTATCACGGGAGATCTCCTTGAGAAGCTCCATTATCTGAACGCTGGTATGGCTGTCAAGAGCGCCCGTAGGCTCGTCGGCAAGAATGATCTCGGGGTCGTTTACAAGTGCTCTCGCTATGGCAACTCTCTGCATCTGACCGCCCGACATCTGATTTGGGCGCTTTGTAAGCTGATCCCCAAGTCCGACCTTTTCAAGCGCTTCCTTTGCTCTCTTTCTGCGCTCCGCCTTTGACACTCCCGAAAGCGTCAGGGCAAGCTCTACGTTGGAAAGCACCGTTTGATGAGGTATCAGATTGTAGCTCTGGAACACGAATCCTATCGAGTGATTTCTGTATGTGTCCCAGTCGGCGTCCTTGTACTGTTTCGTGGACACGCCGTTTATCACAAGGTCACCCTCGGTGTACTTGTCAAGACCGCCCACGATGTTGAGCAGGGTAGTCTTTCCGCAACCGGAGGGGCCGAGAATTGCCACGAATTCACTTTTTCTGAATTCAATGTCGATCCCTCTCAGCGCATCGACCGTCGTATCGCCTGCGGGGTACTGCTTTACGATTTTTTTGAGTGTAAGCATAAAAATCTCGCTTTCATATTTTGTTTTGCCGGCTTTGAGCGGCAGGATTTGGGCAAAATTCCCATTATACGCGTATATCATACTCCGCGAATATCAACTCAATATTAACGGGACGAAGAAACACGGAAAACCCGTTATTTTTTTGACTTGTAAAATTTACACACAGAAAAGTCAAAAAACAAAGAAAAAATAAGGAAAGATGAGGAAAAAAGCCTCAAAAAACGCTTGCAAAATCAGACAACGTGTGGTAAAATAATTCTGTATTGGTTATAATTATCCTACCGGACAAAAAAGGAGATCAAAATGTCAAAGGAAGCGATCCGTCAGATAAAGGAGACGGAAGAAAAGGCAGAGCAGATCCGCGCGGAGGCTGCCTCTCGCGCAAGGAACATGATAGCTCAGGCCGAGCAACAGGCAAACGAGCTGAGAGCCAACGTCAAGGACGATGCCAAAAAGGCTCTTGAAAGTGACCTGGCGGCAATGCGGAAAAAATCGGAGGATCTGACCGAGAAAAACCGCACGGCGGCAAAGGATGATGCTCAGACCCTTACGCAAACGGCTCTCGAAAATATGAAAGAAGCCGTAAAACTGATCATTTCGGAAGTGACCGAGATCTAAAACAAAAGAAAGGCACGGATAAAAATGTCGGTTAGCAAAATGAAAAAGCTGACTGTCTTGGCACACAAACGGGACACGGACGCATTGCTTTCAAGGCTGATGCGCCTGCGTGCCATGGAGCTGAGGCAGGAGTCGGAGGATCAAGGAGAGCTTTCTCCCGTATTCACCGACCTGCAAGGAAAGCGAGCAGAGCTTGAAAGAAAAATACAAACTGCCGATTCCGCTCTTTCCGCTCTGCGAAAATACGGAAAGAAAAAAGGTCTGTCCTCTCAACCTATACAGTTTGATATGGACGCCTTCGGAAAGGCGGGAAGCCACAAGAGAGCCGAGGAATATACGGCAGAGGTGATGGCTCTTGGCGGAGAAAAATCCAAGTGCGCGGGCGAGCTGGCGGCACTTCAAACCAAGCTGAGCGCCCTTGAGGCATGGGCAGATTACGATCTTCCGCTTGAATGTCCGGGAACGGACAAGGCAGGTATCGTTCTCGGTTCTTTCCCCGGCGGCACACCCCTGTCGAAGATCGACGAGGCAGTGGCGCAGGACGGAGCTTACGTTGAAACGGTAAAGGACGACGGCACGACCATGCTCGTGTCCGTTACCTACCTGACGGCAAACGAAGCGGAGGTCATGCGAGGACTGGCGGGACTCGGATTTGTCAAAGTTACCTTTGAAGATAAAGGAACGGCAAAAGAAGCCATAGCACAGACAAAAGGAGCTGTAAGGCGAGCCGAGGCACGGGTCGAGGAGATCGAAAAGAGACTTGGGGAGATCGCGCAGGACACCGATCTGCTTGAGTGCTATTACGATCTGCTTGTGACCGAGGCAAGGAGGGCAGAAGCAAAGATGCAACTGCTCGGAACGGAAAGCTGCACGGTGATATGCGGCTGGGTCCCCGAGGATCGGCAGGAAAGGGTCGAAGCGTTGCTCTCAAAATTCGAGTGCGCTTTTGAGATGACCGATCCCGACGAGGGAGACGAGCCTCCGGTATTACTGAAAAACAATCCTATTTCCCGCAGCTTTGAGTGGGTGATGGGAATGTACGCTTACCCCAAGTACGGCACCTATGATCCTACGGTGATAATGAGCTTGTTCTACGTTATTATCTTCGGTCTCATGTTCGCGGACGTGGGCTACGGTGCGATTCTGGTGGTTGCGTGCTTCGGAGGAATTTTGCTTCTCAATCCCCGTGAGGGAATGAGAAACTTCCTTGCAATGTTCGGCTATTGCGGAATCTTCTGTATCATCGGCGGTATACTGTTCGGTGCGTACTTCGGAAATATTCCGCAGGCGTTCATGGAGAACATGATGGGCATTGAGGGTGCCACCGCAAACGTGAATTTGGCGGTGATACTTGACCCGATCCAGAATCCTATGGGATTCCTCATAATCTCCTTGGGTACGGGCGCGGTCCACATGGTGGCGGGTATGGCGGTTCAGTTCTGCGTGCTCTGCAAAAAAGGACAGTGGGTTGACGCTATATGCGATATTCCCACCTGGTGGCTGTTTTTTGCGGGACTCGGACTTACCTTCCTCTTCCCTTGGGGAAAATACGTGGCGATTTGCGGTGCTCTTTCCCTTATTGTCACCCAGGGACGGCATGAAAAATCATTTATCATGAAAATATTCAAGGGCGTGGGCAGTCTTTACGGTACGATCAACTATGCCGCAGACCTGCTTTCCTATTCAAGAATATTGGCGCTCGGACTGGCGGCAAGCGTTATCGGTCAGGTGGTCAACACCATGAGCACCATGGGCGGTCCAAGCGTGGTCGGATTTATTATGATGGTTCTGATCTTCACGGTCGGTCACCTGCTCAATCTTGCCATCAACGTGCTTGGTACCTTCGTTCACACCAGCAGACTTCAGTATATCGAATTTTTCGGTAAGTTTTTCGAGGACGGCGGCGTGCCCTTTGCACCCTTAAAACCCTCGGACAAATATACAACAGACAAATAAAAGGAGAAAAAAGTTATGTTTAAGGAAATATTCAGCGGAAACAATATCGCAATCATCGGTGCAGCGGTTGCTGCCATCTTCTCGGGCATGGGCTCTGCCAAGGGTGTTGGTATCGTAGGACAGGCATCTGCGGGACTTCTCACGGAAGACCCCTCCAAGTTCGGTAAGGCTCTGCTTTTGCAGGCTCTCCCCGGAACACAGGGTATCTACGGTCTTATCACAGCGTTCCTTATCATCATGAAGATAGGTCTGTTCGGTGAGCCCGCTACTCTGACCGTGGCTCAGGGCGGTTACTTCCTCATGGCTTCTCTGCCTATCGCGGTTGTGGGATACTTCTCCGCTATCCATCAGGCAAAGGTTGCGGCTGCAGGTATCAATCTTATCGCAAAGCGTCCCGACGAGGTAGGTAAGGCAATTACAGCTTCCGCGCTGGTTGAGACCTACGCTATCTTCGCGCTTCTCGTTTCCCTTCTTCCCATTCTTTTCTACACAGTTTAATCTGTACGTAACGGAGATTTTATAAATGACCGGTCTTGATAAGATAAAAGACAAAATCATAGCCGAGGCTCAGCTTGACGCCGCTCGCATGATCGAGGACGCCCAGAAAAAGTGCAACGAGATAATTTTGCGCGCAAGCGGTGATGCGGATAACATTAAGGCTGAACTTGACGTTGCCGCCCACCGTGAGGCGGAGAGCCTTATCTCAAGAGCAAAATCGGGCGCGGCACTTGAAAAGCGGAACATAATCGCGCAAGCAAAAAGCCATGCTACGGATCTTGCCTTCGAAACGGCGAAAAAGGAGATCCTTTCTCTTCCCGACGAACAGTATATCGAGTTTTTGGCAAAGCTGCTCGTTTCCGCTCTGTCATCACAGCTTGATATCGAGAAGACGAACCGCGAGCTGTACGGCGAGGAGAGCAATGAAGCTCCCGTTGACGTTCTTCTCTCCCAGGAGGATATTATGCGCGCAGGCACGAAAATAATCCCTGCGGCAAAGAAGATGGCGGCAGGAAAACCCGTGTCGCACCTTCTTGAACGTGCGGGCGTTTCGGTAGAGACGGCTAAGATCGAGGGCGGAATGATCATTCGCATAGGCGACCTGGACATCAACTGCTCGGTCGAGGCGCTGATCGAGTCCGCAAAAGAGCGGCTTGAAGGGGACGTTGCAAGGATATTGTTCGGTTAATCCCCGATCCCCCAAAAATTCAAAAGAAAGCTGATAAAAATGAGTATAAAGGACAAATCGACCGAATATATGTATATCTCCGCCCGTGTGCGCGCCATTGAGGCGACCATGCCGGGCAGAGAAATGATCGGGCGCATGATCGAAGCGCAGAACACAGAATCTGCGGCGGCGGTGGCGCTTGAGAGCGGTATTCTCGGCTCGGCAGAGGAGGCAAAGGATCCCGACCGATTGGACGAGGTGCTCTCAAGACGGCTGAAGGATGCCCTTGACGTGGTTGAAAGTGATGAAGGAGGACGGAGAGTTACTCCCATTATCCGACTTGCCTACGACTGCGCCAACATAAAGGCGGCTCTGCGGTGTATTCCCAGCGGAATTGATTTCTCCGACCTGCTTTTTGACGTGGGTAGTCTTCCTGTCGAGCGTTACAGAGAAATGGCTGAAAGCGGAGACTTTTCTTCCCTTTCAAAGAACCTGGCGCAAGCGGCAAAAAAGGCAAAGACAGACTATGCCACTACCTGCGATCCGCTGAAGATCGACCTGCCCCTTGACCGCGCCTGCTTTGCGGATATGCTCAGCGCGGCGGAAAAGACGGGCGACGGCTTTACCGTAGATTTCGTTAAGACGAAGATCGACATGACTAATGTGATGATGTTGGTACGTATTATCGGCATGGGCAAAAACGGTCTGACAGAGGGACTGCTCTCGGATGCTCTGATCGACGGCGGCTATATTGGCGTTGAGACGCTGAGGGAAGCGGCAGATCAGGAGGATGGCGAGCTTATGGACAAAATTTCCGGTCTTGTCTCTGCCAGATATCCTCGCATAGCCGAGGCACTTGGGTCAGGCACGGAAAATTTCGAGAACGAATGTGACAGCCTCATTGAGGCAAAGCTGCAGGAGGCAAGATATATCCCCTTCGGTATTCCGATCGTGCTTACCTTCCTTTGCAAGCTCGAATATGAGATCAAAAACGTCCGCATAATTTTGGCGGGCAAGGCGGCGGGACTTTCACCCGAAAGGATCGCCCGGAGAGTGAGGGGAAGCTATGTATAAGATAGCAGTTATAGGCGACCGTGACAGTGTTCTCGGCTATATGGCACTGGGCTTTGCGGCACGTCCCGTATCCGATCCCGACGAGGCGGCGTCGGCTCTTCACGCACTGGCGCGGATAGGCGACATCGGTGTGATATTTATTACCGAGGACATTGCCTGTCAGATTGAAGAGGATATTGCAAAATACAAGGACAAGCTTACCCCCGCCATAGTGCCGATCCCCGGACGGCAGGGCAGCACAGGCTACGGAATGGCCAACCTCAAAAACGCCGCTCTGCGCGCTACGGGTTCCAACGTATTGTTTGATTAAACTATCGTATAACATTGAAATTTAAGGAGATTTTCCAAATGGAAAATGTAACAGGAAAGATACTTAAGGTCTCGGGTCCTCTGGTCATCGCCGAGGGCATGAGAGAGGCAAATATGTTCGACGTTGTAAGAGTCGGAGAGAAAAAGCTGATCGGAGAGATCATCGAGATGCACGGGGACCGTGCGTCAATTCAGGTCTACGAGGAGACTGCGGGTCTGGGACGCGGTGATATAGTTGTATCTACCGGCGCGCCTCTTTCGGTTGAGCTTGGCCCCGGTCTGATAAAGAATATTTACGACGGTATCCAGAGACCGCTGGAGACCCTTTGTGCAAAGTTCGGCTCCAATATCGAAAAGGGTATTGACGAGCCGGCTCTCGACCGCGATCGTATGTGGGAATTTGAGCCTGCAAAGGGCGCGGGAGAGCGCGTTGTGGAGGGTGAGGTCCTGGGCTACGTTCAGGAGACCGACGTTATCCGTCACAAGATCATGGTTCCTCCCGGAAAGAGCGGAATCCTGGTGACCATTTCAAGCGGAAAATTCAGAGTTACCGATTCTATCGGTAAAATAAAGGTGGACGGCGGCGACGTTGAGCCTCTGACTTTGATTCAGAAGTGGCCCGTTCGTGTTTCCCGTCCTTATAAAGAAAAGCTGCCCCCTGCAGAACCTATGATCACGGGTCAGCGCTCTATTGACGCGCTTTTCCCCATTGCAAAGGGCGGTACAGCTTGTGTTCCCGGACCTTTCGGAAGCGGAAAGACGGTAGTTCAGCATCAGCTTGCAAAATGGAGTGACGTTGACCTTGTTGTATACATCGGCTGCGGCGAGCGCGGAAACGAAATGACAGACGTTCTGCGCGAATTCCCCGAGCTGACCGACCCCAGAACTGGCAAATCCTTAATGGACAGAACCGTTCTTATCGCAAACACCTCGGATATGCCCGTTGCGGCTCGTGAGGCGTCTATTTACACGGGTATCACCATCGCGGAATATTACCGCGACATGGGTTACAGCGTGGCTGTTATTGCCGACTCCACCTCCCGTTGGGCAGAGGCTCTGCGCGAGATGTCGGGTCGACTTGAGGAAATGCCCGGTGAGGAGGGTTATCCCGCCTACCTTACCTCCCGTCTCGCTCAGTTCTACGAGCGTGCGGGTAAAGTTGTCTGCCTTGGTGAGGACGGACGAATCGGAACACTTTCCGCTATCGGTGCCGTATCCCCTCAGGGCGGTGACATTTCCGAGCCTGTAACTCAGGCGACCCTCCGTATAGTCAAAGTTTTCTGGGGACTTGATTCCTCCCTTGCATACCGCCGTCACTTCCCCGCTATCAACTGGCTCAATTCTTACTCGCTCTACCGCGACAGGCTTGATTTGTGGTTTGCCGAAAACGTTTCTTCCGATTGGATGACGCTGACAGGACGCAGCCTGAAGATACTTCAGGTGGAAAACGAGCTTGAGGAGATCGTAAAGCTGGTCGGTCTTGATGCTCTGTCTCCTGAGGACAGACTGACACTTGAAGTTGCGCGCTCGGTGCGTGAGGACTTCCTGCAGCAGTTCGCATTTGACGACGTGGACGGCTACACGCCCCTTGACAAGCAGTATGAGCTGCTCCGTCTGGTCTTCGTATTTGAGGACAAGGCAAAGGAGGCAATCGAGGCAGGTGCGGATATAAACGATATTGCAACTCTTCCCGTCCGTGAAAGGATCGGACGTGCAAAGGCTGTTCCCACGGCTGATTACAAGGAAGAATTTAAGAAGATAGAAGCCGAGATCACACAGCAGCTTGACGAGGCTGTGAGACGTGCAAACGAAGCGTAAAGGAGGACGGAACATGATAAGAGAATATAAAACCATCGAAGAAGTTGCCGGCCCTTTGATGCTTGTGCGTCAGGTTGACGGCGTAAAATACGACGAGCTGGGCGAGATCCAGCTGCCAAACGGCGACGTGAGACGTTGCAGAGTTCTTGAGGTAAACGGACGAGACGTTCTCGTTCAGCTTTTTGAAAGCTCGGCGGGTCTGAATCTTGCCGAGAGCAAGGTTCGCTTTACGGGACACGGCGTTCAGCTTCCCGTATCTCAGAATATGCTGGGACGAGTTTTCAGCGGCATGGGCGAGCCTATTGACGGCGGCGCAAAGATCATAGCCGACAAAAAACTGGACATTAACGGTACTCCTATCAACCCCGCCGCGAGAATCTACCCCTCCGAGTTCATTCAGACGGGTATTTCGACCATCGACGGTCTGAACACCTTGGTGCGCGGACAGAAGCTTCCCATCTTCTCAGGCTCGGGTATGCCTCACGCAAACCTGGCGGCGCAGATCGCAAGACAGGCGAAGGTGAGAGGTACAGACGGTAAATTCGCCGTTGTATTTGCCGCTATCGGTATCACATTTGAGGAAGCGGACTTCTTCATTTCCGACTTTAAGAAGACGGGCGCTATCGACCGTACCGTCCTCTTTATAAACCTTGCGTCCGACCCTGCCATCGAGCGTATTTCAACGCCCCGTATGGCTTTGACCGCCGCAGAATATCTGGCATTTGAGTGCGATATGCACGTGCTTGTAATCATGACCGATATTACCAACTACGCAGAGGCTCTGCGCGAAGTCTCGGCGGCAAGAAAGGAAGTCCCCGGCAGACGAGGATATCCCGGATACCTTTATACAGACCTTGCTACCATGTACGAGCGTGCGGGAAGAAAGGCGGGAAGCGAGGGATCTATCACTATGATCCCGATCCTGACCATGCCCGAGGACGACAAGACCCACCCCATTCCCGACCTTACCGGTTACATCACCGAGGGACAGATCATTCTTTCCCGTGAAATGTACCGCAAGGGCTATATGCCTCCCGTTGACGTTCTTCCCTCCCTGTCCCGTCTCAAGGACAAGGGTATCGGCGAGGGCAAGACGAGAGAAGACCATTCGGGAACGCTGAACCAGCTCTTCTCCTCTTATGCAAGAGGAAAGGAAGCAAAAGAGCTTATGGTAGTTCTGGGCGAGGCGGCGTTGTCCCCTGTTGACCGTCTGTATGCGCAGTTTGCGGACGCATTTGAGGCTGAGTACATCAACCAAGGCTTCTATGAGAACCGCACCATCGAGGAAACACTTGATCTTGGTTGGAAGCTCCTTTCAATGCTTCCCAAAGCCGAGATGAAGCGTATCAAGCCCGAGCTTGTTGAAAAATACTGGCAGGGAAAATAAGATTTTTAGTGCAATTGAGCCACGGAGGAGATAAAAATGGCTGAGATTCGTGTGAATCCGACCCGAATGGAGCTGAAAAAGCTCCAGGTCAGACTTCTGACGTCACGCAGAGGTCACAAGCTGCTCAAAGATAAGCGGGACGAGCTTATGCGGCAGTTTCTCGACATTGTCCGTGAGGACAAGGAGCTGCGTGAACGGGTAGAGAAAAAATTATCTGAATATTATGCCGACTTTTCGGTGGCGGCGGCCGTTTCCTCTCCGAAAATGCTCAAGGGCGCGCTTATTTTGCCCCGCAGAGAGGGAAGCGTTGAGGTCTCGCAGAAGAACGTTATGAGCGTTATGGTGCCCGAGTTCAGTCTGGACGTGAGAGAATCGGGAGACAGTATAAATTACGGTCTCGCGTTTACTACCGCGGAGCTTGACGGCGCTATCGGAGCCTTGGGCGAGGTGCTTGAGGACATGGTAAGATTGGCGGAGCTTGAAAAGACCGCACAGCTTATGGCGCAGGAGATCGAGCAGACCAGACGCCGCGTAAACGCGCTGGAGCATATTATGATCCCCCGATACGAGGCAGGCATAAAGTCAATTAAGATGAAGCTTGAAGAAAACGAGCGCGGCAACCTTACCCGACTTATGAAGGTCAAGGACATGATGGTAAAGGCACAACTTGAAAACAGATAATTAAAAGGGTGAGAACTTTCGTTCTCACCCTTTTTGTATAAAGTTTTGGCCAAACTTTTTCACAGCAACTTTGGTTACCAAAGAAAAAGCGGACATTGACTTTTGAAAATCATTCGCTAC
>JAFQKA010000023.1 GCA_017397175.1 Clostridia bacterium | reverse complement strand
TTTTCAAAGGGGGTTGGGCGAATTCTCTGGTCTGTGGAGATGGTGGGTGGTAATCGTTCGTTCTCAACATACCCGTAGGGGACGGCGTCCTCGGCGTCCCGTAAAAAACGAATGATTACAGAATTCCTCCCACAATGTAAAACAAGAGCGATTCTTGTAGGGGAGGATATTATCCTCCCGCCGAAAACGGGACGCCGAGGACGTCGTCCCCTACAAATTTTATTTTTCGTCCCCAAAAACGATGTTGTTCAGACATCGTTTTCGTTGTGGTTTTGTTAAGTGATTCAATCCCTTTTCCTCAATCTTCACCAAAAAAGATGTTGTTCAGACATCTTTTTCCCGAGTTTAGTTTGGGGAGTCCAGGCCCCTTTTCAAAGGGGCTTGGTGGGGGCTTTTTTCAAAAAGCCCCAAGTGCGTCCCTCCGTCTCACATCTTTACGGCTGGTGCGTCGGACATGACGCCCTCACGGGAATGGCAGGTGAAAAGCAAGCACTGAGTGCCGTTTTTCGTATACTCGGAGAGCATTTGAAGAATATTTTTCGCTCTGGTATCATCGATCTGAGAAAGGATCTCGTCAAGGAGCAGGGTCGGCTTTTCGTTTCTGTAAAGCACTAAAACAAGCGCAAGTCTGATAGCAAGATAAAGAGCGTCTCGCGTTCCGCTGCTCAATGCCTCCACGGGTCTCGTCTCACCGTCCGCTATGACGCTGACGGCAAAATCGGGCGAGATCGAGATCTCTTTATATCTTCCGTCGGTGAGCTTTTCCAAAATTTCTCCCGCGTGGCGGCGAAGCCGCGGCGTTATGTTGCGCCGAACCGATTCGGACGCCTGCGAGATGCTCTCGGTGGCAAGGGTCAGGCTGTCGTGCATGAATTTTCTCCTTGCAAGAGCCTTTTTCAGCTCCTCAAGCTCAACTGTCAGCTTTTCGGGATCCTCGGTGGTTGCCTGCAGGGTTATCATCTCCCGCTCGGACGCCTGCTTTTTCTGCATTGCCGACTCAAGCCGCGCCTGCTGGAACTCTATATCCCGACGGAGCATGGTAATATTCACGCCCGCCAGCTTTTCCTCGATTTCGGGGGTTACACTGCGCCGTATCTCCGCCTCATCGTATGAGGCAAGCTCAGCCTCACGCTCTGCAACAAGCGCACTGTATTTATCAATATCCCGCCGTATCTCACCCACCTTGTCTGACAAGGTATGGTACTTTTGACCCAGCTCTGCGGCTCTTTCCTCTATCTCCTTGTCATCGGGGATCCCGTCGGGGCAGAGGATAGCATACTGCCTTGCAAGCTGTTCCTCGGCGCTCTTTTCGGCGCCGATAGCCTCACCTATTCCGTCACGGAGACGGCAGACCATCGCTTCAAAGCTCTCTCGCTCGGAAATGCGGTGGCGCAGGGCGGCAAGTCGGATAACAAGCGCCTCGCGGCTGTATTCCTCACAGCCGTAGTCCTGCGTGATCCGATCGCACTCCTTTTCGAGCTTTTTCGACCTTACAAAGGCGGAAATGCCAAGCGCCGCGCCAAAAGCGCAGAGCAAAAAGGACACCGCCGTACATACAATTTTAACCGACTTTGAAGCAGAGATCAGTGTAGGCAGGAAGCTGACAGTGGTAGCAAAGACCGCGCCCACAAGGGCAAACACAACCGCCGCGATCAGGAGCAAAGCTCCCGTTTTTCTCGCTTTCTCCGACTTTTTCTGCGCCACGGAGTAGCCCTCCAGCACTGCGCGCTCGCCGCCGTCTTCGGTCATCTGCCGCGCGGCGCGGTCGGTCTCGTCCTCGGGCAATCTCTGCCTTTTCAGCTCCTCGAACCCTTCCTCCGCGCGAATACGGCTTTCCTTTGCCTGGGTATATTTCACCCTCAGCTCCGACAGGGTCGATATCTCGCTCACGTCGGGAAGTCTGCCTCCAAAGCAACCTGCGCAAAGAGCCTCTTTTTCCTGTGATCTCAACGCCTCGACCCTCTTCTTTGCGCTGCGGAGCGCCTCAAATCGAATAAGAAGCTGCCGCTGTTCGTAAGCTCGGCTCAGGGCCTTTTCTTCTTCCAGCGCACCTCTCGCCTCGGCTATTATTCTGTCGGCGCTTACAAGAGACGCCTCCTTTATATCCATATGCTTTGACCGCTCGCCTGCGTTCTTTACTCGGTTCTGCAAGGAAAGTATCCGATCCTCAATATCCGCGATCTCGCCGCCGCGGCCCGTCTTGTGCATCAGCTTTTTGCGGACGCTGTCAAGCTTTTGGGTCGCTTTTTTTACGCTCGTGTTCTCGTCTGCGGCCACCATGAGGTTTTCAATAGCCGTACCAAGTCCGCTGCCGTCAAGCTGCGTGCATTTCAGCTGTTTTACGCAAGCGGTACTCTCGAACACGTTCAAGGGAAGTCCGAAAAACAGCTCGCCAGGATTTTCACCCGCGTGAACCTGCTCACCTGTTTGAGTGTCGAATATCTTCGCATTTTCGCTTCTCGAAGTCGCCTTCGCGCTTCTTTCTATGCGGAAAACGCCCTCCTCGGTCTGCACCGTCATACTGCCTGCCGCCACGCCGTTCTGCCAGGAAAAGGCTCTTTCCTTCTCGCTGACCACCTCGCCTGCCGCCTTTTTGGGCAGTCCGTAAAGCATGAACTTGATAAAGGAGAGCAGGGTACTTTTTCCCGATTCGTTGTTACCCTCGATAATGTTCAGTCCCTCGGACAGGGCAATTTCCCTGTCGCAAATTGAGCCGAATTCCTTTATATAAACGCTTAAAATTACCAATTTCAGTCCTCGCCTTCCTCCTCGGCGATGCCGAGAATGGGGGTTATCTCTCTGTCCTCAAGTGCCGCCAAACCAAGCCGCCATGCCATGGCCGCCATAGCTCTCTGTCTCTCGTCGCCCGTCAGCATTTTTTCCTTCAACGTGCGGAAAAGCTCGCCTATGACCGTCTGATCATTTTCATAGCTCTCCACGTCAAGCAAGGGAAGAGTGCCGTCCTTTATTTCAAGGTATTCAAGTCCTTCCGACAGCTGCTGTGTCAGTCGGCGTGTGTCGGGGCGGTAATCCTTTGAGACGTTGCCCTGAAGATTTACGCGCAAGGAGGTCTCCGCGCTGTATTTTTTTATCTTTTCCCGAAGGATCTCAAGGGTCTGACCGTCGTTTTGCGACCCGTCTATATCAATCTCGGCGATCTCATATCCCGCGCCCTCGATCGTCACCCTTTCGGCTCTCGCCACGGCGCGATGGCCGTAGTCCTCAAGTGTCACCGACAAGGCCCCTCCACGGCCCGTCTCGTCAAATCCCTGGCCGATGAGAAAGCCCGAATAAGCAATACAGGTGTCACCCTCGATCATCTGAGGGGGACGGTGAATATGCGCCAGGGCGCAGTAAGAAAATCCCGCGTTTTCCATGTCGGACACAGACAGTGGCGCGTAGGGTGAAAGCGGCGACGCAGTATCTCCGTGGGCGCAGAGAATATTTATCCTTCCGCTATCCTCGCACACAAAGCCCGTCAGGGGATTCTGGCGGTGGGAGTTGCCCGTGAAGGCATAGCCGTAGACGCGGACACCCATATCCTCAAAATCAAAGTAGGAAAGCCCCTCGCCCGTGAAAACGTGGACGTTTTCGGGCAGGTCTGAGCTGTAAAATCCGCCTTGAACATAAGGATCGTGGTTTCCGGGGGCTATCACAACCGGACAAGGGATCTTTCCAAGCTCCCCGCGCAAAAAATCCGCGCCGTCCCGTGTGAGAGAATCACCCTCGAAAAGGTCGCCGGGAATAAGCACCAGATCGTAACCGTTTTCTTTTATATATTCAACTGTCCGGGCAAAAATTTCTCTTGCTCTCGCTCTTTTTTTCTCGCGGAGGGCAAGGTCGCCGCCGCTGAAGGAGCTGTCAAGATGAACGTCGCCCAAATGGAAGATCTTTATCATAATTTATCCTTTTAAATTTTTTTACTTTTGGAAAGCACCGCACCTCTTTGAGCAGGTGGCGCAGAGTTTTTCCACAGCGCGGTGAGATGCGATGCCGTCGCGCATGGTTTTGGCTCTCGGGGAGGACAAGATCTCCTGGGGGGTCTGCCCAAAAATATTGCCCAGAGGAATATCCCCGTTGCGGTCGAGACAGCAGGGAACCACCGTGCCGTCACAGAGTATCGCATATTGAGAGAGCAGCGCGTGGCAGTCGGTTTCAAGTTCGCCCGCGATCTCGGGGAGATTTTCACCGTCGGGCCAGACGAATTTTTCGCCAAATTCCACGAAAACGTGGTCACCAACTCTCATTCCTCGCCTTGTTTTCTCCCAATTTTCCTGTGGAAACCTCTTTTTTATCAGAGCAAAAATGTCTTCGTTGAAGCTGTCAAGTCCGCCCTCGTTCCAAAGGCGCAAAACC
This sequence comes from Clostridia bacterium, assembly GCA_017397175.1. Classification (GTDB taxonomy): domain Bacteria; phylum Bacillota; class Clostridia; order Oscillospirales; family CAG-272; genus SIG710. The sequence goes on along the minus strand of JAFQKA010000023.1, from coordinate 3,074 downwards.
GCAAATTTGCCCGATCTTCCGATCTTTTCGGCGCACTCTGTGCAGGATTCAATATAATCTTCAAATCCGTCACCCTTATTTGCCTCAAAGGAGTGAAGGGAGATGCACAGGGTCTTTAGTCTTTCGGATTTCAACAAAATCGGCAGAGTTTCCATTAAAAGCGTGCCGTTTGTGGTTATTTTCAGCGCGGGCTTTCCGCTCATTTTATCGACCGCTTCAAGTATTTCTTCAAGCTCGGGGTGGAGCAGTGGCTCACCCATAACGTGAAGAAAAATGTTGTCTGCCTGTCCGTCGATCTTCTCTGCCACAGCCCGAAATTCCTCCGCGCTCATAAAGTGCGGCTCTCGGCTGTGACCGGGACAAAAAGAGCAGGCAAGGTTACATACGTTGGTTATTTCAATATAGACGTTTTTCATTTATCAGTAGGTGGGACTGTCAAGCCGCCACTCGCCGTCCTGCAAAACGAAGGTCAATCTTGCTTTCGTCCTCTCCTCGCCGTCGATGGCGTCAAGGGACACGTTCACTATCTTTCCGTTTGAGGGCTTTACGATCTCCATGGTGTCAAGATCGTATCTTCGGTCACCCGTGACGTAGACCTCGTACTCGGTATTCAGCATGAGCTTGCCCGTGTGTCCCAGGTATTTGGGCTGTACCGCCGTCTCGCCGCTCTCGTCCATAAAGCCGTTGAAGCAGGAGTCAAGCACCGAGGAGATATAGTCCTCGCTATACACCTTCAAGGTTGCTTCTCTTATCTCGTCCTCGGTCTGGTATTTGTTGTTCTCGGTGAGAAATTCGTAGTTATAAAAACCGTCGGGGACGTTGTAATAAATGCCGTTTTTGATGACCTCCTCGTCCTGTCGGTCGTAGGTCTCAACCTCGTCTCCGAAGATTATGCCGTTTATCTCGTAGGACGCCTCGATCAGAGCCGAAAAGGTCTCCTTTACCTCATCGATTGCAGGCGGCTTTGTTGAGCAGGAGCAGACCGTCAGCAAAACCGCACTCATAAGAAGCAGGCAGATCGCTTTTTTTGTGATTTTCTTGAACATTTTGTTTTTCCTCTGTTTTCTAAAATTGCGGGTGCCGAATATGATCTTTCCTGCGCCCGCAATTTATGTTTTTACTCTTGTGAAACGATCTTGCCGTCCTCAAAAAGTCCCGTGTAGAACTTTCCGGACGCCCATGTGAAGGTTCCCATTCCGCTCAGAACGTCGTCTTTGAATTCTCCCTCGTAAACGTCGCCGTTTGCCCAGGCGTACTTGCCTTGACCGTTCTTCATATCGTTCTTAAACTCACCCTCGTAGGTGTCGCCCGAGGCAAGGACGAAAAGTCCGTGTCCCGATTTGAGACCTTCCTTGAAATCGCCCTCGTAGTAGGAGATCTTGTCTCTGTATATCTGTCTGCCATGACCGTGGCGCAGGTCGTTCTCAAAGCCTCCCGTATAGGACGAGCCGTCTGCCCAGGTGTAGGTTCCCACGCCCGATTTCTGACCGTTCAAGTAGTCGCCCACGTAGGTATCGCCCGACTTATATTTGAAAGTGCCGCTGCCGCTGAGCAGGTCTGCCGCAAACTCGCCCTCGTAGACGTCGCCGTTTGAATAGGTCATCTTGCCCGTTCCGTCACGGAGCAGATCCTTTATCTGACCCGTGTAAAGGGAGCCGTCCTTGAATTTGATAGTCTGATTTTTTGCGTCAAGGTCTGCTCTTATGCCGTCGGGGTAGAACAAAAGCCCCTTTTGCGGCACGCCGCGCTCGGTCATGCCGAAGAATTTGACCGCTTCGCCTGCTCCGTTATTCTGAACTATCACACGGAAGCCCGACAGAAACAGGACGCCGATAATGACTGCCGCGCTGAGAAGTGCGAGCATGAATATTACAAACAGGGTTTTCCCCGTGGTTGGGTTTTTCTTGGGTTTGCGTCTCTGGGAGCCGCCGTAGGTTGTGTTCATTTGGGAGCTTTCCTTTCTTTGAGATGGGGTGTTGGATCAAAGTCTTGCGTCGATGATGGACAGGATAAAGGGAATGGCGCGGTCGAGCACCACCCACAGTGCAACGCAGCCTACTGCCGTCAGAATGACGGTGCTGACAGTGCCCATTTTGCCGCCGTAGATCGACTGCAGGGACAGTGCTTTTTTCTCGCTGAGATAAAATCTGTCCTTTTGAGGGTCCGCTTTATATGGAGGCGGAGTTATTTTCTTTTTTTGCTTTTTTTCGGCTTTTTCCGCTTTTTCGGCTTTTTCCGCTTTTTCGGCTTTTTCGGCCGCCCGTGAGGGTTTGGCGGAAAAGTTTTTCTCGTTATATTCATCTCCCTCCACGCTTGAGACAAGTCGGGAAAGACCGCCGCGCCCAAGTGCCGAAATGACACCCTTATCCTGCGCGAGGCCAAGCTCGGCAAGGGTTTTTGCGCTTTCGGGAGTATAATTTTCAAATTTATTTACCGCGTCAACGAAGCGTTTTGCCGCCCGTCTCTTCACCGAAAAGACCACGACGAAGGCGAAAACGCCGACAAGCAGTGCGGTGATGAAGATTCGCAGGGAGCTCATGCGGGATGCGGTGGAAAAATGCTCATATGTATCCGAGGCGAAGAAAAAGTCTCTGATCTTTTCATAGATCAGTTTGATCTTGCTTTCTTCTTCCTCAACTATTGTGAGCAGGTTTAAATTCAGCATAAATAAGTTTCCTTTTATTGTTTGTTTAGGTTATGGTTGGGTTTTGGAAGATGGGTGGCAGACGACCCGTAAAAACGAACGATTTCATCTGACCCGGTAGGAGTCGGCGCCTCGACGACCCGCAAAAACGAACGGTTGCGGAATACGTTCCCACAAGGTGGTGTATTAACAACCACATTGTAGGGGCGACCACAAACGAGCAAGCTCGCCGTCGTCCGCTCGTCTTTGAATGAAATCTCGATCTCCTTTTCATTGTAAATGAAAAGGAGAAAGGTGTGGTTTGAGGAAATGATATTGTTTTTGAGGATTCATTTGCGTTTGGATTTTCTTTGTCTCATTTCTCTTGTTTCTTCTTTCGCAAAAGAAGAAACAAGAGAAACCAGACGGAAAGAGAAAAAAGAAGAAAGGC
>JAFQKA010000022.1 GCA_017397175.1 Clostridia bacterium | reverse complement strand
CATCAGCTGTAGGAAGAATTACACCCTTCAGAGTTACGCTTTCAAGTGTAAAGCCGTTGATAACACCGCTACTGATGGATGTGATACCGTCAGCAATAACGATATTATTGATATTTTCCTTGTCCTCTTCGGCAAAACCTTCAAGCTTTGTTACAGCACCTGTGCCCGAGATGATAAGGGTGCTTCCCTTGATCTTCCACTTTGCAGCGGTTCCTGCGGCGCCTGTCTTGTCGCCAAAGCTACCTTCTTCCTCTTCTGTAAGAGAAACTGTTACATTATCAATGCCCGCTTCTGCAAGAACGTCTTCAACAGAGATCTTTGCAACCTCGTCAGCTACAATAATTGTAACTCCGCTCGTTCCCGTGAACGCGTCAGCAGCGATGTGTGCTGTATCGGATATCTCGAGCAGATAAACTGTTTCAAGAGAAGTATTGTTTTCAAATGCTCTTGCGGGAATCGAGGTGCCGGGAACGACTACGCTTGTAACAGCGCGGTCTCCGGAAAGGATACCGTCAACACCGTAAAGATCCATAAAGCCTTCAAGGCTTACTTCGCCCTTCTTGTATGTGCCGGAATCGGCAACGGGAGCGCCCATTGCATCAAACTCAACGTGACCGAGTGACGTAAGATTTGCAGCATTTGCAAATACATTTGTTGCATCCTCGGCAAGGCTTGTCGACTGAACGTCGATCTTGATGTTTTCAACTCTTGTGAAGTTCTTGAGAGCAGCCTCAAGAGAACCGATAGCAGCAAACTTGCCTTCGATCTCAATGGTCTTGATCGTCTCTGCATTTGCAAGTGCAAGAGCACAGAGAGTTGCGTCAGCGGTGAGAACTGCGATGTCACCTGTGGAAACAAGGTTAAGAACGCTGCCCTCAACCGAATAAGCATATGCTGTGGAAGCGGAAATGTCACCAAGTGTTACGAAGTTTGCACCGTTCTTTTCAGCATACGCCTGAGCATACGTGTCGTTGTAGGAACGGATGGTGTACTTTGTAAGATCGGCATCTGCACCGAACGCACCGTCAGCAATTGCCTTAACAGTGGAAGGAAGCTTAAGTGTTACTTCAGCCTCTTCAACATCAAACGCATTTGCGCCAATGGATACGATACCCTCGCTGAGAACGATCGAATCAACTGTTGCGAACATGGGATCTGCTTCCCAAAGAGCGTCGCCTGTTGCGGAATCAATTATACCGCTTGCATTAACGGTAAGAACACCGTTTTCGATCGACCAGGAATCAATCTTGGGTGCAAGAGCACCTTCGATAGTTGCTGTGCAGTAGTTGTTGATAAAGGTTTCGATAGACTTCTGAACTGTAGAATCGGAAGTGAATGTTGAATGACCGTGAGATACACCCTGTACGAACTTGATGGAGAAAGGTCCATCTGTCTCAGCCTTGCCGTGTGTAAGGTTGTTGTACATTGCCATAACACCGGTAGGAGGAGATGTAAGGTCACCAAGTCTGATGGGAGAAACGATAGTTTCGCACTTGATAAGCTGTGCCATGTTAGCGGAATCAACGTACTCAAGAGCGCTGCGCTCTTCACCCTCAGCCTTTGTAGGATAAGGACGGAAGCCGCAAGGAATGTTTGATGTATCAAGATTGCTTGTTACGTCTGCAAGCCATGTGATCTGGCTCTTACAAACAGTAATTTCGTCATCAAGAATAGCAGCTACGCCGATAGCCTGGAAGCCGCCCTGAGAACCGCCGGAGATTTCAACAACTCTCTCGCCTTCGGGCTTAAGAAGGCCCTTCCAGCTTGCGATGAGAGACTCAAGCTCAGACTTAGCCATTGTTCTGGGAGCTGTCTCGTCATACTTTGCGCTGATTGTAGCACCTTCGTCACCGAATGCTTCAAGGCAGAAAAGGACGCCGTTTACGTCACGAAGAAGCATGTTACGGAAGTAGCATGTCTCAAGTGCAACGTTTGTTGTAAGACCGTCCTTATCGAAGCCATAGCTTCCACCGCCCTGGATCCAAGAAGTGTAGTAAGACTTGAAGTCTGTTACGTCTGTTCCCTCGATTGCCTCAAGAGAGTGAGCTGAAAGACTGAGTGTAATTGTGCTTGCAGACCAAGTAGCGGCATAACCGGAGGAAACGCCGTAACCCTGAACGTTAACAGCAAGGTTAAGAGAGCCCGCAGCCGCACCCGTAGGAACGGAAAGATGTGCAAACGCATGAGTTGCGCCCGTCTGAGGACCTACTGCGTCTTCTGCAAGACCGTCGGGTCTTGTGATATCATCGGGGTTACCAATAGAATCAATGTAGATAGCATATACGTCATGAGTTGCTGTGCTCTTTGATTCAATCTTTGTAATCTTAAGAATCTCGGGAGCTACCTGGAGAGCAAGCTGCTCGTCCCAAACCTGTCTCAGCTCTTCCGCGGGAATGGGAGACGTATTCATTGTGATAGCCTGAGCGTCAACAAGAACGCCGGCAGGAATAGTATTGTAACCGGAAAGTGTATTCTTTTCAGCATCAGCTATATTAGCTGTAAGACGGAAAAGACCGGGCTGACTCATGGTTGTTGCTTCAACCAAAGCGATACCCGTTTCGGGATCAGCCTCAACGAATCCTGTCTCGATTGCGCCCTTTCCGCTACCGTCTGCAAAGAGAGAGTAGTTGAAGCCCGCAACAGCAACAGGCTGCAGAGCGAAGTTGTACGCTCTGAGCTCGAAGATAACCTTCTGGTTAGGTGCGTAGAGCGCGATGTTTGTTTCGTTGCCTTCTTCGTCAACAGTGCGGCAAACGATAAACGCCTTGCCTTCCTCCAGGGGCTGAAGGTCAGCTGCTGCAACCGGAACGATCACAACAACGGAGAGAACCATAGCCAAAAGGAGAACCATGCTGACAATTTTGTTAAAGTTCTTGTTCATAATTTGTTTTCCCTTTCTTTCAAAATAGTACAAAAACATTTTTTGAATACCACAAAAATATTCATACGTATAGATTTTACAGCATTTTTCCAAAAAAATCAAGTGTTTTTTAAGTCTTTGGATATATTTTCTACTATTTGCACAAAAACAACACCCTCACTTTGTAGCACAAGACAAATATTATTTTCAAAACTCAAAAAAACACAATATTTACGCTTCTTTTTGTGGTATAACATCTATATATTGAATTTGTTCGTACTGTCGGCAGATCGGATTTTAAAAGTTACATTTTAGATGATTTCTATTGACATTTTGAAGCGATTTATGTTATAATTAAAAGTAACATCTAAAGAAATGTGCCGAGATCGGCAGATTGGAGTCAAAAAATGAAACGTTCAAGCCAAAAAAAGATGTCTATGGTCTTCAATATAGTCATCTCCGTTATCCTTCTTGTCGCTATTGTCTTCCTTATTAGATTTGCGATCAATGATTACAATAAAAAGACCACCATTTCTCCCGACAATCTTGAAGACGTGAACAATGGCCCCGTTTTTACGGCTTACACCACCGAATATATGTTAGCGGAACTTGCCGATGCCGATTCCGCAGTTGAAATAGACACCGAACTTCTGGAATACGTTCGCGACAACTTCGGTGAGACAACCTACGCATCGATGGTAAATTATATTGAAAAAAACAAAGAATATACGGACGATATGTGGAAGGAACTTTTCGGCGCATCCGTCAGAGTTCTTGACTATTTCGCACATCAGGGTCAGGAGGGCTACGACGATTGCAGGATCATCGCCTCCGACAAATCCACCTGCACGCTCAGTTTTATAGGCGAGGTCGTTCTCGATGACGTGTGGAATTGGTCCCCTCTTTACGTTCACAGAAAGAATCTTGATAATATTCTCCCGGCAGCCTTCTCTACCGACGTTATTGCGGAAATGAAAAATGCCGATATTCTCATGGCTAACCATTCTTTCGCTTACAGAAACAACGGTATAAGAAACCGTGAACAGGCAAATTATATGTATTACGGTTCGAAGAATGATAACGTTTCTATCCTGAAAGATATGGGAGTCGATATTGTAAATATCGGCAACGATCACACAAACGACTATCAGATCTCCGCATTCAACGATACCATTGAGGTTCTCCGCAACGCGGGCATCGAATATGTCGGCGGCGGCGTTGAAAAGCAGGATGCGCTTACCCCCAGATATTTCATCGCAGGCGGCATGAAGATCGCATACGTGGCTTTGGCCGAATCCGCAACAAAAGCAAGCGCTCCCGCAGTCGGCGAGACATCTTCCGGTATCGTTCTCGGCTCTAACACAAAGCTCTATGCCGAAATGATCGACACAGCAAGCAAGAATGCCGATTTCGTGGTTGCATACGTTGATTTCAACTCCTACATTGACAAGGACGCAAATGCCTCAGATGCTCAGGCAAAGCTTGCCCGCGCGCTTGTTGACAGAGGTGCCGATGCCGTTATCGGAAGTTCGAGCACCACTCTCCAGGAAATTGAATATTACGAGGGTTGTCCCATCGTTTACAGCCTTGGCAGCTTCTGGCACGAGACCGATCCTCACAACACCATCATCTTCAAGATCCATTTTGAAAATTTCATTCCTCAGTTCTATTGCATCCCCTGTGTACAGAAGAACGTTGTGACGAACTCTGTTTTGACAACGGATAAAGCAAAAGAGATCTTTGCCACAATAACAAATCCGTCAATGGGCAAAATAACCATTGCGGATGACGGTCTCGTATCCGAAAACTGACAGATAAATACGGCGAGTGGTCCCCTGTTGGGCGGCCACTCTCCTTATATGCGGAGTATTATATGAAAAAATTTTTAATCGTTGACGGAAACAGTATTTTAAACCGCGCTTATTACGGGGTAAGAATACTCACAAACAAGGACGGACTGCCTACAAATGCCATTTTCGGCATGGTCAACATACTTTCAAAACAGATCGAGGCAGTAAAACCCGATTATATGGCAGTTGCCTTCGACTTAAAGGCACCCACCTTCCGTCACAAAATGTACGCAGATTACAAGGCAGGCAGAAAGCCTATGCCTGACGAGCTTCGCGTGCAGTTCCCATATGCCAAAGACGTTTGCAGGGCTCTCGGATTTACAGTGGTCGAAAAAGAGGGATACGAAGCGGACGATATTCTCGGAACCCTGGCGCAGGCGGCCGCAGACCGAGGCGATACGGCTTACGTTCTGACAGGTGACAAGGACTCGCTTCAGCTCATAAGCGAAGACGGAAAAATAAGCGTACTTTTGGCGGGTAACGTAGAAACAACACATTACGACAGTGCGAAATTCCGCGAAAAATACGGCATCCCCCCTGCTCTTTTCGTCGATGTGAAGGCTCTTATGGGAGATTCATCCGACAATATTCCCGGCGTTCCCGGAATCGGAGAAAAGACGGCTCTCAAGCTTATTGCCGAACATTCGACAATTGAGGCGCTATACGAAAATCTTTCTCAGGCACAGCTTACGCCCTCGGTCAGAGCAAAGCTTGAATCGGGACATCAAAGCGCTTTGATGTCAAAGGAACTTGCCACAATCTGCCGCACCGCGCCTGTAGAAAAGAGCGCCGAGGCATACGAAAGCGTCAAAGCAGACAAAAAAGCTTTGCTTGAAATGTTTAAACTCTTTGAATTTTCTTCCCTAATTAAAAAAATGGGGCTCGACACGCCGGAAAATGAAGATTCCGAAACCGAGGTTTCTTTCCCGAATGTAAAAGCGGTCGATGCCAATGATGTTTCCGCGCTTTTGTCTGACAGCGCCGAAGCCGCTGTTTGTGTCTCTGATGACACCGCCTATATCTATACGAACGGCGAGCTTCTTTCCTGCTCCGAAACAAAAAAGATATTTGAAGCATTCATTGGCAAAAAGACAAAAGTTATCTGTTACGATTGTAAGGAATTATACAAGAAGCTTTCTGTCCCGGGCATTGATTTCCGCGACTGTTATTTTGACATAATGCTCGGAGAATACGTTCTCAATGCGGCGTCCTCGTTTACCCTTGACAAGCTTGCTCTTGAATATGAAAATATTTCGAGAGAAATTCCGGAGGAATACAGAGCGTTCGTTATTTACAATATCTACAAGCAACAAAAGCAAAAAATTGACGAACTCGGCTTTGAAAAACTGCTGTTTGATATAGAAATGCCTCTGGCGGCAGTGCTTGCAGACATGGAAATGGCAGGCTTCAAGGTCGACGTGGACGGACTTATTAAATTCGGAGAAAATCTCGACAACGTTGCCAATCAATTAAAGGAAAGAATTTTCTTCTCTGCGGGTTGTGAATTCAACCTGAATTCCCCAAAACAGTTGGGTGAGGTGCTTTTTGAAAAACTGGGACTTCCTGCAGAAAAGAAAACACAAAAGGGCTATTCCACAAGTGCTGAAATACTTGAAAAACTTCGTCCTTTTCACCCGATAATCGACGATATTCTTGAATATCGAAAGGTTACAAAGCTTAAAAGCACCTACGTTGAGGGCTTGACAAAGGTTGCCGACGAAAACGGACGGGTTCATTCAAGCTTCAATCAAACGGGAACGGCCACGGGAAGACTTTCTTCAAGCGAGCCTAACCTGCAGAACATTCCGATCCGCACCGAGCTTGGTCGTGAAATGCGCCGTTTCTTTGTGCCACGCGCAAAGGATTACGTTCTGATCGACGCAGATTATTCCCAGATAGAGCTTAGGCTTCTTGCCGCAATATCCGGTGACCGGGCAATGATATCCGCGTTCAAATCCGGCTATGATATTCACACCGCCACCGCCGCAACGGTATTCGGAGTTGCGGAAAAGGACGTGGATCTTGAGCTGAGAAAACGCGCAAAGGCAGTCAATTTCGGTATTGTTTACGGTATCGGTGACTTCTCTCTTTCCCAGGATCTGGGTATTTCAAGAGCCGCCGCAAAAAAGTATATTGAAAGTTATCTTGCGGCATATCCCATGGTCGACGCTTATCTGAAAGGAATAATAGAATCTGCATATGAAAACGGATTTGTCACGACGCTTTTCGGCAGAAGAAGATATATTCCCGAGCTGGCGGGACAAAACAAGGTGCTCAAAAAATTCGGTGAAAGAGTTGCCATGAACAGTCCTATTCAAGGCTCGGCGGCGGATATCATAAAGATCGCCATGATAAAAGTTTCGGAAAAATTGAAGGAAAGCGGAATCGACGCGCGCCTGATATTGCAGGTACACGACGAGCTTATTCTTGAAGCTCACGTAGATTGCGCGGACCGTGCAGCGGAAATTCTCAGTGAATGTATGGAAAACGCGCTTTCCCTCGACGTTCCCCTCTCGGCGGATTCCTGTATCGGAAAAAACTGGTACGAATGCAAATAAAAAAATACCGAGGATCGCTCTGATCCTCGGTATTTTTTTATTTGCAGATCGCATTTTCTTCCCCGACTATCCTTTTTATACGCGTCATGACAAAGTCGCTTAATTCCACTCCGACAGAGCAGGAAATATACCTTTTCGTCGATCCGTCAAAAAAGACCACGGGAGTGTTCCCTGTGAATATTTCAACAATGTTCATCGTTTTTTGGAACACTTCAGATTCCATATCGGGAACTTTTATATACAGTTTTTTTACTTTGGTTTCTTTTTCGGAAACTTGCGTCCGTGCGGAACCTTCCACACTCTTAAAAGCAGATGAAACGAAAGTCGTATCTTCTTTTAATTCAAAAGCCGTGTTCAAAAGGATCTTCGGATCGCCGTCCTCACGCTCGGAGACACTTCCCTCAACGCAAAGTGCCATATCGGGCATTATCAGATCCGAATATGCCGCGAACTTTCCCGCAAAAGCAATACATTCGATTTCCGCAAATCTGTCCTCGAGCATGAAAAATGCCATCTGCTCTCCGTTTTTTGTCTGTTTCTTGGTTATTCGACCGACAATTCCGCAGAGCTTGACGCGTTTTCCGTCAAGAGAGGGCTTTTCTTCTCCCTCCTCTGTGGGAACGATCTCGGAGATCGGCTTCGGATCAAGAAATTCCACGTGCTTTTTGTAATCGTCCAGAAGATGTCCCGAAAAATACATTCCGGAGCACTCTTTTTCAAGCAAGAGTTTCTCTCGCATGGAAAGATCGGGAAGATTCGGGTATTCAAAGGGCACGTCGGCATCGGGGGCGGCGGAAAGCGAGAACATATCAAGCTGGCCGTCGAGATTTCGGCGGTTCTTGTCCTGTATCTTTTCGTAAACTGCCTCGTATGATGCCAAAAGACGGTTTCTGTAGGTTCCGAGGTTATCAAAGCAACCCGCCTTGATAAGTGCCTCAAGGGCACGCTTGTTCATGTCTCCGCCCGCGGTTCTCGAAACAAAGTCCTCAAAAGAACGGAATGTCCCCTGACCTCTCTCCTTAATTATTCCGTCAACAAGCGTTTTTCCCACGTTTTTGAGCGCAAGAAGACCGAAACGGATATCCTTTTCTCCCGTTGCGGAGAAATACATTTCACTTTCGTTAATATCGGGAGGAAGAACCGAAAGCCCAAACTTTGAGCATTCGTTTATATATTCCGCCACTTTTGCCTGATTGCCCAGAACCGACGTCAAAAGCGCGGAGAGATACTGACGTGGATAATGAGCCTTCAGATATGCCGTGCGGTAAGAAATAATACCGTATGCGGCAGCATGGCTCTTGTTGAAGGCGTAATTTGCAAAATCGGTCATGTCCTCAAATAGCTCTGCGGCTTTTTGACGATCAATTCCGTTCTTTTCGGCACCGTCAATAAATGCATCGCGTTCTGCCATAAGAACAGCGGCTTTTTTCTTCGACATAGCGCGGCGAACAACGTCGGCGTGACCGAAAGTAAATCCTGCAACGGTTCTGAAGATGTTCATGACCTGCTCCTGATAAACCACACAGCCGTAGGTCGGCTTCAAAATAGGTTCAAGGCAAGGCAGTTTGTACTCGATCGTTTCGGGATTATGACGCCCCTTGATATAGCGCGGTATCGAATCCATGGGCCCGGGTCTGTAAAGCGCAACAACGGCTATTATATCATCGAGATTTTCAGGACACAGCTCTCGCAAAACGTTTCTCATTCCCGTGCTTTCAAGCTGGAAGATTCCGAGGGTATTTCCCTTTGATATCAAGGAAAACGTCTCCTTGTCGTCCATTGGAACGTTATTTATGTCAAAATCGGGTTCAAGTCGTCGGATCTCCTTTTGAACATCGTCCATGATCGTCAGATAACGAAGCGCAAGGAAATCAAATTTGAGCAGACCGAGCTTTTCGATGGTTCCCATATCGTACTGGGTGACCACAACACCGTTGCTTTTCGCCATGGGAACGTATGAATGGATGGGGTTGTCCGTGATCACGATTCCGGCAGCGTGGATCGACACGTTTCTCGGCATTCCCTCCACGCGCAATGCCATATCTATCAGCTCTTTAACCTTTGGAGAGTTTTCGTAAAGCGCCTTTATCTCGGGGAGCTTTATGGATTTTTCGAGAGTTATATTCAACTCTTGAGGGATAAGCTTTGCCACGGCGTCAACATCACCGTAAGGCATGCCCAGCGCCCTGCCCACGTCACGCACGGCGGCACGCGCCGCCAGAGTTCCGAAGGTGATTATCTGAGACACATAATCGCTTCCGTACTTTTCGGTTACGTATTTAATGACCTCGTCGCGGCGGTTGTAGCAAAAATCAATATCAATATCGGGCATACTGACGCGCTCGGGGTTGAGAAAACGCTCGAAAAGCAGATCGTACTTAATAGAATCGACCTCGGTTATGCCGATAAGATATGCCACAAGGCTTCCTGCTCCCGATCCACGTCCGGGACCTACGGGAATGTCGCGGCTTTTGGCATAGTTTACGTAATCCGAAACCACGAGAAAATAATCGCTGTATCCCATTTTTTCAATGACGTCAAGCTCATAGTTCATGCGGTCGATATATTCACGCTCGCTATGCTTATCATTGTATTTTATGAGACCTTTTTCGGTCTTTCGGCAAAGTCCGTCAAGCGCCATTTGACGAAGATATTCGGCGGCGGTGATTCCGTTGGGGACCTTGAACTCGGGTAAGTAACGACTTTCGAAATCAAAGTCAAAATTGCACATCTGAGCAATTTTAACGGTGTTTTCAAGCGCTCCGGGGAACTCGCTTTCGGGGAAAAGCATACGCATCTCGTTAGTGTCCTTAAAATAAAGCTCTCCCGTTGCAAAGCTCTCGTATTTCTTTTCCCCGACGACAGTTCCCGTCTGAATGCACATCAAGACCTCCTGCACCTTTGCGTCGGCGCGGCGAAGGTAATGTGCATCGTTTGTGGCAACAAGTCCCAGATCTGCTTCACGGGCAATTTTCACAAGCTGAGGAAGTATCTGTTTCTGCTCGCTGATACCGTGATTTTGCACCTCGATATAGAAATTATCCTGTCCGAAGATGTTCTTCATTTCAAGAGCGTATTCAAGAGCATCGTCATATCTTCCGCCGAGAAGAAGCGTTGGGATCTTGCCGGCAAGACAAGCTGAAAGTGCCACAAGTCCTTCGCTGTGCGAACGAAGAAGCTCCGTGTCAATGCGGGGCTTGGAGAAAAAGCCCTCGGTATAACCCATGGAAACAAGATAAATAAGATTTTTGTATCCGATCTCGTTTTTACAGAGAAGAACAAGGTGATTATAGTTCTTTTCGGATTCCGCACTCGACTTTTCAAAACGGGAGTTTGGCGCAACGTAAACCTCACAGCCGATGATCGGCTTTATGCCCGCTTTTTTACACTCAAGATAAAAGGAGACCGCACCGAACATCGCGCCATGGTCGGTAATTGCCACCGCGCTCTGACCGCATTCCGCGGCTCTTGCGGGTATCTCGCTTATACGGCAAGCACCGTCAAGCAGACTGTATTCACTGTGCAGATGCAGATGCACGAAATCTCCCATTATCTTCACTTCCCTTCTATTTTTCTTGCAATTTCCTTTATTTTTTGTATCCTGTGATTCAATCCGGATTTTGACAGCGTCGGATTAAAATAGCCGCACATTTCGGAAAGAGATGCTTCCGGGTTTTCAACTCTGATCTTAGCTGTCTCACGCAGGTCGTCGGGCAATGCTTCAAGTAAGCCTGCATTCTCGATTTTTTCAATATCCGATATAAGCGCCTGCGCGGCGGCAACAGCCTTCGAAAGATTGCTGGTCTCACAGTTTGCGCGACGGTTTATATCGTTTTTCAGCTCACGCATGAGCTTGTCATTCATACATTCAAAAGTAAATGAGGCGGCTCCCATAAGACCGATTATATCCTCGATATTCTCGCTCTTTTTAAAATAAAGCCCTATTCCGCCTCGTCTGTTTGCGGTTTTCGGTTGATAGCCAACTGAGGACAAAAACGAATAGAATTTTTTTGCGGCCTGAACCTCTTTCACCGTAAATTCAAGATGATACGAGGTCTTTGGGTCGCTTACGGTGGCGCAGGAAATAAACGCGCCTCGAAGATAAAAATACGGGCAACTGTCACATCTGAAGCCCACGATATCCTTTACACGATCGGAAGAATCCTCGCACATTAAAGCGAGCTTTTCCGCTATTGTTCGAGAAGCAAAGGAAATCGAATAAAGTTCCCTGCCAAACCTTGCGCTCTTTTCTATGACAATATTCTTTGCGCCCTGCTGACGTGCCGTTTCTTCAAACAGCTCTGCCGTTTCCTTGTGGGAAAGCGTAAGCGAAATTCTTTCGTTTTCAACTGCGGCAGAGAGTAAAAGACCGTAAAAAAAGGCTTTTTTGCAGCAGGTGGCACTCTTTGCGCTTATTTGAAGCAGTTCTTTTTTAAGATCGTCCGAAAATGACATTTACACGTTCCCCACAATCTTGACTTCGCACTCAAGCATAACGCCAAAACGGTCAAAAACCGTATTTTTTATGTGCTCGATAAGGCAAAGAACGTCCTTTGACGTTGCATTGCCGCGGTTGATGATAAAGCCCGCATGCTTTTCGGATACCTGCGCGCCGCCGATGCTGAATCCTTTAAGGTTGCAGTCCTCCACAAGTTTCCCTGCAAAATATCCCTCGGGACGCTTGAAAACGCTGCCCGCGCTGGGAAATTCAAGAGGTTGTTTTTCTTGTCTG
Organism: Clostridia bacterium; assembly: GCA_017397175.1. GTDB lineage: Bacteria > Bacillota > Clostridia > Oscillospirales > CAG-272 > SIG710. The sequence continues at coordinate 17,475 of JAFQKA010000022.1, read as the reverse complement.
CGGCTCATATAATCGTTCATTCTCGCTTGGATTTCGGCAGGATCATCCTTTTTCAGCATAATAGTCGATCCGAGAACCGCGTATTCGGGGTGATCGGTAAAGACCGTATGACGGTAAGCAAAATTTTGCTGTGCATTATTTAAAACAAGGATTTTGTCCTTTTCAATATCATAGTATTTTGTCTCGATAACAATGTCCGACATTTGCCCGCCGTAAGCACCCGCGTTCATTGAAACACAGCCGCCCACCGTTCCCGGGATACCGTATGCAAATTCCAAGCCCGAAAGGCCGTTTTTCTGCGCTTCGATCGCCGTACGGATAACGGATGCGCCGCAAAGAGCGGTAATTTTGTCACCCTCGACCGAAATTTTTTTCGCTTGACAGGTAGAAATAACGATTCCGTCAAATCCATCGTCCGAGAACAAGATATTACTGCCGTTTCCAACGATAATATGTCTCTCACCCGAGAGCTTTGCGGCACGAAGTACAGCCACAAGCTGATCCTCGCTTTCGGGAAGCGCAAAATATCGCGCCGCGCCGCCGATCCTGAAGGTGGAATGAAGCGCAAGAGGCTCATTTTCTTTAATTTTCACATCAGAGGATAGCTCTTTTAAAGCTGTCTTGAAATCTGTCATCAAATTATTCTCCGAAAACAATATTTTCTATTTCCGAAAGATCGGAAACTATGTATTTTACGGGAAGATCGGTTGTTTTCCCGTTCGGGTTATACCAACAGCAATCAATACCGTATCCGATACCTCCTGCCATGTCGGACGTCAGCGAATCTCCGATAACCAATGCTTTTTTTACGTCAAAATCGGGAATATCACGCTCAACCGCCTCGAAAAATCTTCTGTCCGGCTTTTCAAATCCTATCTCACCCGAAATGAAGAGTTTTTCAAAAAAATCTTTAAGAGGAGACGTGGCAAAACGGTTCTTCTGCACGTATTCGATACCGTTTGTTATCACGTACATCTTTGCTTTTCCGTAAAGTCTGCCACAGATCTCCTCCGCCCCGTCAATAGGATAATTTTGCATTGCGAGACGGTCTGTATAATTCAGGGAAAGTGCGTTGAAATCCGTATCAAACCCGTATTGTGCGCCGAATTGACGGAATCGCTCAACTCTCAGAGAATCCTTGTCTATCTCGCCGCGTTCAAGTGCCTTCCACATTCCGTCGTTTATTGCGCTGTAAAGCGCCACACCCTCGTCGTCAATGTCGACCCCGATATTTTTCATTGCTATCCGAAGCGCCATTTCCTCGCACTTGAGAAAATCAAAAAGCGTTCCGTCTGCATCAAAAAGCAAAAATTCGTATTTCACGGTACACCTCTCCATAATACTTTTTAAGTAATTATAACATCAATTTATCCACATTTCAATATCAAATTTGAAATTGTACTTGCAAATTCTCTTTTTTTAATGTATAATATATTTTGTATATTTATGTCTTGGAGGACACAATGAGCAAAAAAACACTGAAAATCGGAATGTTGGGATTCGGCTCTATGGGCAAGACCCACACCTTTGTTATAAATAACCTGCCGTTTTTTTACCCTTCTCTGGATTTTTCTGCCGAGATTGCGGGCGTTTGTACCACGACTATGGAAAAATCCCGTCGTGTATGCGATGAATATGGCATTAAGATCGCCACAACAAATGAGGACGAGCTTATCAATTCTCCCGACATAGACATAATCGACGTTTGCACACCGAACATCCTTCATTTTGACACGATCATGAAGGCACTTGATGCAGGCAAGCACATTTATTGCGAAAAACCGCTTTGCATAACGTATGAGCAGGCTAAAATTGCCGCGGATAAAGCAAGAGAAAAAGGCGTTACCTGCGGAGTTGTGTTCCACAATCGCCACATGGCACCATTGACACGAGCAAAGCAGCTCATTGGCGAAGGCAGGCTGGGACGAATTCTGTCCTTCCATGCAGTTTACTATCACAGCAGCTGTGCAGATCCCGCAAAAAAGGCGGGCTGGAAGCAGAACAAAGATATTTGCGGAGGCGGTGTTCTTTTTGACCTGGGATCTCACGTGCTTGACACTGTCACATACCTTTGCGGAGACATTGAAAGCGTTATGGGCATGGAACAGATAGCGTACCCTACACGTCTCGGCATGAACGGTGAAATGTGGCAGACAAATGCCGACGAGGCATTTTATATGTTATGCAGACTTCCCGAGGGCGGATGCGGAACGGTGATCGCCAGCAAGGTCCACACGGGAACAAACGATGACCTGGCGATCGAAGTTTACGGCGAGCGCGGCGCGCTTAAATATTCGCTGATGGATCCCAACTGGCTCTATTTTTACGATAACACGACACCCGACACGCCCATCGGAGGCGAACGAGGCTTTACGAGGATCGAATGTGTGGGAAGATACGAAGCTCCCGGCGGTGTGTTCCCTTCACCAAAGGCTCCCGCAGGTTGGCTTCGCGCCCACGTCACAAGCTACATGAAGTTTTTGTCCGCGGTACACCTCGGTGAAAAATTCAGTCCCGATTTTGAGGATGGCGCAACCGTTCAGCGCATAATGGAGGCCGCTTACCGCTCGGCAGAGCTTGGAAGATTCGTTGACGTAGGAGACGTAAGATGATTAGATTTATTGGTCTCACGGGTCCCTCGGGCGCGGGAAAAGGCGAGGTTGCAAAGATCCTATCGGGCATGGGATCATATCACATCGACTGCGATAAGATCTATCATGAACTGCTTATTCCGCCGTCTCCCTGTCTTGATGAGCTTAGGTTAAATTTCGGAGACGAAATATTTTTTGAAAACGGCGAGCTTGACAGAAAAGCTCTGGCGACAATAGTTTTTTCCGACGAGGGACGAAAAAGCCGGCTGCCCGTTTTGAACGCGATCACTCACAAATACGTGCTTGACGAGGTTCAAAAAAGAGCTGAGAAGCTTAAAGAATACAGTGTTTTCACGGTCGATGCACCTACTCTGTTTGAAAGCGGATTTGACCGTCAATGCGGCACGGTTATTTCCGTTCTGGCAGACAAAGAAATACGAATAAAAAGAATCATCGCTCGAGAGGGGCTTTCAAGAGAAGCCGCCGAAGCGAGGATTAACGCTCAGCCCGACGATAATTTCTATTCTAAAAGATCTGATTACGTCCTTTACAACAATGGTGATCTGCTCTCTCTGGAAAAAGAAATAAAGAGGATCGTAAAGGAGGCCGGACTTTGAAAAAAGCGTTTATAAGAACAGTCGTTCTGCTGACCATCATCGGTCTTTCGATCGGCATCGGATTTGGAATCGACGGCCTTTGTGATCTTATCGACCGAAAAACACATCCTCTCAAATACATGGACTACGTTGAAAAATACTCGCGGGAATATTCCGTTCCTCAGTCGGTCATTTTGGCGGTCATGAAATGCGAGAGTGATTTCGAAAGCAATGCGGTCTCAACGGCGGGAGCCGTCGGACTTATGCAGATGATGCCCGACACGTTCGTATGGTTAAGTCGGGACAAATTGGGGGAAAATCACGAGGCGGGTATGCTTTACGACCCCGAAACAAACATCAAATACGGAACCTATTACCTGTCTTACCTCTATCTGGAGTTCGGACGATGGGAAACGGTATACGCGGCATATAATTGCGGTCCGAACAAGGTAAAAGAGTGGCAAGCCGACACGGAATATGCCGACGAAAACGGATTCCTTAAAAAAATTCCCATAAAAGAAACGAAAAATTATGTCTCAAAGGTCGAAAAGGCCGAGGCACTTTACAAAAAATTATATTTTGCAGGAGGAAAATAAATATGAAAGACGCAAAACAGTTAAAAGAGGAGCTTCTTTATACAAAGAAGACAGTTTACGAGGTGCTGGGCGACGATGAAGTCGCAAAGGCATACGACTATGCGGAGGGCTACAAGAGCTATCTTGACACCTCCAAGACAGAGCGCGAGGCAGTTGACACGTCTATTGCTATGCTCGAGGCAAAGGGCTTCCGTCCCTACGCACTGGGAGATACTGTCAAGGCAGGTGACAAGCTTTATTACAACAACAGAGGAAAGAGCCTTTATGCTTTTACCATCGGAACAGAGTCTCTTGAAAAGGGTATCCGTGTGCTCGCATCCCACATTGACTCTCCCCGTCTTGATTTCAAGCCCTGCCCCGTTTACGAAGACTGCGGCATTGGCTTCTTCAAAACTCACTACTACGGCGGTATCAAGAAGTACCAGTGGACCACGATCCCGCTTGCTATTCACGGCGTCATCGGCACAAAGAGCGGTGAGACCATCAAGGTCTGCATCGGTGAAGATGACAACGATCCCATTTTCTATATCAACGACATTCTTCCTCATCTCGGTCAGGAGCTTGCAAAGAAGCCTTTGGGCGAAGCTATTGAGGGTGAAATGCTCAATCTTTTCGCAGGCAGCCGTCCTTACAGCGGTGAATACGGCGCAGACTCCGTAAAACTTAACATTCTTGCTATCCTCAACGAAAAGTACGGCATTACAGAGGTTGATCTCATGTCTGCCGAGCTTTGCGCAGTTCCTGCGGCAAAGGCAAGAGACATCGGTCTTGACCGCGCAGCCGTTGGCTCTTACGGTCACGACGACAGAGTTTGCGCTTATCCTTCCCTTACGGCTATGACCGACGTTGACAGCGCTCACACCGTTATGTGCATTCTCGCCGACAAGGAAGAGATCGGTTCCGAGGGCAACAGCGGTATGCAGAGCGAGATATTCCGCGATATTATCGTTGAACTTTCCAAGTCCCTCGGTGCAGACGAGGCTATCGTTCGCCGCAACTCCATGTGCCTGTCGGCTGACGTTTCCGCGGCTTACGATCCCAACTTCAAGGGCGTTTTCGAAAAGAGAAACAACCCCGAGCTTTCCTGCGGCGTAGTGCTTCTCAAGTACACGGGCGCAAGAGGAAAGTCCGGCACAAGCGATGCAAGCTCCGAATATATGTCCTACCTGCGTTCCATTATGGACAAGGAAGGCATCGTTTGGCAGTCGGGAGAGCTTGGCAAGATCGACGCGGGCGGAGGAGGAACTGTTGCAAAGTTCATTGCAAACCTCAACATCGACACAATCGACGTGGGTGTTCCCGTGATCGCAATGCACGCCCCCTACGAGCTTATCTCCAAGGTCGACCTTTACGAGACATACAAGGCTTTCAAGGTTTTTGCAAAAGCATAAAATATGCTTGACAAGTTAAGAGACACAGAACAAAAATATATAGGCATTGAGGACAGTCTCGCCGATCCCGAGATAATGAGCCGCACAGGCGAATACGCCGTGCTCATGAAGGAATATAAGGCTCTCACTCCCGTCGTTGAGAAATACCGACAGTACCGCGCGACAAAAAACAACATCGAGGGTATAAATCAGATGCTTGAGGGCGAGCTTGACCGCGAAATGCGTGAGCTTGCCTCCGAGGAGTTGAAGACGGCAAAGGAGGAGCTGACTGCTCTTGAAGAGGAGTTAAAGGTCCTCCTTCTGCCCCGAGACGAAAACGACGACAAGAACGTAATCGTTGAGATCCGTGCAGGTGCGGGCGGTGAGGAAGCTGCGCTATTTGCAGGCGTTCTTTACCGAATGTACGGTATGTTTTCGGACAAAGAGGGATTTAGGATCTCGGTCATGAACTCAAACCCTACCGAGCTTGGGGGATTTCGTCAGATAGCCTTCAACGTGGAGGGAGACGGTGCTTATTCCCGCTTTAAATTCGAAAGCGGAGTTCACCGAGTGCAAAGAGTTCCCGAGACCGAGACCCAGGGGCGTATTCACACCTCCACCGTTACGGTGGCTGTGCTTCCCGAGGCAGAGGAGGTGGAGATCGAGATAAATCCCGCCGATCTTAAATTTGAGACCTGCAAATCAAGCGGCGCAGGCGGTCAGCACATAAACAAGACCGAGTCAGCTGTCAGAATTTTGCATATTCCTACGGGAACGGTCGTTGAATGTCAGGAAGAGAGAAGTCAGTTCAAAAACCGCGACAAGGCAATGAAAATGCTCCGCGCTATCCTCTACGACAGAAAGCAGAGAGAGCAATCGGACAAGATAGCCAAGGACAGGCGCGATCAAGTAGGCACAGGAGACAGAAGCGAAAAGATCCGCACCTACAACTACCCTCAAAGCCGGGTCACCGATCATAGGATCAAAATGACAATACATTCTCTTGACGATTTCCTGAACGGAAATATAGGAGAGATGATCGACGCGCTTGCTACCGCCGAAGCAGCCGAAAAGCTTAAGGGCGAACAAGCGTAAATGAAAGGAAGTTTTTCTTTTGGAAACGAAAATAGTCAAGATAACAAAACTGAATAACGACGCAAAAGAAAAGCTTCGGCAAGCCGCCGCGATACTTTCCTTTGGCGGACTTGTGGTCATGCCCACCGAGACCGTTTACGGTCTCGGTGGCGATGCCACAAATGAAAACGCGGCAAAAAAAATATATGAGGCCAAAGGGCGTCCCTCAAACAATCCGCTGATAATACATATAGCAGATCCTCGTGACGCCGAGGAATACTGCCACACCTCCCCTCTGTACTACAAGCTGGCAAAAGCATTTATGCCGGGACCTTTAACCGTTATCATGCAAAAAAAGGACACTATTCCCACGTCCGTTACCGGAGGACTTGATACGGTGGCGGTAAGATGCCCTGATCACAAGGTGGCAAACGCACTGATAAGAGCGTTTGGAAAGCCTATTGCCGCGCCTTCTGCCAACATTTCGGGCAGGCCTTCGCCCACTTGTGCAAAGTACGTAATCGAGGATCTTTGCGGTCACGTTGATATGATAATCGACGGCGGAGAGTGTGAAATAGGACTTGAATCCACCATTGTAAAAATCGACGGGGACACCTTGACGTTGCTCCGTCCCGGCGCAGTCACTTACGACGCGCTTACCATGGTCTGCGAAAAGGTCAAGATCGCAGATGCGGTCACCGATAAATTAAAAGAAGGTGAGACCGTGCTCTCGCCGGGTATGATGTACCGTCATTATTCACCAAACACGCCTGTTGTCCTGCTTGACGGGGACGACGGCAGATTTATTGATTTTATCCTTTCCGAGCAACAAAGAACATCCGGCAAATGCGGTGTTATCTGCTATGATGGAGAGGAAAAGCTCATCGGCGAAAATAACGTCATTACCATTGGCAAAAAAGACGACCTTGCATCCCACGGAAAGCACATTTTCACCGCTTTGCGTGAGGCCGATACCTTCGGAGTGGAAATAATCTACGCTCACCTGCCCCCAAAGGAGGGGCTTGGGTTGGCTCTGTACAACAGAATGATACGTGCCGCGGCGCACACGGTCAAAAAAATATAAATCACTTTTGAAAACAAGCATTTTGCATCAAGATAAAAAACGTCAGATAAGAAAGGTACGAAAATGGCAAAGAAAAGAAAAATTGATAACACTCCAAGTGAAATAATCTATTCCGAGCCGACGCTCCAGCCCATAACCGAAACTATAGAGAAAAACTATATGCCCTACGTTATGAGCGTTATCATATCAAGAGCAATTCCCGAGATCGACGGCTTCAAGCCTTCTCACCGCAAGCTTCTTTATACCATGTATTCGATGGGCTTGCTCCACGGAGACAGAACGAAAAGCGCAAATATCGTAGGTCAGACCATGAAGCTGAACCCCCACGGTGATGCGTCTATATACGAAACGCTGGTTCGTCTTACGAGAGACAACGCAACTCTGCTCCATCCCTTTGTTGACTCAAAGGGTAACTTCGGCAAGCAGTACAGTACCGAAATGCAATACGCGGCAGCACGATATACCGAGTGCCGTCTTGAGAAATTCAGTGCAGAGCTTTTTACGGGAATCGACAAAAATGCCGTTGACATGGTCGACAACTATGACGGAACGATGAAGGAGCCTTCCTTGCTTCCCACCACATTCCCCAACGTCATCGTTTCTCCGAACATGGGTATCGCGGTCGGTATGGCATCGAATATCTGTTCTTTTAACCTTGCCGAGGTCTGCGACGGAACGATAGCGCTCCTCAAGAACCCAAGGACAAAGACAGAAAAGATCATGGAGCTGATAAAAGCCCCCGACTTTTCGGGCGGCGGACAGATAATCTACAACGAGGAACAGATGCGCGAGGTCTTCGAAACGGGACAAGGTTCTGTCACTATCCGTTCCGTTTACAAATACGACAAGGCAAACCACTGTATCGACATTCTGCAGATCCCCTATTCCACAACTATCGAACAGATCATCAAACGTCTGACAGAGCTTGTAAAAGAAGGAAAAATGAAGGAGATCACCGATTTCCGCGACGAAATCGATATCTCGGGATTCAAGCTCACCATTGACCTTGCCCGCAGTGCGGATCCCGAAAAGGTCATGGCAAAGCTTTTCAAATCCACCCCTCTTGAGGACAGCTTCAAGTGCAATTTCAACATCCTCGTGAACGGAACTCCCCGTCAGATGGGAATCGTCGAGATCCTCTCCGAGTGGATAGCTTTCAGAATGGGCTGTGTTCGCCGTGAGCTTACCTTTGATCTTGAAAAGAAACAGGCTAAATTACACCTTCTCATGGGTCTGGGCAAACTTCTTCTTGATATTGACAAGGCGATCCGCATAATCCGTCAGACCGAAAAAGAGGAGGACGTTATCCCCAATCTGATGGACGGCTTCTCCATTGACAAAATTCAAGCTGAATACATCGCCGAGATCAAGCTGCGCAACCTCAACCGTGAGTATATTCTCAACCGTATCAAGGAGATCGAAAGTCTTCAGGAGGAGATCGCAAATCTTGAAGAGATTCTCGGTGACGAAATCAAGGTAAAGAATTATATCATTGATCAGCTCAAGGAGATCAAGAAAAAGTACGGCAAGCCCCGTCTCACCGAGATCGTTCACGCGGACAGCATTGAAGAGTACGTTCCCGAGGAACAGGTCGAAAATTACAACGTCAAGCTCATTATGTCAAAGGAGGGCTATTTCAAGAAGATCACCCTGCTCTCCCTGCGCGGAAACGACGAGCAGAAGTTCAAGGAAGGCGATTCTCTTGCCTTTGACATTGACACGGACAACATAAGCGAGCTTGTGTTCTTTACGAACAAATGTCAGGTCTACCGTGCAAGCGTAAATGATTTTGATTGTACGAAAGCCTCGGCACTTGGTGATTTTATCCCCGCAAAGCTCTCGATGGACAGCGACGAAAAGCCTATCTTTGTAAAAGTGCAGAACGATTATCCCGAAGACAAGAATTTTATATTTGTTTTCGAGAACGGCAAGGGTGTTCGCGTACCCGTTTCCGCTTATGCAACAAAGGGAAACCGCAAGAAGCTGATAAATGCTTATTCCGATGCTTCTCCCATAGTCGGAGTATTTTACGAGGACGAGCCTCTTGAGCTTCTGCTTGTTTCCGACGACAAAAAAGCATTGGTCATCAAATCCTCCCTTCTTCCCGTAAAAACAACGCGAAACGCACAGGGCGTCACAATATTCTCGCTCAAGAAAAAGAGCAAGCTCATCGGGGCAAAGCTCCTGAACGAAGATGAATTTCCGTCAAAGGGATTCAAGAAACTGAAGATACCCGCGACAGGCGTTGCTCTGCCTACAGGTGTCAAAATTCACTTTTAAACAGCGATCACACCGTTAAATAGCCGAAAAATATGAACAGAAATGAAATTATTCGACAATTTATTTGACAAATCGCTTGATTTTTGTTATAATTTACGTGTATGTGGCGAAGATTTTTTCTTTCGTCTGTTATTCCCCGAAAGAGGTAAAAGATTATGAAAAAAAGAATTGTTTTGATAATTTCCGTGGTTTTGGCGGCTATCATTGCGCTGAGCGTTATTGCCACAGCGGCTTATGACAGCACTTCCGACCCCCTTATTTCCCTGTCATATCTGACAAAATACGTTGAGGAGGCGCTCAAGCCCATCAACGAAAAGATCGCTGCCCTCACAGGTGGCGAGTCAGGCGGCGACGGCACGACCGCGCCCGCAACAACAGATGCATTTGTTGTTATTGATCTGAAGCCCGGTCAGGAGCTTCAGTGCACGGCGGCCACCGAGCTTATCCTTCGCTCGGGCTCTGCTGTCATCGTGTCTCCCTTTGACAATCAGGGACTTTGTGACATGACTGCAGGTGTTGACCTTCAGGCAGGTACCGCTGTCCCTAAAAATCACTGCCTTCTTATCCCCCGCGGAAATGACGGCAGAGGTATAAAAATCACAGGCAGCGGAACTGCTTATGTTATGGTAGGAGGTGCTTATAAAATTGTCGGATAAGAAAAGAAAACTGTTTGTCCGGGTCATGTGTTGGATTCTTTCCATCGTCATGTTCCTCGGTGCCGCCGTTCTTGCGATCTCTATGCTTGTCGGCTCAAAGGTCGCAGCTCAGCAAATTGAATATAATCTCTACGATTATAACTTTTCATCAACCGATGGCGATACATATATCGCCGTCGGTTTAATGTATGGGTCGGATGTTACCGTTGGATTTGAAATAAAGGCCCCCTACGGTTTTGTTGTGGGAAAAACACAGATCCAAAGAGACGTTCGCTCCTTTGAAAGCGTCTTTGTGATCGAAGACACCATTGCCGCGGCTGTTCTTGACGGAAATCTTTCGAAATCCTCAATGACCTACAGTCTGACAAATAATGCAGGTGCCGCAGTTATAGGTGGATATCATCTTGAGATCGTCCCCGCCGCAGACAGCACTCTTTCCCTTTCCGCTCTTTGCTCCTTTGTAAACGAGAAGACAAAGGACAGCGGATTGTACGCGATCCCCACCGTAAACGGTGACAGCCTCAGAGTAAGAATCGGAAGCTATACAACTCTTGAAGCGGCAAACGCGGCTTACGATACCTACAAAAACAGCTTTGAGGGATATACGGTTTCCGTAGTATCTCCTTCACAGACCTGTACCTCTGTTGTAAACCCGAAAACAGACAAGATTCTGTTTGAATATGAGTCCGGAACGACAGGTGCAAACATCGGCTTCTCCGCTTACCAGGGAGATTCGTTCGTTTCATACATTCAAACCCCTGCCGATAACCTCTACGGCGGCGTCATGTGCTTTATTCCTCAGTATTCCGAAAGCGCTAACGGCGTAAAGCTTATCAATCTTCTTGGTCTTGAAAGCTACGTTGAGGGCGTTGTGCCTTATGAGATAAGCAACTCCTGGCATCTGGAGGTTCTGAGGACCTTCGCTCTGGCGGCACGCTCTTACGCACTTTCAAATTACAACAAACGCTTTGCCACCTACGGCTGTGATCTGGTCTGCACAGCGTCCGACCAGGTTTATAGAGGACACATACGGGTAAACGATGCGGTAAAAGAAGCAGTAAAATCCACCGAGGGATTGGTGATCGGCTATAACGGCGAAATCTGCGGATCCTATTATTCCTCAAGCGTTGGCGGATCGACTGTATCCAGCCAATACGTATGGGGCAGCGAAAGAGGATACCTTACTCACGTAGCGACCCCTTGGGAAAAATACGCCGACTACAACAAGGGCTTGTGGAGATCGCAGGTCAGCGGCAAGGAGCTTTGTGATACCCTTCGCAGAAAGGGTTACACCGAGGTTTCGGGTGCTATTGACTCTATAAGCTACACAACAGCCGAGGACGGCTCGGGTTACGTATACACCATGACCTTCACCGATACAAACGGAAAGTCGGTCACATTGAAGCGCTCGGATATTATCCGTACAGTACTTGCCTCCTATCTCAATTCCGCCAATTTCGTTGTAGGTAAGAACACACTTGATTTTACATATGATAAAGTCGTTTCGGTAACTGCCGAGGCAAAGTATATCAACGATACCCCCGAGCCCGAGGCCGCCAAGCCTGGATACGTTTCCATGGACGGTTACAGAACAGAAGATCCGCTTCTCGTTCCCGACATGAAGATCATGACATCAGACGGTCTCACAAGCGAGGAACAATACCGGGTAACATACGTTCTCACGTCTACCGGCCGTAAGGTAATCATGAGCGGATATGCCGCAACGGCAGAGGGCAACGAAGAGGACGGCTCTGTCAAATTCTCCACTTTGGTTCCCACGCTCGGAGGATACGTACAAAAAAACGAGACCTCTATTCCCGATGATGACACAACGACCGGCGATGACAGCTCCGAAAATATCGGAACGACCACAACGCCTATTATCGACAACAGATATATGGTGGTTTCCGAATACGAAAACGTAAAGATCACAACGTACCTTGACAGAATCACCGAAACTATTACCGCAACACAGGAAGGCAACTTTATTTTCGCCGGAAAGGGTTGGGGTCATGGTGTAGGTCTGAGCCAGTACGGTGCAAAAGATCTTGCCGATGCAGGTGTCAAAGCAGAAGACATTATTGCAATATACCTCGAGGGTACCGAGATCGTCCCCTATTCAAGTATTACAAAACAATAAAAATTAAACCCGATGCAATCAGATTGCATCGGGTTTTTAGTTAGAAGAAGGAAAGCTGATCTGTGTCATTGAGACCTTCGGTGGCACCGTTGCGCTTCAGAAGATCGGCAAGTCCCTGGGAGACCTTGGCACGGATCCTCAGATCCTCAACAGACGTGAAAATGTCCTTTTCTCTTGCCTCAACAATAGCGACTGCCACGCTTTCTCCAAGACCGGGAATGGTGATAAACGGCAAACGAATTCCGCCGTCTTCCGGCTTGAAGATCTTTGCTTCGGATTTATTTACGTCAACGGATAGGAAGTTGATACCTCTCATCTGACATTCGCGGCAAAGAAGTAAGGTACTTGCCTGCGCCTTTTCGGTAGCGGAAGCCTCTCTGCCCTTTTTATCTATCTCGTCTATGACCATTTTTACGTATGCAGGGCCGCGCATAACCACCTCTGCGTCAACTTCACCGCCGGCAGCGGTAAACATTGCACAGTAGAACATAATGGGCATATGAACCTTGTACCAAGCAAGGCGAATCGCCGACATAACGTAAGCTGCGGCATGGGCCTTTGGGAACATGTATTTGATCTTCTTACAGGACTCAATATACCAATCGGGCACGCCCGTTGCTCTCATTGCCTCCTCCCATTCGGGTGTGAGACCTTTTCCTTTTCGTACCGACTCCATTATTTTAAACGCCGTGGCGTTTTCCATACCGTAACGAATAAGGTCAAGCATGATACCGTCTCGCGTTCCGATAACCTTTGAAATGTCGCAGATACCTTTTTTGATAAGATCCTGTGCGTTGCCGAGCCAAACATTTGTTCCGTGCGTTAATCCCGAGATCTGAAGCAAGTCCGCAAAATTTTTGGGTTTTGCGTCTATCAGAACCTGCTGAATAAACTTCGTACCAAACTCGGGTAAGCCAAGCGTTCCTATCTTACTTCCGATCTCCTCGGCAGTAACGCCGAGAGGCTCGGTAGATTCAAACAGCTTGTATACCTCCGGATCGTTCATAGGCACGTCAAGAACGCTTGTGCCGCTGAATCGCTCGATCATCTTATATTTGGTAGGAACATCGTGTCCAAGCTCATCAAGCTTCAAAATGGTGTCGTGCAGATATGAAAAGGCATAATGAGTGGTATATATATCGGAATTCGGGTCGTCCGCCGGGTGTTGAACGGGGGTAAAATCGTAGATGGAATATTCCTTTGGCACAACGATAATACCGCCGGGGTGCTGTCCCGTGGTCTTTTTTACACCTGTAATGGTGCTGATCATATGGTTGACCTCGGACAGGCTCATCTTCAGCTTCTTTTCCTCAAGATACTTGGCAACATAACCGTATGCGGTCTTGTCTGCCAGAGTACCGAGGGTTCCTGCACGGAACACGTTTTCCTTGCCGAAAAGCTCCTCTGTGTACTTATGTACTCTTCCCTGTACCTCACCCGAGAAGTTAAGGTCGATATCGGGAGATTTATCTCCGTAGAACCCAAGGAAGGTCTCAAAAGGAATATCGTGGCCGTCACCGATCAGCTTTGTGCCGCACTCGGGACAATTGGCATCGGGCAGATCAAAGCCCGAGCCGACCGAGCCGTCGGTGAAGAACTTTGAATACTGGCACTTTGGACAGTAATAGTGAGGCGGCAGGGAGTTTACCTCGGAAATACCCGCCATATTTGCGACAAACGATGAGCCGACAGATCCGCGGGAACCAACAAGATATCCTTGGCTTTCACTGTACCAAACAAGCTTTTGGGCGATCATATAAAGCACAGCAAAGCCGTTATTGATAATAGAAGTCAACTCTTTTTCGAGTCGTGAGCTGACGATCTCGGGAAGCGGATCACCGTAGAGCTTTTTAGCTCTTTCCCAGCACATATTCTGAAGATCCTCTTCCGCGCCCTCCATTTTAGGCGTGTAAGAACCCTTGGGAATGGGTCTGACCTCCTCGATCATGTCGTTTATCTTATTGGGGTTGGTCACAACGACTTCAAAGGCCTTTTCCTCGCCCAGATAAGCAAACTCCTCAAGCATTTCTTCGGTGGTACGATAATAAAGTCCCACGTCCCTGTCCGCATCTTTGAATTTAAGAGACGCGAGCAGAATCTTTCTTCCGATCTCGTCCTCTTCATTGATAAAATGCGCATCACAGGTTGCGCAGACGGGCTTGCCGTACTTTTCGCCAAGCTCAACTATCTTTCGATTAAGCTCGCGCAGCCCTTCGTCGTCCTTGACTCTGCCTTCAGCAACCAAAAAACGGTTGTTACAGATAGGCTGGATCTCAAGATAATCATTGAAGTTGACTATTGCCTCGATCTCATCGTCTGGAGCATTTTCAAGGATCGCGTGGAAAAGCTCTCCCGATTCGCAGGCAGAGCCGATTATAAGTCCCTCTCGGAACTTTTCAAGCTCACTTTTGGGTATTCTCGGGTTTCTCCTGAAATACTCAAGATAACTCTTTGAAATAAGTTGGTAAAGATTTTTCAATCCTACCGAATTTTTAACAAGAATTATCTGGTGGTATGACGGGAGCTTCAAAGGATCAACGTTTCCCGTCATTTCCCGATTGAGCTGAGGAAAAGTGGAAAGGTCGAATTTCTTCATCTTCTCACACATTGCAAAATAGATGTGAGCAAGCATTTCCGCATCATCACAAGCTCTGTGATGGTTGAAATCTCCAAGATGGAAATATTCCGCCAGGGTATCAAGCTTGTGGTTTTTCAGCTCACCGTTAAGAAAACGGGAGATTGCCACCGTGTCAACGTACGGATTATCAAATTCAAGTCCCGAAAGCGTAGCATAGTGACGTATAAAACCCGTATCAAAGCTTGCGTTGTGGGCGATAAGCAGACAGTCGCCGGTAAAAGAGAAAAAGTTTTCAAGTGCTTCCTTTACCTTGGGCGCATCTGCTACCATTTCGTTGGTAATTCCCGTGAGTTTCATAACATCCTCGGGGATCGGACGCTCGGGATTAACAAATGTGTTGAATTTATCAATGACCTCGCCGTCCTTGATCTTTACCGCACCGATCTCGGTTATACCGCAGTTATGTACGGAAAGACCTGTGGTCTCAATGTCGAAAACAACTATTTCATCGGTAAAAGCACCCTCAAAATCACAATCGAGACCGCCCTTTTCATCGTTGACAAAATATGCCTCAAGGCCGTAAATGACCTTCATTCCGATTTCCTCGGAGCAAAGCATTGCATCGGGAAAGGCCTGGACGTTTCCGTGGTCTGTGATAGCCACGGCACTATGTCCCATGCGTTTTGCGGTTTTGACAATGTCCTTTGCGGAGGCGATGGCGTCCATAGTGGACATATTTGTATGCATATGGAGTTCAATACGCTTTTGAGGCGCATTGTCAACTCTCTTGATCTCCTTGATCTTTTGCGCTCCGTCAAGCTCGATCACAAGATCGGAAACGGGATTTTCCTTTGATTTGTAGCCCATAAAAGGCATACCCTGACCCGGCTTTACCCGACCGCACACAGCATAAGTGCCACCTTTTTTAAAGAGCTTTTCGATCTTTTTGTTCAGCTCCTCGGGCGCGTTGAGATAGATTATATCAATTGAGGTATATCCGTCAAATATTCCGAAAATTATGTTGTAGTGATCCTGGCTGTTTCGGGTAGTTTCGCTGGAAAAGTTAAAGACGTTGCCCACGACCACCGCGTAATCCATGGGCATCTTGATCTGACCGATTCCCACGGGCTTTATGTCAAAAGCGTCGCCAAATGCTGCTTCAGGCTCGGAAATATCAAAGGTCAGATTTCCGATTTTAACAATATTTTCGTTGATTCTCGGAATAGCGTCAATATTTTTATAGAGAGTATCGACCTTTGTGAATACAACAGATTCTCCATCTACGTTCTCTACAACAGCTGCGGATTCCGATCCGCCGCAGGCAACACTTTTTATACGTTGATCAATCTCGTTCAATCGTTTTTCAACGGGATCAAAATAATTTGCCGTATTTCCTCGCTCTATTGTCACGTGATAGCTTGTACCGAATTCCGAGCGGATGATTCCTTCAATAACCGCAGGGGTTTTTGCGTCGTACATAAAATCCACGCCGTTTTGGAGCATGGGAATGCTTATTCTGATCTCTTTTCCGTCAAGTGTAGCTTCGTAATCGTCAAAAAAACCTCGCGCAACGGTTCCTATGCGTTCGGTTTCAATAAGAACCTCCGAAAGATAGCTTTGAGAAAACAAACCGCTGTCATATGTAGGCAACAGACGAACAGAGTTGAGCTGATACGCCTCGCGTATCTCGTCCTCAATGCGGTAAAGAGTTCTTTTGTCTATTATTTTGGGAAATCTCGCCTTGATCTCAAGGAGCTTTGAATCCTTGTCCGCTCTGACAACCGTATCCTCTGCCAAGAGAAGCAGGCGGGAGGTACGCTCGTCCGGCTCGTATCTTTTGAGTATTTCAATCAGGGTCTTTCCTGCCATTTTCTCCTCCTGTTATTTTTACGGTATAACAAATATTTTTCCGCTTTATTTTCTCTTTTTTATTTCTTCAATAAGGGTCGAAACGATATCGCCCTCGGGGATCTTCCCGATTATCTCGCCTTTTGAAATAAGTACCGCCTCACCGATTCCGCCCGCAACACCAATGTCAGCCTCCCGCGCCTCACCGGGACCGTTTACAACACAGCCCATGAGAGCGACTTTGAGCGGAACGTCCGAAAGTCCTTCTGCCTTGACCGCTTCCTCAAATCTGCGTGAAAGTTCGATGAGATCGATCTTCGTTCTTCCGCAGGTGGGACAGCTGACCACGTTCAGACCGCACTGACCCTCAATTCCAACAGCCGCAAGGATCTTCTTTGCGGCTCCGATTTCTTCAACGGGATCAGCCGTAAGAGATACACGCAGAGTGTCTCCGATGCCGTCGCAAAGAAGCGAGCCTATGCCGACGGCACTCTTGACAAGTCCTCTTTCCGAATTTCCCGCCTCGGTCACACCGATGTGAAGGGGGTACGGGCAAAGCTCGCTTACTATCCGGTTTGCTTTTATCATATCCGGAACGGTGGACGCTTTGATGGAAATAACGATATCCTCAAAGTCGAATTTTTCAAGAAGTGACGCATGAT
>JAFQKA010000021.1 GCA_017397175.1 Clostridia bacterium | reverse complement strand
TTACTGCAGGGAAAGGTGGACGGTGGCGAGGCTCGCCGCGGTGTCCTTCGATACTTGTAATAAGAGCTGTTTCCTCACCGAAAACGAACGCACCTGCGCCGAAGCGGAGCTGAATATCAAAGTTAAAGCCTGTGTCGAAAATGTTCTCACCAAGAAGGCCGTATTCTCTTGCCTGCTTGATAGCGATCTCAAGACGGTGAATAGCGATAGGATACTCTGCACGAACGTAGATGTAACCTGTGTCAGCGCCGATAGCATAACCGGCAATTGCCATAGCCTCAAGTACCGCGTGGGGGTCACCCTCAAGAACGGAACGGTCCATGAACGCACCGGGGTCACCCTCGTCTGCGTTACAACCAACGTACTTCTGGCCTGCGGGCTGGTCTGCAGCAAACTGCCACTTGAGACCTGTGGGGAATCCTCCGCCTCCGCGTCCGCGAAGTCCGGAAGCCTTGATCACGTCAATAACCTCCTGAGGAGTCATCTCTGTCAGAACCTTACCAAGAGCCTGGTAGCCATCTGTACCGATATATTCTTCGATATTTTCGGGGTTGATTACACCGCAGTTACGGAGTGCAACACGGTGCTGCTTCTTATAGAACGTTGTCTCGGAAAGAGCAAGGAAATCCTTTGCATCGCCGCTTTCCTCAACGTGGAGAAGGCGCTCAACAACACGACCCTTGATAAAGTGCTCCTGAACGATCTCTTCAACGTCCTCGGGCTTAACGTGAGAATAGAATGTTCCTTCGGGGTAAACGATAACGATAGGACCGTTTGCACAAAGTCCGAAGCAACCTGTCTGTACAACCTTAATTTCATCGGTGAGGCCGTTTGCAGCAAGCTGCTTTTCCATTACATCGATGATCTTGGTACTTCCGGAAGATGTACAGCCTGTACCGCCGCAAATAAGTACATGTGAACGAATCATTTGTTTGTCCTCCTTAGTTCAGTCCTTCAGCCTTGGTGTATTCGGTAACGATCTTACCGCCCTTGATGTGCTTTTCGAACACCTCGCGAGCCTTTTCGGGAGTCATCTTTACGTATGTAGTCTTTTCTTCTCCCGCGCGCATTACCTCAACGATAGGCTCAAAGCGGCACATACCGATACAGCCTGTCTGAGACACGGAAACCTCGCCTGCAAGTCCGGATTTTTCAAGCTCTTCAACGAAAGCGTTGAGAACGGGACGAGCGCCGGCTGCGATTCCGCACGTTGCCATGCCGACAACGATTCTGGTTTCATTGCTACCTTCACGAACAGCAATCTTGTTCTTCATACGATCTCTGATCGCGGAAAGCTCTGCCAATGTTTTCATAACTTTTTGTTCCTTTCGATTTTAGAATTATTTATTATAATTTAATATAATTCAGTAAGGTAGTCCCTGACCCACGCCAGAACCTCGGGTGATGACAGAGGAATATCTTCTCCCAGCATCTCCCTCATTTCCGCGGTGGAAAGGGTGATCTCTTTTTCTTCCGTTTTATGGGAAAACTCGAAATCAATGTCCTCGGATCCGTGGATCAGAGTACATATAGTATCGACTATATCCCCAAGAGGAATAAAATCAATACTGTTTTTATTAAAGGAAGCGAAGACGCGGGTTCCGTGGTCCTCGTATTCCTTTTCACTCTTTGACGTTATCTCAAAGCTTCCGCCTGTCATCTCAGCCTCCATTTTAAGGAACGGGAGTCCAAGCCCCACACGGCGGGTCTTTCGGGTCGTGGTAAAAGGGTTAGTGACGTTCGCCAAAAAATCCTTTTCCATACCGCAGCCGTTATCCGTTATGGCAAACGCAAGGGTATCTGCGTCCTCGGTAATTTCTATCTTGACGCAGGTCGCTCTCGCCTTTACGGAGTTTTGCGCAATATCAAGAATATTCAAAGAAAGCTCTTTCATTTTGGGCAAATAAGCCTGAGCAGTTGCTCCCGAACGAAAGCAGAGCTATATGGCTCGTCCTCCAGCATAACGTAATTTTCGGCCTCGCTTATATCCCAGAGATAATGAGCGTCCGAATCAACAAGTATTTTCTTTCCCTCAAGGCCGTACTTTTCGGTATATTCGGCGATCTTTTCCCGATCACGCATTTCAATACAATCAAAATGTGGTTCATCGGGCAAGGCACCGAGTGCTGAGATTATGCCGTTCTCTTCCCTGTCGATATGAGCGGGAAATGCAACAGCACCGAAGCTCTTGACCAGCTTTACAGATTCTTCGATAGAAAGCGTTGAAGCGTTGAGCAAGAGGTTTTCTTCCTCGCCCAAAAGCTCGTCGCCCTCTCCGTAGATCAGTTGATCTCCGAAAATATCCTTTCGGTTTTTATACAGGATCCTGTATTTTATGTACTCCTCTTCAAATTTCTCCGCGCTCTCAAGATCCGGGAACAGCGCCACTACGTGCACGTCCTCTGCCGTCGTCATCTCAATACCCGCTATCGGCACGATACCGTATCTCCTTGCCGCTTCAAAAAAAGCTCGGCAATTTTTCGTGGTATTGTGATCGGTCAGTGCCACGATATTTAGTCCGTTAAGTGATGCCATTCCGGCAATATTCTCGGGGGTCATATCGTTATCGGCACAGGGTGAGAGGCAGGAATGAATATGAAGGTCGTAAAAATACTTGTTCATATTATTTTTGAAAGCTCAACACAGAATTCATAAAGCGGAAGGGTCGTTCTGAGAAGATTGACGCCTTTGCTCTTTGCCGTGTCGATGATTTCATCTGTGATCTCACAGTTTTCGCAAATGACGCAGGCAGCAACGTCGGCCAGTGATGCCACCGCCACTACGTTTATGTTTGTCATGATAGTCGCCCAAACGCAGCCCGATTCCGCTCTTCCCATTACCCAACTGAGCAGATCACCGGCATAAGCTCCTTCGATCTCTCTTTCGGGACACGGAAATGCAAGGGTTTCAAGCTTCAGCCTTTCGACAAGCTCACAAGCCTTCATAATTTATTCTCCGTCATCTGTTTTGTGTAATTTTTCAAGCTCCTCACGCATAAATACTATACATTCGGAAATATCAGACACACCGTTTGCCACATCCTGAGCAAATGCCGCGCAAGTGGGCGAACCGCAAGAGCCGCAGTCGATGCCCGGCAGCATTTTTTTCAGTCTTTCCCTTTCCTGCATGATCTTTATCGCATCACCAAAGCCGCTTCCCAAGGTTACGGGTATGTATTCAAACTCCAGCTTCTCCTTTACGTCGTCGGGCACGTCATCGCCGTCGGGCGCGTGATTTCCCGAAACGGGAAGATAGCGCTTCAGGTTACTGATCCTCGCCTTTGCGATATAGGGATTAACCACAGTCATTACACCGCCGACGCAACCGCCGGGGCAAGCGTTAAGCTCAACGAATTCAAGCTCGGGGAACGAGCCGTTATCGATTTCCTCAAGTACTCTTACAACGTTATCAATTCCGTCGGCCGCCAGATACTTCTCATTGAAAATAGCCGTAGCCTCACCGCCCGTGCTTGCCCAGCCAAGACCGATCATACCGGTTTTGGAGACGGGAGCTTCCCCGATCTCGGGCTTCATGACGTTAAGCAGTTCAAAATAAACGTCGGACATGGAGACAACGTAGTCAACGTAGGACTTATTTTCTCCGGTCTTGTTCTTTACGTAGCTTACTTTCGCGGGACAGGGGGAAATGAAAACGGTAACGATGTCGTCTTCTTTAAGTTCGGGATGTTTTTTTCGTGCCTGTGCCTTTGCTTCCTTTGCCGCCAGCTCCATGGGAGGCAGTAAGGTCAGCAGTTTATCGGCAAGCAGGGGGTAACGAAGGGAGAGAAGTCTTGCAATGACAGGACAAGCAGAGGAAATAACAGGCTTTTCCACCTTTTTCATTTCCCTTCTCGTATAGTCGGAAACTATCTCGGCCGCTCGTGCCACCTCGTAAACATCGTCGAAGCCGTAATCAAGAAGACCCTTGAGAACGTAATCTATATCCTCAAGATTTGAAAATTGTCCGTAAAGGGACGGTGCAGGCAAAGCGATTTTGAACTTATCCTTCGGAATATCCGAAAGCTTATCCGAAACAGCTTTTTTTGCGTGATGAGGGCATACTCTTATACACTCGCCGCAATCAATACATCTTGCGGGGTCTATAACCGCTCGCTTATTCCTGATTCTGATAGCCTCGGTGGAGCAGTGCTTTAAGCAATGGGTGCATCCAAGGCATTTATCGGGGTTAAGCGAAACGGAATGTTTGTAACTTCCCATTCTACCACCGCCTTTTAAAGGTTGACAGTCATTGTGATCTTGGTTCCCTCTCCGAAAACAGAGTCGATTACCATGGTGTCGGTGTTCTTTTTCATATTGGGCAATCCCATACCTGCGCCAAAGCCGAGAGAACGAATATTCTCGGGGGCCGTTGAAAAGCCTTCCTTCATTGCAAGTTCAACATCGGGAATACCCGGACCTTTATCCTCAAGAACGATCTCAATTTTTTCGGGATAAACCGTCACGGTGGCTACACCGCCGCCCGCGTGGATCACCATATTTATTTCTCCTTCGTACATGGCAATGGCCACTCGACGGACAACGTCGGGGTGGACACCGAGCATACGGAGGTTCTTTTTAGTCTGCACAGAGGCTTCCCCTGCCGACGTAAAGTTATCTCCGTCCACGTCAAAGGTCAATTTCAACAGTTCACTCATAGTCAGTCTTCCCTGACGGACAGGTTATTGAGTCCGCTTGAATAAAGCAGGCCGCAAGCCTCGTACATACGCTTCTTTGATGTCATAACGACAATTCCGCATTCCTCGGCCAAAGCAAGCATATCGGGCGTGGGCTGCTTTGAGCGCACGAACACGACACAACGCATATCCATCATCTCAGCGGTTCTGATGACCTGAGAGTTCACAAGCCCCGTAAGAAGGACCGCCTGATCCTTTACGAAAGCCAGAACGTCGCTCATCATATCCGAACCGCAAGCGGAACAGACCTCGTGCTCCGAAAAGTCGCGGCAAGCAACTATCTGAGCATCAAGTATTTCGGCTACCTTTGAAATCTTCATGAGTTTTAAGTACCTTTCAAGTTAAAGTTGGATCAGCAGTACTTTGCAAGGATTCCCGCAACGTCCTTTGTTGTAAGACGGCCGTAAACGTCACCGTTAACGGTAAGTACGGGTGCAAGACCGCAAGCACCTATACATCTTGTAGCCTCAAGGGAATACTTTCCGTCAGCGCTCGTGCTTCCAACGGGAAGATTGAGCTGCTTTGAAAACTCTTCGATGATATCGCCGGAGCCCTTTACGTAGCAAGCCGTACCGAGGCAGACTGCAACTGCGATCTCACCGTCGGGGTTGAGCTTGAACTGAGAGTAGAAGGAAACCGTTCCATAGATCTCTTCCATGGGGATTCCCGTCTCGTCTGCGATGATCTTCTGTACCTCGATAGGAAGGTAACCGTAGATCCCCTGAGCCTCCTGAAGGATAGGCATCAGATTTCCTGCCTCACCGTTATGCTTGGCAATAACGGCGCGGAGCTGATCTTCCTGCTCCTTTGTACCCTTGAAGGTAACCGTTGTCAATTTCTTTTTCATTGTTTGAAACCTCCGTTTTTATTGTTATATTTTTAACAAGCATGAAGACAAAGATACAACTAACTGTATCTGCACATACGACAGATATTATAACATATATTTACCTATATGTCTACACATATTAACAAAATATCAAAAAAATTTACAATTATTTTTTGTTTTTTTGAGCGATCGGCAGTCAGAACTCAAAAAAATCCTCCAATTCCTTCTGCGTCGCGTTCACACTTCCCTGTATCATCTCGGGTGAACCGCCGCCCTTTGCACCGAATTTTTCTCGGAGCGTAGCGGCAATTTCCGTCATGTTAACAGTCTTACTTCCCGCAACGAAGGTATATCCCGCGATGTCCGAGCCGCAGAAAACGGCGCACAGGCCTCCGCATTTTTCCATACCTCTGTTCATGATCTCTCTCATGTCGTTTCGGTTCAGGTCTTCCTCGAAAAAGCAGATATTTCCGTCACTCTCGGGAAGTTCCGCCGTCTTGCGGTCAATAAGCTCGCGGCGCAGTCCGTACATCTTGAACTTGAGGTCGGAGATCTCTTTTTCCATGCGTGCAACGGCGCTTCCAAGGTCGTTTTGTTTGATGGAAAGGGATCTTGCCGTTTCCGCTATCATATGATAACGGGCGTTATAATCGTCAAGGGCATCGAATCCGCAAAGCATGTGGATCCTGACGCCGCCCTTGTTTTTTTCGCTGTCGAGAAGCTTTATAATTCCGATCTCGCCCGTGCGCGAAACGTGGGGAGCACAGCAAGCGCAGATGTCGTAGCCCTCAATGGTAACGATACGCACGTTTTCGGTCAGTTCAAGCTTTGAGCGGTATTCTATGTTTGAAAGCTCCTCGGGGTCGGGATACACGGCAGTTATCTTGACGTTTTCGGTCACCGCCACGTTGCAAAGACGCTCTACCTCCAATATCTGCTCGGGGGTCAGAACACCGTTGTAATCTACGGTAATATCCTCGCTTCCCATATGAAATCCCACATTGTCATAGCCAAACATTTTATGTACGATTCCCGACAGTATATGCTCGCCCGAATGGTTCTGCATACGGCGGAACCGCTTTTCCCGATCAAGGGCGCAGGGGTATTCCCTGCCCACCTCAAGCGGCGCGCTTGTATAGTGAATTATATCGTCATTTATCTGAACGTCGCACACGTCGGCACCGCCGATCTTGCCCGTATCCGAGAGCTGTCCGCCACCTTCGGGGAAAAATGCGGTCCTATCAAGAATGACGGCGTAGCCGTTTTCGATTCTTTCGCAGGAAAGGACCTTTGCGGTAAATTCGTACAGGTGACTGTCTGCATCATAAAGCTTTTCTGTCATAATATTCTCGCTTTCAATTCATTCATCTTATTTTATCACGAAAAAGTCCAAAAAGCAAGATAAAAAATACCGCGCGTCAATAAAACGCGCGGTGTTTTTTATCTCTCATCGAGAGGGATATATTCAACGATTTCTTTCACGTTAATATACGCAGGGCGGATTATTTTACCCGCGTTCTGGATCTCTTCAATTCTATGCGCGCTCCAGCCCGCAATTCTCGCAACCGCGAAAATTGGAGTAAAAAGCTCATAAGGAAGATTGAGCATCTTATAGACCATGCCCGAATAGAAATCCACGTTTGCGCTGACGCCTTTGTACATCTTGCGCTTTCTCGCAATTACCTGAGGAGCAAGTCTTTCAACGGTCTCGTACAGGCGGTAATCCTCGTCAAGCCCCTTCTCCACGGAAAGCTTTTTAGCATAGGTACGTAAAATGTCGGCACGTGGGTCGGACAGCGAATAGACCGCGTGTCCCATACCGTAAATAAGTCCTTTTTTATCAAAAGCTTCTTTGTCAAGCAAACGCTCAAGGTAGTCCTCAATAGCCTTTTCATCTGTCGTGTCAATATTTGCCTTCATGTCGTCGAACATCTGCACCACCTTGATATTCGCACCGCCGTGGCGAGGTCCTTTCAAAGAGCCCAGCGCTGCCGAGACGGCCGCATAAGTATCCGTTCCGGACGATGTCACAACGTGAGTGGTAAAAGTGGAGTTATTTCCTCCTCCGTGTTCGGCGTGGAGCACCAAAGCAAGGTCAAGAAGCTGAGCCTCAAGAGGGGTGAACTGTCCGTCCTCGCGGAGGATATAGAGCAGATTTTCCGCCGTGTTATATTCGGGCTTGGGATAGTGAATAAACAGGCTGTTATTGTTATGATAATGCTGGAAGGACTGGTATGCGTAGACAGCCACAAGCGGAAATTCGGCAATAAGCTGAAGGCACTGGCGCAGAACGTTCGGCACCGAAATATCGTCGGGATTTTCATCGTAGGCGTAAAGCGCAAGAACACAGCGGGAAAGAATATTCATCATATCCTTTCCGGGGGCTTTCAGTATCATGTCGCGGGTAAAAGACGGCGGCAGGGATCGGTACGCACCAAGCTGCGCGCAAAATTCCTCAAGCTCTTTTTTTGTAGGCAGCTTTGAGAAAAGAAGAAGATATACAGCCTCCTCAAACCCCGAGCGTCCCTCACTTGTAAATCCCGAAACGAGGTCCCGAACGTTTATTCCTCTGTAATAAAGTTCGCCCCTGATCGGGGTCAGGCTTCCGTCCTCCTCGCGTCTCATGGAATTTATGCAGGAGACCTCGGTCAAGCCTGCCACAACGCCCGTACCGTCAACGTCGCGCAGTCCTTTTTTTACGTTATACTGTGGGTACAGGTCGGCTGTTATGTGATTGTTTTCGCAGGATCTCTCTGCTAATTTTTCAATGTAAGGGGTGATCTCGGAATAGTTCATCTATCATTTCCTTTCTTTGTTAATTCAAATACATTTTAGCGCACCGTCGCCAAAATTCGTGTAGCAATTTGTCGTTTTCATCAAAAAGTCCACCCGACACGGAATCGGGTGGACTGATCTTATTCGTCCTGAGCTTCGTTTTCTTCTTCGTTTTTCTTCAGCGTGACTGTCGCCTCCTCTACCAGGTGCGAAACAACGCTTGTGATCTTGATGATAATATTGTCGAGCTCGACTGTGATCTCTTCGTTTCCGTCCTCGGGAATATATCCCATGGCACCGAACGCGAGACCCGTTATGGTATCCGTATCCTCGGTATTAAGTTCAACGCCCGTTTCCTCTGTGAAATCAACAAGCTGAACGTTGCCGCGAAGTATCCATTCATCCTCTCCGAGCTTTTCTATAGAAGGCTCGTCTGCCCTATTCTCCTCAGGCTCTGCTTCAAGCTCGCCAACCAGCTGCTCGACCAGGTCAAAGAGTGTTACGATACCTTCCATTCCGCCGTACTCGTCAAGCACTACCGCCATGGAATTACGGGTTGCCTTCATATTCTTGAAGAGCACGTCTGCCTTGAGGTTCTCGGGCACAAAATAAGGCTCTGTAACTGCCTCGCGCATGACGTTTTCTCTCGATCTGTCATCCAGGCGGAAATAGTCCTTTGCGTTGAGAATACCCACGATATTATCGGTTGAGCCGTCTGCCACGGGGTACTTTGTGTGTCGGGTCTTATGTATTTCCTCCGCCCATGCGCTGTCATCATCTTCAAGATTGAGCACCGATACGTCGGTTCTGTGGATCGCAACGTCCCCCGCCGTAATATCGTTGAACTCGAACACGTTCTGGATAAATTCCTTTTCCTGGTGGTCGATAGTTCCCTTTTCGCTGCCTGCGTCGACCATCATTCGGATACTGTCCTCACTTACGTCTGCCTCGTCCTCTTTCGGGTCAATACCGCATATTCTGAGAACAAGGTTCGTGGAGACGGACAGAAACCATACCACGGGCTTAAAAGCTATCGAAATAAAGCTTACAATACCCGAGATCGCCATGGCTACGCTTTCGGATTTTTTCATTGCAAGTCTCTTGGGAACAAGCTCACCGAAAACAAGGGTAAAATATGAAAGAACAAGTGTGATAACTATTACCGAGAGTGCATCAAGCGTCCCTTTATAGGAAACGGGCACACCAAGGCTGATAAGCCATTCCACCAAAGGCTCGGAAAAATTATCTGCCGCAAACGCCGAGCCGAGGAATCCCGACAGGGTGATAGCAACCTGTATCGTTGCCAAAAACTTCGCAGAATCACGGGTAAGACGGTAGATCCTTTTAGCTCTTTTGCTTCCCTTCTCTGCCAGCTGTTCAAGCTTTGTTTCATTCATGGAAAGCACCGCGATCTCCGCACAGGCGAAAATTGCGTTAAGTGCGATCAGAACAACTTGTAATAATAATAGGAATCCTATATGAGAATCCATGATGATGTAATCCTTTCTTTAAATGAAATAATTTGATTTTTATATTGCCCGTGCAAGGGCGCAGACTATTGCTCGCCTACTCCATCTGACAATATAAGATCGAATTATCTCGATCAGGATCATCACTACTGTCGCCTTCGCTCATGATACTCGATCATTCCTCCTTTTGTCCATATTTTGTTTATTATACACCACGTTCCGCCCTTTTGTCAAGGGATTTAAACAAAATAGGGCGTCGGTGAACCGACGCCCTGTTTTTTATTCCTTTGTGGAAAGTCCCACAACCGACTCGATGGGAAGCGATATGACCGCACCCTTTGCCTCGCTGTGTATTCCGCAATGCTCGCTGATCTTCGCCATAATTGCGGCTCTGCTCTCAGCTGTCGCAACTATCAGGACAATCTCCTTATCCTCGTTTGCGCTGAAGCCGAAAAGGCTGCTAACGTTTCCGTCGGATATATGTCTGCTGTGGATAACGCTTCCGCCCGAGGCACCTGCCTCTCTGGCGGCTGTCATGACCTCGGTGCTGTATCCGCGGTCAACTATAGCGGCGATAACTGAATATTTTACGTCTGACATTGTGAATTCTTCCTTTCCGTTCTCGTGTTCCTGTTCCATTTTTTCAAGAATACGGGAAACGAGCTTGGTTGCCCCCTCAAGAGGGATGGTGAACGCGATTCCGCTGTTTACTTTTCCGAATTTCAATATTCCCTGAAGCCGTTTGAGCACATCTGAGGCAACGTTGCGGGGCATTATACTGAAAACCACCGTTTTCTCGGTGCTTCCCAGACCCAGCGTATCCATTATTTCGCTTGTGGCCGTTCCTTCGGCGCTCATCTGATATTTAAGGGTTATTTTTTCACTTCCGAAGACCTCCATGGTCTTCTCCACCTGCTTTGGGGTGGTTATCAGCATCAAAATTCGGTAGGCTGCTTTCTTTGTATCCATTTTACGCCTCCTCAAACATTACAATATCGTCGCTGTCCGCGGGGATCGTCTCTGCCACCGCCGCTCTTTCAAGTCTGCGTGTCTTGAGCTGATATACAACTCCCATTATCTGAATGGCAATAAGGGGGGTCAGCGCAACAAGAGAAACAACGCCGAATGCCTCGGTCATAATATTTCCGCCGAGAGCCTTACACGCACCTGCGCTCAGAGGAAGCAGGAAGGTGCTTGTCATGGGACCGCTGGCAACTCCACCCGAGTCAAAGGCGATACCCACAAAGATCTTGGGAACAAATCTGGACAGAACGAGGGCTACGATATAGCCGGGGATAAGTATGTAAAGGATCGGAATATGAAGCAATATTCTGAGCATTGCCAAAGCCACACTGACAGAAACACCGATCGACATACAGCGGTTCATTGCGTGTGCCGAAATGGCACCGTTGGTGACCGAATCAACCTGGTGATTGAGCACCTGGATCGCAGGCTCAGCCTTTACTATAAAGTAACCGATAAGCGCGCCGATGGGAACAAGTCCCCACTTATAAAGACTTGCCATTTCCCCGCCGAAAAGGTTTCCAAGCGGTGCAAATCCAACGTTTACGCCGCACAGGAAAAGAACAAGTCCCACATAGGTGTAAACGAGACCTACGGCAATACGGTTCACGTCTCGTCTCGAAAATCTTCTCCAGAACACCTGGAATATAAGGAATACCGCCAGGATAGGTGCAAGAGAAACGAATACCTCTTCCGCATATTTGGGAAGATTATGTGCAAAGGTCTTTGCGATCTCCGTCGTGCTTTCAAGTTTGAAGCTTTCCGTGATGGTCTCGTGTACCTCATCGGGGTTATACAGAAGTCCCAAAATCAGCACCGTAAGAATAGGCCCGACGCTTGACATGGCAACAAGACCGAAGCTGTCGTCCGACGAATCCTTATCGCTGCGGGCAGAGGCAAGACCTACGCCCAAAGCCATGATAAAAGGAACGGTCATAGGACCTGTTGTAACTCCTCCCGAGTCAAAGGCGATTGCAATAAATTCCTTGGGGATAAAGAAGGAAAAAACTATCAGCAGAGAGTATAAAACCATCAAAAGGGTCGAAAGATTTATCTTGAAGAGTATTCTGAGAACAGCCATGGCAAGAAAAACACCTACGCCCACAGCCACCGTCAGGATAAGCACCATATTTGGAATAGCCGACACCTGCTCTGCAAGCACCTGAAGGTCCGGCTCGGAAATTGTGATGATAACACCCATGACGAATGCAACAAAGGACATTACCCACGCGCTCTTTGACTTTGAAAGCTGTGCTCCGATACCCTCTCCCAAGGGGGTCATGGACATCTCCGCGCCCAACTGGAAAAAGCCCATGCCGAAAATAAGCATGAGCGCACCTACCAAAAACATCATTACCATGCTTATCTCAAAATCGACAAACAGGCTCACGATAAGCACTATGGCCGTTATGGGGAGTACCGCGGAAAGGGATTCCGAGACCTTCTCTTTCAGTTTGGGATTCATGGGGTACCTGCCTTCGTATATAGTCGGCGCCAAACCGAATTTTCCCGCTTTTGGCGCATATTCTTTCATATCATTTTAATATATTTCAATCACACTGTCAAGGTCAAAACATCAATAATTTAATTTATTTTATCAATGTTTATTTTGAGTTAACAATTTTAGTATATATTGGGAACACCATTTCTTTCTAGGAGGAAAAAATTGACACCTTACAATCAAAAACCACAAGAAGTTTTATCCGTGCTCGGATCGGACGAGCAAAAGGGTTTGACCGCAGCAGCTGTTCAGGAAAAGCAGGCGCAATACGGTCCAAACAAACTAAAGGAAAAGAAAAAGAAGACGCTGTTTGCGCGCTTTATCGATCAGTTCAAGGACGTTATGATCCTTATTCTCATCGCGGCGGCAATCATTTCCTTTGCCGTTATCTGCGTTGAGAAAAACTGGGGTGAGCTTTTTGAGCCTGCTCTCATTTTGCTGATCGTTATTCTCAACGCCGTAATGGGCGTGTATCAAGAGGGCAAGGCAGAAAAGGCGCTTGACGCGCTGAAAAATATGTCCGCACCTCATGCAAGGGTCATCAGAGACGGACGTGAGACCATAATAGATGCGTCCCTGCTCGTTCCCGGCGACATAATCAAGCTTGAAGCAGGTGATTTTATCCCCGCCGATGCGAGACTTATCCGCTCCGCAGGTCTGAAATCCGAAGAATCTGCACTAACAGGTGAGTCAGTTCCTTCCGAGAAGGACGCTTTGGCAGAGGTTGAAGAAAATGCGCCTCTCGGTGACAGGCACAACATGGTATATTCGGGCTGCTCCGTAACCTACGGTACGGGTGTAGCCGTCGTTACAGCCATTGGAATGGACACCGAAATGGGAAAGATCGCAAATCTTCTTGACAGCGAAGAAGAGGGACAGACCCCTCTCCAGCAAAAGCTCGCTCAGCTCGGAAAGATTTTGGGAATCATGGCTTTGGCAGCCTGCGCCGTTATCTTCGTTGTTGGTCTGCTTAACAAGATCCCCGTTCTCCACATCTTTATGACCTCGGTCTCTCTTGCAGTTTCAGCAATTCCCGAGGGTCTGCCCGCTATCGTTACCATTGTTCTTTCTATCGGCGTTCAGCGCATGGTTAAAAAGAACGCTCTTATCCGCAAGCTCCCCGCAGTTGAAACTCTCGGCGGCGCTTCGGTCATCTGCTCGGATAAGACCGGTACTCTTACCCAGAACCGCATGACCCTTGTAAAAGCGTATGCGGACGGTGAAAGCGACACCGAAAGCATCGGCAAAGACAACTCGGAGAAGATCAAAAAGCTCCTTATGTACGGAACTCTCTGCTGTGACGGCTCGGTGATCGTAAAAGAGGACGGCGAGCAGCACATCGGTGACCCCACAGAGACTGCTATCGTCCTTGCCGCCTACAAAAACGGCATGACAAAGGAAGATCTCAACGAAAAATATCCCCGCATGGCGGAGATCCCCTTCGATTCTGACAGAAAGCTCATGTCTACCGTCAACCGTATCGACGGCAAAAATATCGTTATCGTAAAGGGTGCCTTTGACATGATGGCTACCCGTTGTATCGCAGGCGATATCGATGCAGGACGCAAATTTACCGATTCCATGAGCGAGAACGCCTTGCGCGTGCTTGCCGTGGCTTACAAGGAGATCGACGCGATCCCCGAAACTCCTACCTCCGATGAGCTTGAAAACGGTCTGACATTCCTTGGTCTTGTGGGTATGATCGACCCGCCCAGACCCGAGGCAAAGGATGCTGTTGCCATCTGCCGCCGCGCCGGAATCAAGCCCGTAATGATCACAGGCGACCACGTGGTTACCGCTTCTGCCATCGCCCGCGAACTTGGTATCCTTCTTGATGGCGACCGTGCCATCACAGGTGCGGAGCTTGACGCTATGACCGACGAGGAGCTTGACGCTTCCGTTGAAAGCATTTCTGTCTACGCGCGAGTTTCACCCGAAAACAAGATCCGAATCGTAAAAGCTTGGCAGAGAAAGAACCAGGTAGTTTCCATGACCGGTGACGGCGTAAACGACGCGCCCGCATTGAAGGCCGCCGACATCGGCTGTGCAATGGGTATCACAGGTACCGACGTTGCAAAGGGTGCCTCCGACATGACCCTCACCGACGACAACTTTGCCACTATCGTTGACGCAGTTGAGGAGGGACGCGGAATCTATGCCAACATCAAAAAGGTGGTCGGATTCCTGCTCAGCACCAACATCGGTGAGGTTTTCACAGTTTTCTTCGCCATGATTATGTGGCACACCTCTCCCCTGCTCTCCATGCAGCTTCTCTGGATCAATCTCGTGACCGACTCTCTCCCTGCTATCGCGCTCGGTATGGAGGCGGTTGAAAAGGACGTTATGGACAGAAAGCCCAAGCCCAAGTCCGAAGGAATTTTTGCCGGCGGTCTGGGTATCCGCGTTGCCGTTCAGGGTGTAATGTTTGCGTTCCTGACTCTCGTTGCATTCTGGGTAGGTACGGGACTTAGTCTGCCCGAGCTGTTTAACGGAGTTATGCTCGACGAGGCTCACAAATCGAATCTTGTCGGAGGCCAGACCCTGGCGTTCATGGTACTTGCACTCTGTCAGATCGTTCAGGCATACAACATGAGAAGCGAGCATTCCATCTTCAAGATCGGTCCTTTCACAAACAAGACCCTCAATCTTGCTGCGCTTGCTTCCACAGCACTTATGGCGTTCGTTTTGTTCGTTCCCGGTGTTCAGGGTATATTCAATCTTCGCTACCTCACATGGCAGCAGTACCTGATCGGCGTCGGACTGATCTTCGTTCCCCTGTTCGTCATGGAATTTGCAAAGCTCACAGGTTTTATCAAACATCGCAAGCATTAAAAAAATTCCCCGCAACCCTGAGGTTGCGGGGATATCTTTTTTAATCACATGAGCTTGCGGATAAGAGCCTTCATATCCTCAACGGATGCCTCACGGGGGTTACCGGGAGCGCAAGCGTCAGCATACGCGGATTCTGCAAGGAACTGCAGATCCTCTTCTCTCAATGCGTCCAGCTTTGCAGGGATTCCAACGTCAGCGCTCAGTGCGCGAACAGCGTCGATCGCCGCCTTTCTGTAAGCCGCCTGATCCATGCCCGTAGTATCAACGCCCATAGCCTCGGCTACTGCCTTGAGCTTCTCGCCCGTATACTCTGCGTTAAACTCCATTACGATAGGAAGCATCATAGCGCAGGCAACGCCGTGAGGTGTGTCGTAGGTTGCACCGAGAGTGTGCGCGATAGAGTGCGCGATACCCAGACCCACGTTAGAGAATGCCATGCCGGTAACAAACTGACCGAGAGCCATTCCCTCTCTGCCCTCCTGCTCATTTGCAACTGCGGAGCGGAGGTTCTTTGCGATAAGACGAATAGCCTCAAGGTTAAGGCAATCGGGAAGCGCCCATGCGCCCTTTGTTGTGTAGCCCTCGATAGCGTGTGTGAGAGCGTCCATACCGGTTGCGGCTGTGAGCCCACGGGGCATGGAAGCCATCATATCGGGATCAACAACTGCAACGTTGGGAATATCGTTTACGTCTACGCAAACAAACTTACGCTTGCGCTCAACGTCGGTAATAACGTAGTTGATAGTAGCCTCAGCCGCAGTACCTGCCGTCGTGGGAACTGCAATAGTGAATACGGTGGGGTTCTTTGTGGGAGCAACGCCCTCAAGACTGCGGACGTCTGCAAATTCGGGGTTGTTGATGATGATACCGATAGCCTTGCCCGTATCCATGGGAGATCCGCCGCCGACGGTGATCATGTAATCGGCACCGGAAGCCTTATATGCCTCAACGCCGTTCTTTACGTTCTCAATAGTGGGGTTGGGCTTGATGTCGGAATAGATCACGTATTCCATTCCCTCTTTTTCAAGAATGTCCGTCACCTTTGCGGTAACACCAAACTTTACAAGGTCGGGGTCGGTTGCGATGAACGCCTTCTTGAAGCCCTTTGCGGCAACGATACCGGGGATCTCATTGATCGCGCCCTTGCCGTGATAAGAAATTGCATTTGCTACAAAACGATTTGCCATTTTTCTTCACTCCTGTTTTCTTAAATTAAAAGACTTTGTCTTTTTTTTAACATTGTACCACGAGGACACGAAAAAATCAAGAGGAAATTGTAAAAAATAAAAGTTGACATATTCTACTGCGCAATGTATAATATTTTTAAAAATGCGAAGGAAGGTACAAAAATGGAAATAGATACAGCAAGACACGCTTTCCCAGAAAAGAAAGGATTTGAGATAAACCGTCCACACGGTCGTCCCTACTACGTTTTCGTGCACATCTGGACCCCTGTGGAGATATACCACAACGATCCCGAGCGACGCTTTATGACAAAAGAAAACGCTTGCATGATTTTTGACATCGGTCAGGAGCAGTTCTGGAGAAATCCAAGTGACGGATTCTTGCACGACTGGATTCACATAAACGGAGATCTTCCCTCTCTTATGAGAGAGGCGGGGCTTGAATTCGGGAGGATATACTATCCGCGAAGTCCTTCGTTTATCACCGAGGACGTCCGCACCATTGAGTTTGAGCAGGCATTAAAAATGCCGTTTTACGGCGAAATTTGCGATTTGAAGCTCCGCCAGATGCTGCTGAAAATCGCTCGAAATGCAAGCACTCCCGACGCCAAACAGACCTCCACCAACCGCGAGACCGAGGAAAAATTCAGGTTGCTCAGGCAGGAGATGTTAGGTTCTCTCGATCAGAAGCTGACGGTGCCCGAGCTTGCATCGCGGATACCTATGAGCACGTCCCGCTTCCACACGGTATACAAGGAGCTTTTCGGAATCTCTCCCACCGCCGACATTATTAACGCGCGGATAGAAAGTGCCAAAAACTATCTGTCAAACGGCAGTTATTCTGTAGAAGAGGTTGCAGCTTTGACAGGCTATTCAAGCGTTTTTTGCTTTATCCGTCAATTCAAAAGTACCACGGGCATGACCCCGGGAGAATATAAAAAAACAGAGCCGTGAGGCTCTGTTTTTTTATATTACTTGTTATCAAACTGCATAGAAAGCTGAGTTGCTCTTTCCTTTTTATGACGCTCAAGGAGCGCGTTGATACGGTTATAAGGAGCAAGCAGTCCGCTGATGCTCTCGTCATGGTTGAGAGTGTCGATGATGTAAGAAACGTACTTACACATATTAACCTCTGCGTACCAGGGTCTCGCAAGAAGCTCGGGGGTACGGTAAACCAGGTTCGTGGTGAAGATCTTGTTGAACAGACCTTCCTCATATGCTTTATCGAACTTCTCAAGACCTGCAGTAAAGAGTCCGAAGGTCTCAAATACGAAGATTCGCTTTGCACCCTTCTCCTTGATCTTCATGGCAACGTCGATGATCGACTCGCCCGATGCGATCATATCGTCAATGATAATAACGTCCTTACCTGCAACGTCGTTACCAAGGTACTCATGAGCCTCGATGGGGTTTCTGCCGTCAACGACGATAGAATAGTTGCGGCGCTTATAAAACATACCGATATCAAGACCGAGAACCGAAGAATAGTACATACAACGGCCCATAGCGCCCTCGTCGGGAGAGATAATAAGAAGGTCTTCCTTGTCAAGAGAAATGTCGGGAACCTGCTTTACCAGAGCCTTGATCATCTGGTAGGTGGGGTGGATATTCTCAAATCCGCAGAGGGGGATAGCGTTCTGAACTCTGGGGTCGTGAGCGTCGAAAGTAAGAATATTCGTTACGCCCATTGCCTCGAGGTCCTGGAGTGCGGTTGCACAGTCAAGGGATTCTCTGCCCGATCTCTTGTGCTGTCTGCCCTCGTAAAGCATGGGCATGATAAGAGAAACGCGTCTTGCCTTGCCTGCAATAGCACCCAAAATACGCTTGATATCGCAGAAATGATCGTCGGGACTCATGGGTACGGTCTGACCGTACATCTTGTAAGTAACACCATAGTTAAAAGGATCGCAGATGATATAAACGTCGTGGCCTCTCAGGGATTTTGTTATAACGCCCTTTGCCTCGCCCGAACCGAATCTGGGGCAGTTTACATCAACGAGGAAGGAAGCATCATCGCTTCTGCCGTGATTTCTCCATTCTCTGAGATATGCGTCGACCTGAGCGGCAAACTGCTCACAGCCCTTCATACCGATGACACTAAGTTCTCCGTAAAGTGATTCCTTCATAAGTCCCTCCGAAAAGATATTTTATTTTATGACAATATTATATCATAAACGACCTGATTTTTTCAACCGAATTTTTCATTTTTTCAGCATATTTTTATTTTTCGTTGAATTGCATAATTAGGGCTGACTTTTTTTAAATAAATTGGATAAATTAAAGTTTACTGCCATAAAATCAGTCGATGATCTCGCCGTTTGCATTGAAAAGCGGAAGTCCCTCAAGATAAATAATGTCATCACGGTTCCGGGCGTCACCTTCGGCAAGAATTGCCATCTTTCCGACCACCTCTCCGCCTGTTGCCTGAGCAAGTTTTTCAAGAGCAAGAAGGGATTCACCCGTAGAAATCACGTCGTCAACGATAAGGATCCTCTTCCCTTTCATCATTTCGGCCTCTGCCGTGTCAAGATAGAGCTTCTGCTCGCCTGCGGTGGTGATAGAGTTTACAGTAACCTCAAAAACGCCGGTCATGTAAGCCTTTTTCTTCTTTCTGGCGGTCACGTAGCGTCTGTCGCCATTCTGGCGCGCCATTTCGTGGGCGAGCGGGATTCCCTTTGCCTCTGCAGTCAGTATGTAATCGTATTCGGGAGCCTTCTTGAGCAGCTCCGAGGCGCAGGCCGCGGACAGCTCCGCATCACCTACGATAACGAAACCTGCAATATAAAGTGTGTCTGTCACGGGGCATATGGGCAGGTCGCGCTCAAGTCCCGCCACGTTAAGATGATAATATTTCATGATTTCTCCTTTGGCTTTTGCCGATTTTTATTATTTACAGTCTTATTATAATATATTTGGTCGAGTATGTCAATCGGATTTTGCCATGTTTGGAAAATTTTGAATTGCTTGACTTACAAACAAAAGTGTGATATAATTCCTAACAAATAATTTTTCATGTGATCAAAAAGGAGACTATTCTAATATGTCAGTAAGGCTGATAAAGGGCAACCGCAAATATAAAACTCAGATTATAGATATGCTTGATGAGTGGACAGATTATAACAGCAAAAATGAAGCCAACCGTTCTCCGTATGCCATCTTCAAAAACGGTTATGAAGATTTTGATTATTATTTAGATAACTTGGAAACAAAAGAGGCCAAAAACGGGTTGGTGCCAGATTCAACGTTTTTCTGTATAGACGAGGAGAGAAACGTAATAGTTGGCGCCGTAAATATCAGACATTATCTTAACGATCATCTCTTGGCTCACGGCGGTCATATCGGAGACGGTATCCGACCGTCCGAAAGAAGAAAAGGATACGCCACTAAAATGATCGGACTTGCTTTAGAGGAATGCAAGAAGTTGGGTATCAAAAAGGTTTTGATGGTGTGCGATAAGAACAACGTCGGCTCCGCGAAATCAATTGTAAAAAACGGCGGCATATTGGAAAACGAGCAGGACGTGGACGGGAAAATCGAGCAAAGATATTGGATCGATTTGGAGTAAAAACAAAAATGAGCATTATAAAAAACGAAATACCAATATTGGAGTTTGATACCGAGAAAACGGCGGTAATCAATCCCGGGCACGGCGAATTGGGGCTAAAACTGCCGAAAAAGTGCGTTTTTGCTTTTCTCGGGGACTATATAGACGAATATGCGAGCAAGACGGAAACACAAAAGGTATCAGAATTTCTCAGCGCAACTAAGATTTATCCTATCTACGTAACGAAGTACAGGGGTGAAGAAATCGCCCTTTGCCAAGCCCCCGTCGGCTCGGCAGCATCGGCACAGATACTTGATTGGCTTATCGGCTACGGCGTGCAAGAGATCATATCCGCAGGCTCCTGCGGTGCGCTGGAAAAGTTTCCCGAAAGCACGTTTCTTGTACCCTGCAAGGCTCTCCGTGATGAGGGCGCATCTTACCACTATGCGCCTCCCTCGCGCTTTATGGAGATAAGCGAGAAAGCTCGCCGCGCAATCAAGGAGACAGTGCTTGAACACGGAATGAAATATCAAGAGGTCATCACTTGGTCTACCGACGGATTTTATCGTGAAACCAAAGAAAAGGTCGCATATCGCAAGAGTGAGGGGTGTTCCGTTGTCGAGATGGAATGCTCTGCCCTCGCCGCTGTTTCCGCTTTCCGCAGCGCAACCTTCGGAATGATCCTATACACCGCCGACAGCCTTGCCGACGCGGACAAATACGACCAGCGTAATTGGGGTGGCAACGCATACGAATATGCGCTGACTCTTTGTCTTGATGCAGTTATCAAACTATAAGGGGAAAATGTCATGTCAAGAATGGAAGAAGTTGAGCTTACAAACATGTGTATGATCTGCGACGGGAATGGAAACGTGCTCGTGCAGAACAAGGTCAATCATCCCTCCTGGCACGGGTGGAATTTCCCCGGCGGTCACGTGGAAACAGGCGAATACGTTACGCCCTCCGTTATCCGCGAGATGAAAGAGGAAACAGGGCTTACAGTTGAGAATCCAAGGCTCTGCGGCATTAAGGAATTTCACAAATCAAAAGATGGAAAACGGTACATCGTGTTTCTTTATATTGCAGACAAATTCTCGGGTGAGTTGAGATCATCAAACGAGGGTGAAATATTTTGGTATCCACTCTCGGAGCTTGAAAAATCGGACAAGCTGATCGACGGTTTCGGAGAAATGCTAACAGTTTTTACAGACAGCAACATCAGCGAGGTCTATTACGAAAGAACCGCTGATGATTTTAAGACAGTTTATTGTTAATTATGAGGTTAAATATGAAAGAATTTATTTTGGCGCGACCGACAAGCGAATACGCAAGCCAGATCAAAGAATACAGACAAGAATTTCTTGACTCCGGCGACTCTATGGACGGTTGCGGACCTTTGCGCCGATATGATGATCCCGAAGAATATATAAAGGTATGCAAAGAATACGAGGATCCCCAAAAAGTCCCTTCTAATCTTGTCCCCGCAACACAATTCTTTTTCGTTCGCAAGAGCGATAACAGACTTGTAGGAATGATTCAAGTAAGACATTGTTTCAACGATTATCTTGAAAAATACGCAGGTCACATTGGATATTCCGTAAGACCGAGCGAACGGCGCCGTGGATACGCCAAGAAAATGCTGAAAATGACACTTCCCTTTTGCCGTGAAATCGGCCTTGACCGTGTGCTGGTAAGCTGCATTGACGGAAATATCGGAAGCGAAAAGACTATTCTTGCAAACGGCGGTGTTTACGAATCCACGGTGCATGAACCAAACGAAGACAGGGATTTGAAAAGATTTTGGATAAAATTATAAGTTTAACAGGAGCAAAAATGACAGCAAAAGAGCTTTGGAATGAATTTATTGAAAAAACAGGCACCTCCGACTGCGAATACGATGCATGGGCATTCGGTGTTGACGCAGATACGCTGGCGCAGCTTGTTGTGAACGGAGAAAAGACCGCCACGGCATCAGCTTATCCTCTATATGCTGTGGACGGAGATCCTCTGCCGAAGGTTGGCGAATACAGCGTTGTTCTCGATTCACGTGATAACGCCGTTTGCATCGTCAAAACAGAAAAAGTCACCATCGTTCCTTTCAACGAGGTGACAGCAGAGCACGCATATAAAGAAGGTGAGGGCGACAAATCTCTGAATTATTGGAGAAATGTGCACCAAAAAGTTTTCACTCAATGGATGGACGAGGCGGGATTGAAATTTTCGACCGACATGGAGGTTGTCTGCGAGGAATTCTCGGTGGTTTATAAGCCAATAGCGTGAAAGGTAATGAAAATGAATAGTCAACAGTTTTGGGCTGACGTTCTCGCACAGAAAGCAGACGAGATAAGAAAATATTTCCACGCCGACGCTTATGTGAATTGGCATTGTTCGGGCGAGCATTTTACGGTTGAGGAATTTATAAGAGCCAACTGCGAGTATCCCGGAGATTGGGATGGCGAGGTTGAAAAGATCGTTACAACGGACGATATGATTATCACCGCAACACGGGTATATCCGAGGGATCGCTCCACTTCTTTCCACGTTACGTCCTTTATCAAGCTCAAAGACAATAAGATCGCCTGCATAGACGAATATTGGGCAGATGACGGCGAAGCTCCGAAATGGCGCCAGGATATGGGTATTGGTAGAAAGATAAATTGAATTGTGTTTGTAATCAGGAGATAACAAATGGTTTTCGTAACAAAGGAATTGATTCAAAAGGGCTGGTCAAGCGACAAGAAATATTGTGTCACCGATGAAAATGGCACACGGTATCTTTTGCGTGTTTCCGATATATCGCAGCACGACGCAAAGCAGTCCGAGTTTAACATGATGAAACAGGTGGCATCATTGGGCGTGCCTATGTGCAACCCCATTGAGTTTGGTACTTGTGAGGAAGGCGTATATTCAATACAAAGTTGGATTGACGGTGAAGATGCAGAACAGGTCATTTCGTGCTATTCCGATAACGATCAGTATCTGTTCGGCTTAAAAGCCGGTCGTATTCTTCGCAGGATCCACTCCATTCCTGCGCCTGCAACGCAGGAAGATTGGGAACTCCGCTTTAACCGCAAAATGGATTACAAGATCCAAAAATACGGCGAATGCCCTATCAAATATGAGAACGGCCAGGCATTCATCGACTATATAAACGAAAACCGTCATTTACTGAAAAACAGACCGCAGGTGTATCAGCATGGCGACTATCATATCGGAAATATGATGATTGACCGCAACGGTAAACTCCAAATCATTGATTTCAACCGTAACGATTACGGTGATCCGTGGGAAGAATTTAACCGCATTGTATGGTGCGCGCAAAAATCTCCTCTTTTTGCCTCCGGTATGGTAAACGGATACTTTGATGATAACGTACCTATAGATTTTTGGAGATTGCTTGCGCTTTACATTTCAAGCAACACTCTCTCGTCTGTATATTGGGCAATCCCGTTCGGTCAGGACGAAGTAAACACAATGCTGAACCAAGCCAAGGAGGTTCTCTTTTGGTACGATAATATGCGCAATCCTGTTCCCACATGGTATATACAAAAGGAGTGAGCTATGGACTTGATCTCTCTTGAATTGCTGTCCAATTCCAACATCGAATATATCCGCAAGATACAGCGTGATGATGTAAGCGAAGACTTTGTAGACACCGCTGACACGATTATGGAACTCACTCAATACGGGCTTGATCATAATTGCAAAGGGCACACATACGCAATCAAACGAGCAAATGAATATATCGGACTGATTCTGCTCGGAGAAGCGTTTGAGTGGGATACCGATCCTGAAGAGATGAAAGGCGTTCCTTTCTTTCGTCTAATGGGATTTGTCATAGACAAGCGTTATCGAAGCGGCGGCATTGGGGGTTATGTTTTGGAAAAAGTGATTTCGATGATATATGATGAATTTGGTGTTCGCCCTATTGCTCTTGGGGTACATAAAGACAATACGGGTGCGGAGCGATTTTACATCAATCACGGTTTCAGAAAAACAGACGTTATGGAAGGAAACGATTATTACTATTTAAGGTATCCTAATTAAAAAATATATTGATTATTTCCCTTCAAAACAAAAAGAGCGAAGCCGTAGCTTCGCTCTTTTTTCACGTCCATTGAAAACCGAATAAGAAGTATGAGTAAAGAAACTCAAGTAAATCATTGCAATCAAGCTCGAACCTGAAAAATAGTTCAAGCCCTCGGGCTATTAGTATCA
>JAFQKA010000020.1 GCA_017397175.1 Clostridia bacterium | reverse complement strand
CTCTACTCACAGTAGAATTACCGCATTTTGCTGATTTTCCGGGGATAGATCAAAAAAATTAAAATTTTTTTCAAAAAACTATTGCATTTTTGCAAAGCATGTGATATAATAACCAAGCTGTCAAGTTACGGCCCGTTGGTCAAGCGGTCAAGACGCTAGCCTCTCACGCTGGAAACATGGGTTCGATTCCCGTACGGGTCACCAAAAATAAAAAGCACTGCAACGCAGTGCTTTTTCTTTTTGTTAACCCTGTTTCGTTAAGACAAGCGGGAAATGCGAAGCATTTCGCGAATTGGCGGCTTGCCGCCAATTCTTTCGATCTCCCGTGATGTTTAAGAGCGACGTCGTGCGACCTCGCTTTTTTATTTTTACCCCATTGTATCAAAATGACGGGAAGAAATAATAATTTCATAAAAAGCTTGGGGAGATATTTCTTCGCCTGCATAGCAGTATTCTACTACATATTCTCCGCATAAAATCCCGATTTCCACCTTGCAATGGCCGTAATCAAACACATACATTCGTTTTTTCATGATCTCCTCGGAAAAATCCTCTGCGCGAAAAAGGGAAATCGATCCCGGTGCGTCTGCAGCTACGTTTCCCGGCGTTTTTAAATATTCGTAGTAAAGTGAAAGATCATAGGTGTCGGTGTTTTGAGGATCTGCAACAGTGGTGTTTCCGTCGTATTTTCGGACAGATAGTTCCAAGGAGTACGGGTTCTCTGCAGGCCCAAAGCATAATTTAAGATAGTGCTCTCCATTAGGATTGGTAATCTGATCGTATTCGGTTTTATAACTTGATTGAAGTGCAAGGTCTTGCGGCATTTTCAGCGGAAGAAGTTGGCAATATGGTTGTTCTTTATAAAGCGTCTCCAGATCGGGAGAACTAAATGCGGGCACATACTGCGGAATAGCATTTGAATCGCCCGGAGTAGTAGTGTTGATCAAGCTTGAGCCGGGCGCATTTGAAAAAGGAGAAATAGTCAAAAGAGCCACGGTGAGCAGGAACAAGCAAGCCGCACCCACCTCCCATTTCAGCCGGGGATTTACTTTTTTCTTCGCGATGTAGGTGGCGGCTTCATTGACGTAGCTTTCACTGATATTGACAAGTGCATTTGAAAACTTTTTCGTAGTCATAATAAAACCTTTCTTTCCAATAGATACTCCCGTAATTCTTTACGGATCCTTGTGAGGCGGACAGACACGTTCTTTTCTGTAAGCCCGACCTGCTTTGCGATGTCGGCATAAGTATCGGAAAACCAATAGCGGCGCAAGAAAATCACACGATTTTCCTTTGAGAGCGAGTCCAAGAACGATTCGATGATCCCGGTCAGCTCGCGCTCCGCAATTTCCTCATCGACGGTTGGAGCACAAGCGAGGCAATCCCCGAGCTCCTCCATGGCGACGTCGTAATAGCTGTTTCGTTTGGTGGCGGTGTTTTGCTCGTAGCGTTTAAGTGAAATATTTCTTACGATCTTACAGACAAACGCAAGCAAAAAATTTGGCTTTGCGGGGGGGATAGCATTCCAAGTTCCCAAATAGGCATCATTCACACATTCCTCAGCGTCTTGTCGATTGTTCAGAATGTTGTACGATACCGTATAGCAGACCCGTCCATATTTTTTGTCCAATTCCTTGATGGCTTGCTCAGACCGTTCAAAAAACAGTTCGATTATTCTTTCATCGTTCATCTGCACGGCCTCCTTTCACCTATATACTACGGTTTTGTCGCCAAAAACTACAAGAAAGAGAAGACTTTCTATCTTTTTTACTTATTCGTTCCCCCTCCCGTCGGCAATTCTTTTTATGTAGTCGCTGGGGCTCAAACCGGTCTCCTGCTTGAATATTCTGGAGAAATACAGGGCGTCCGAGAAGCCGGACAGCATTGCTACCACCTTGACGCTTTCCACCCCTTGCTCCAGCAAAAAAGCGGCGTGCTTGACACGCAGATCCCGCAGATATTTGGTAAAGGTGATGTTGTGCTTAGCCTTGAACAGGGCCGAGAGATATTTGGCGTCGTAGCCCAGCCTTGCCGCAATATCCGAAATGCTGAGATCGGGGGAGGTGAAGTGGTCGTTGACGTAGGCGCAGACCTTTTCTGAAAGGTCGTTTTTTTCTTTTTGCGTTTTTGAAAGACGCGCTACGGTGTACAGCAGA
This sequence comes from Clostridia bacterium, assembly GCA_017397175.1. Classification (GTDB taxonomy): domain Bacteria; phylum Bacillota; class Clostridia; order Oscillospirales; family CAG-272; genus SIG710. The sequence goes on along the minus strand of JAFQKA010000020.1, from coordinate 1,247 downwards.
GCTGCCTCGCTGAACAGATCCAGATTGCCCTCCTCGGCTCTGTTAAAGCAATCCCGCCACAGTGTGGCGATCTCGGTGTACCCCGAAAACACACGGGCATACTGCCGTGGGCTGATGCGCTCCACCAGCTCGTCGGCGTGCCATCCGTGAAACGAGATATAAAAATACTCCATATCCCCGTCCCGCAGAATGGAAAAGCGGCTGCCCTTTTTAATAAAATACACGTCCCCCTCGGTGATAGTCAGGCATTCGCTGTCCGCGGTGAGCCTGCCGCTGCCCCGCAGGACCAGCCCCATGTGATGGCAGGTGGCGTGCGCAGGGGTGGATTGTGCCCCGGTGGTCTCGTATATAAACCGGGTGCAGTTGATGGCGCTTGCTATGCTGTGATTGAATTTACAAACGGGATCGATCATGTTAATCTCCTACACAGTAGTTTTTACAGCTTGATTGTAGCATAACTTTATGGGAATTGCAAGCAAAAACACGAAAATGTATATGATATTAGGGATTTTATCTATTTTCTGTGTGTCAGATATCTGATATAATGAGAGCAACCATCAAAAGCAGAGAAGGAGCTTTCACTCATGAAAAAAGTTAAAATAGGCGTATTCGGTCTTGGCAGAGGATACTCGCATCTGGACAGCATTTTGCTCAACAACGGCGACGTGGTCGCCATCTGCGACGTAAGCGATGAAAAGCTGGAGCGTGCCCGTGCAAAGCTGGGAGACGTCAGCATTTATAAGGATTTTGACAGCTTTTTGGACCATCCCGGTCTTGAAGCCGTGCTGCTTTGCAACTTTTTCCACGAGCACACACCGTATGCCATAAAGGCGTTGGAGAAAAACATCCACGTGCTCAGCGAGTGCACCTCCAATGCCACCATGGCGGACGGCGTTGCCCTTGTGCGGGCCGCCGAGAAAAGCAAGGCCATTTACATGTTGGACGAAAACTATCCTCATATGAAGTTCAATCGGGAGATGCGCCGCATCTTTCGTGAGGGCACGTTGGGCGACCTGCTGTATGCCGAGGGGGAATACAACCACCCTCTGGACCCCGACGATACCAAGAGCATAAACAGATGGCGTCCCTTTGACAAGCACTGGAGAAATTACACCCCCAGAAGCTACTACATCACCCACTCTCTCGCCCCCCTTATTTTCATTACGGGCGCATATCCGACAAGGGTGTCTGCAATGCCCGTCTACTACCCAAAGGGCGGTGAGGACGCGCTTTTTGGTCCTGAGGTT
>JAFQKA010000019.1 GCA_017397175.1 Clostridia bacterium | reverse complement strand
GACTATTGCCGCAGGCGACAGCTTCAACGACCTTGGTATGATCAAGATCTCAAAAGCGGGATTTTTGTTCCGTTCCACCGAGGCCATCAAGCGCGACTATCCTCAGTACGAGGCATTTGAGAGCTTTGACGACCTGCTTGATGCAATCAAAAAAGCACTGTAACATACGCAGCAAAACGGCGGCGGAGAAAGATCTCCGCCGCCGTTTATTATTCGATGTGCAAAACAAGATCGCAACTATCCTTTATGTCAAATCCCGAAAAATAGATCTTTTCAAGAGGTATCCACTCATCAAAGAATCTCTGCGCCATGGCAGGTGAGTTGCGCTTTTGTATCCGCGCTCTCTGAAGCTCCTCGGATATGTCAAGAAAGACTGAAAAATCATAGTATTCCGCCAATTCGGGGTGCATGGAATATGCCCCCTCGATCACATTCAGTTTTTTCGGTTCCACACGCTCGGGCGGTGCTATCTCCATAGTCGAGCAATCAAATCTGCGATAATTAACGGCCTTGCCTTCTTTCAAGGGGATCAAAACCTCGCAAAGAAATCTCTCCCGATCAATATTTCCGCCGATCTCCCCGTACCGCTCCGCCGTTCTCTGCTCGGGGCGCAAAAAGAAATCGTCCATGTGGAAAAGATTACAGTCGTATATCTCCGATAATATCTGCCCCAGGGTGGATTTTCCGCTGGCGCTTCCGCCTTCAATGGCAAGAATCACCCTGCCTTTTTCCATCAAGGTGTCAATTTTCGCAAACAGCGGCAAAAACGGAACGTACTTATTCGATATCACGCGGTACGAAGGGTGATAAAGCTCGCGGAAGGTGTCCGAATGATGCACGGGAGGAAATCCGCCGTCTCGCCACGTCTCAAGGTCGCGCTCAAACTCCTCGGCGGAAAATCCAAACAGGTTTTTACACGCAAAAGCCGACGCAACCTCGATTTTTTCTTTCAGCGCGTCAATACCCCCCGGTTCTTTTTTTGCCGAAGCGCAAAAGAGCTTTCCCAGCGTTTCCGCGCCAAGCCCCTGCTCAAGATACGCAAGATCAACTCGGCTGTACTCCCCGTCAAGCGGCTCAACGAGTTCTTTTTTTTCTTTTGCACAGAGCCCGCCCTCGTATTCCCTGCGAATATACTCTACCGCGCCGCTCGGCGACGACACCATGTGCTCACAGCCAAAAGAGCTTTGGTAAAGGAATTTGAACACGTCCTGCGGGCGCATACGGGGATGTACCTGAATATGTGCCAGCAATGCTCGGTGAGTTTTCTCGTTGTGCATCATATCTGTCTCCAAATCATTTCCTTAAATTCGGAATTTTTAGCTTTTCCAGCAACATAACCAGAATCGGCACCAGAAAAACTTGCACGATGATTCCGGGCAATGCGTTGGTGAACGCTCCCGCGATAAAAGCTGCAAAAGTAAATCCGCCGCCACCTATAAGGCAGGCAAACATTGCCACGCCCCAGACAATCCGCCCTGCGATCATGGCCACGATCAAAGAAAGATATATGAACGGCTTTTTTGGTGGCAAAAGTCTATACGTCAATCCCGCAACCGCACCGTAGGTCGCAAGCTCAAAGGCCATACAAACGGCAGTTGGAAACATAGGAGGAAAGCCACCCGTCAGAAGCGAACGGAGCAAGGGTGCTACCGTGCCCACAACTCCCCCCCAAAGGGGCCCGCAAACAAAACCGCAAAGCAAAACAGGCAGGTGCATCGGGCAGAGCATAGCACCGACCTCGGGAATCTGTCCCGTCAGATACGGCATCACGTAAGCAAGTGCCAGAAAAAGTGCCGCAAGAATCATTGTTAGCAAACCTCTGTGTTTTTTCACTTCCATCTTTTCCTTTCGTGCGTTTTCTTGAATTATACCACAAAAAAGCGTGCAAATCAAGATTATCGCTCCAAACGAATATTTTTTTAAAATACCTATTGACAAACGGCATACTTCGTGATATGATGTATTACACAAGGGGAGGTATAAAATGGATATACAGCTTAAAAGAGGACTTTTGGACGTTTGCGTTTTGGCGTCCATTCGCGGCGGTGATTCTTACGGCTATAAGATAATAAAGGACATGAAGCCTTATATGGAAATGTCCGAATCTACTCTGTACACCATATTAAAACGCCTCGAAAGCTCAAATATGCTGACGGTCAAAACCGTGGAGCACGACGGCAGGCTCAGAAAATACTATCACATAACAGGCTCGGGCCTGCAAAGAATTGAAGATTTCAAAGAAGAATGGAAGGAGATCGTTTCAATCTACCGATTCGTAACAAGGGAGGACAGCGGCAATGACTAAACAGGAATTTCTTCTTCAGCTCAATCGCGCCTTGACGGATCTGCCGCAGGAGGAGATCGAGGAGCGCTTGACCTTTTACTCCGAAATGATAGACGACCGAATCGAGGAAGGTCTCTCGGAGGCGGAAGTCATCGAAGGCATTGGAGATCCGCAGGACGTGGCGGCTCAGATAAAAGCAGATTTTGCTCCGAACAAGGAAAATAAAGAACCGAAAAAGGGAAAACACAAGTGGCATTGGGGTCCTTGGGAGATAGTTCTTCTTATTTTGGCGGCTCCTTTTATACTGTCCGTAGGATCGGGCGTTTTGGGAAGTGTCATTTCCGTTTACGCAAGTGTCTGGGCGACTATAATTTCCTTGTGGGCTTGCGTGGCAGCGCTTTGGGGAGTTGCCGTGGGCGGTATTATTGCGGGACTTGGCATGATATTCACAGGTGCCGCGATTCCCGGTCTTGCGGTGATCGCTTTGGCAATTTTCTCGGCAGGTTTTTCGATTTTTATGTTCTTCGCCGCGCATCTTGCGGGCAAGTGGACGGTAATACTCACAAAGAAATTTTTCGTTTGGCTCATAGGCAAATTTAAGCACAGGGGGGAAGAATAAATGAAGAAAAGCACTAAAATATGGCTAATCGTTGCTACTATCCTCTCTCTTGCAGGGCTTCTTATGTTCGCTGTGACGATGGCCGCAGGCGGCTGGGATTTTTCCCGTCTCAACAGTGTAAAATTCGTGTCGAACACACACTGTATAACCGAGGATTTCACCAACATTTATATTGATACCGATACTGCGGACGTGAGCCTTGTCAGATCGGAAAATGACGAATGTAAGGTGGTCCTGCGCGAGGCTTTAAATGAAAAGCACACGGTAACGACCGAGGACGGAACGCTGAAGATCAGCATAAAGGACAACAGAAAATGGTACGAGCATATCACCTTTTTCTCCTTTTCTCTGCCAAAAATCACAATTTATCTTCCCGAAAATGTCTACGGAGCATTGACGGTCAAGCAGGACACGGGCGATATAACGCTGCCCTCGGCTTTCACCTTTGAATCGGTCGATCTTTCGGGCAGCACGGGCGATGCACGATTAAGCTCGACCGTTACGGGTCCCGTAAGGATCGAACGGTCAACGGGAGACGTTGAGGTACAAAGTACAAAGGTCAGTGCGCTTGCTCTGATCACGTCCACAGGTGACGTGGACGTAACGTCGGTCGACTGCGACGGAAAAATTTACGTCAGCGTAAGCACGGGCGATGTGGAGATGGAGAACGTGAGCTGTGAAACCCTGACCTCCACAGGAAGCACGGGAGAGATAACCCTTGAAAACGTAACCGTAAGCGGGCAGATAAACATAAAGCGCTCTACCGGCGACGTTGAGTTTGAGCATTCCGACGCGGCGGAGATCTACGTCATCACCGACACGGGAGACGTGAGAGGAAGCCTTAAAACCTCAAAGATCTTCTTCACCGAGACCGACACGGGCGACGTGAGCGTACCGAGATCAACCGAGGGAGGCATCTGCGACATCCGCACCGACACGGGTGATATAAAAATGACTATCAAATAAATCAAAGCGGCAGAGATTTTTTCTCTGCCGCGCATTGTTTTCGTCGAGGCACCAAGCCCCTTTGAAAAGGGGCCTGGACTCCCCAAACTAAACTCGGGAAAAAGATGTCTGAACAACATCTTTTTTGGTGAAGATTGAGGAAAAGGGATTGGGTCACACAATAACATCACAACGAAAACGATGTCTGAACAACATCGTTTTTGGGGACGTAAAATAAAATTTGTAGGGGACGACGTCCTCGGCGTCCCGTTTTCGACGGGAGGATAATATCCTCCCCTACCGGGTCAGATGAAATCGTTCGT
>JAFQKA010000018.1 GCA_017397175.1 Clostridia bacterium | reverse complement strand
GCAAGCAAAATCGCTTTTTTAAATTCACAAGCGGACAAAAAACGACATGACACCGATAAACAAAGAAAATCTTGTTTTTTTCGGGAATCGGCCCGGTCGTGCTTGACAAATCTATGCTTGCGTGCTAATATTATGTCGAGTAAAATCTCTTTTTCAGGAGGCAATTATGTTTGAAAGAACAAAAGCATTTTGCGATTCGTTTCTTGAGCGCGGTCTGCCCGGATTCGACCTCGCCGTTTACAAGAACGGACAGTGCATTCTCCGTCACATGGGCGGGTACCGCGATCTGGAAAATAAAATAAAGATTGACGGCAGTGAAAGATACAACATCTATTCCTGCTCAAAGCCCATTACCTGCACGGCAGCGCTTCAGCTATATGAAAAGGGGTTGTTCTCCCTTGAGGACAAGCTCTCAGATTATATGCCCGAGTTTGAACACATGACAGTTCGGACCGAAAGTGGTGTAAAGGAAGCCGAGAAGCCAATTCTAATTCAACATCTGTTTGAAATGACCGCAGGTTTTTCCTATAACTGTTCTTCGACAAACTTGAAACAGGGTCTCTCGGACACGGACGGCAACCTTCCCACACGCGAAGCAATGAAATACCTTGCAAAGGATCCCCTGCTCTTTGAGCCGGGCGAGCGTTGGAATTACAGTCTTTGTCACGACGTTCTGGCGGCTTTGGTCGAGGTCATTTCGGGAGAAAAGTTTGAGGACTATATAAAAAAGAACATTTTCGATCCCCTCGGCATGAACCGATCCACCTTTATGCTCCCCGAAAGCGAGCTTGAAGAGCTGGCTCAGCAGTACCGCTTTGAGAACGGTGCTCCGAGAAACGTGGGCAAAAAAATCGTCACGTACAAGATCGGAAGAGAATACGCTTCGGGCGGTGCGGGCTGCATCTCTACCGTTGACGATTACATAAAATTTGCCGAGGGCTTACGAGAAGGCAAGCTCATTCGCCCCGAGACCCTCTCCCTTATGATGACCGACCGTCTGACCGAGCATCAAAAGAGCACTTACTGGGTAAACGGTCGCGGTTACGGACTTGGAATCAGATGCAACAAGGCAGGCGACAGATATCACGACATTGGCTGGGGCGGCGCGGCATGTGCGTTCCTTGCCATCGACGTTGAAAAGGAGATCAGCCTATATTTCGGTACACACCTGCTCTCTTCCCCTGTCCAGGGAATCCGAGGTATGCTCTATCGTATGATTTACGCGGAGCTGTTCGACGAAAGCGAATTTGATCGGATCAAAAACGATCTGAAGGAGCTTCACAATTACAATCTCACTTACTAAAAGGAGATAATCATGAAACTTATTTTTACAGGCGACGTCAATTTCAGAAATATGTACCATATGAACGAACAGACGGCCTCGGAAATTCTTGAAAAGGTTCTGCCCTACACCGAGCAGGCTGATTTCAGAATAGTAAATCTCGAGGAGCCTTTGGCGGACGCAGAAAAGTATGAGCCGATCTACAAGTCGGGACCCAATCTCATTGCACCTCAAAACTGCATTTCCTTCCTTGACGTGCTGGGAGTCGACGTTGCAGTTCTTGCCAACAATCACACAGGTGACTACGGTGACGGTGCCATCAGGGATACTCTGGCGCTTCTCGATTCTCACGGCATAAAGCACGCGGGTGCGGGAAAGAACATAGATGAAGCTTACAACAGCGTAATTCTCGAAAAAGACGGCACAAAGGTTTCGATCCTATCCGTCTGCGAAAACGAGTTCGGAATCGCCACAGAGACAAAATACGGCTCCGCAGGCTATAACGCGCGACGTCTTCTGAACAAGATAAAGAGCGAAAAAGAAAGAGCTGACGTTGTTATCGTTGTATTCCACGGCGGAAACGAGTACAATCCTCTGCCCGCACCGGTGGCAGTTGACAGATACCGTCTTATTTGCGACATGGGAGCGGACGCGGTCATTGCTATGCACACTCACTGCCCTCAAGGCTTTGAGACCTACGACGGCAAGCCTATCGTTTACAGTATGGGTAATTTTCTTTTCCAAAGCTTCGGAGAAAAGGATCCCAAGGATTCCTGGTTCTACGGATATATGAGTATTCTGAATATTGATGCTGATAAAAAGATATCCTTGGAGGTTTTGCCTTACAACTATTATAGTGGCAACAAGATCAACGTTTTTGAGGGCGATGACAAGGAAAAGATGATGGCGTATCTCAAAAAGATCTCAGACATCATTCAGGATCCCGAGGAGCTTCACCGCTACTATATGGGCTGGTGCTGCGGATACAGATACTTTCCCAAGGCTGTGGACGAATACGGCGGACTTAAAGGCACATTTGCGGCCGCAAAGAATCTTCTTACCTGCGAGGCACACTGCGACAAGCTCAGAGAGAATTACCGCATCTTAAACGACGGCGAAGAGGATATCGCCCGCGAATACGAAATCAAGGCAAAGGAGCTTATGAAAATGCCCGTTTGAGGCATTGATAGAATATGAAAAAAGTTAAAGAAACAGTTAAAAGCTATTTTGTCATAACACTTGGTATTGCCATTATGGCAGTAGGAATCTACTTTTTCAAATTTCCAAACAACTTCTCGACCGGCGGCGTCAGCGGTATGTCCACGATCCTGGGCGAGCTTGTACCGAATATTTCAAAGGCGGCATTCGTAAATATTATCAACTATTCCCTGCTTGTTCTCGGTTTGGTCTTCTTCGGCCGCGGATTTGCCTTCAAAACGGTCTATTCAAGCGTTATTCTGTCAACGCTTATTGCACTGTTCGAACACTTCTTCCCCCTCGAAAAACCACTGACCGATCAGCCTTTTCTCGAGCTTGTTTGCTCCATTCTGCTGGTAGGCGTGGGAAGTGCTCTGCTGTTCAGCGAACGGGCAAGCTCGGGCGGAACCGACATCGTTGCCATGATCCTAAAGAAATACTCGAAATTGAACATCGGCAAAGCTCTGTTTTGCTCGGATTTTGTGATCGTTATTGTGTCTTTCGTTGTGTTCGGCGTTGAAACGGGTATTTTCTCTATGCTCGGACTGCTCTCAAAAGCATTGGTGGTTGACAACATTATCGACAGCATCTATCTGTCCAAATGTGTGACAATCGTCACCGACAATCCCGCCCCCATCTGTGAATATCTTACTCACAATATCAACCGAAGCGCTACCGCCGTCAAGTGCGAGGGTGTATTTACCCACAAGGACAAAACCATGCTGATAACTGTTCTTACAAGATCGCAGACCGTTGGCCTGAAAGATTTTTGCAAGCAGGTCGATCCGACGGCATTTATCATGATAACAAATTCCAGCGACGTTCTCGGAAAGGGATTCCGAGAAAACGTGGGATAATCAAAAAATACATAAGGAGATTTTATCATGTGGGAGCATATTTATCCTGAGGAAGCGGGGGTTTCGTCAAAGAGAATTCTTGACTACGTCAAGTCCCTTGAGGACAACCGCCTCAGAACACACGACGTCATAATTGCAAGAGGAGACAAGATCCTCTATGAAAATTACTGGGAACCCTTTGACGCAGATTTCAAACACAGAATGTACTCGGTTTCAAAGAGCTTCGTTTCTCTTGCGGTAGGTTTTCTTTATACGGACGGCAAGATCGACCTTGACCGTTCCATCTGCGATTATTTCCCCGAATACATAAACGAAAATACTCATCCCAACATGAGAGCGCAGACCGTGCGTCATATGCTTATGATGAGCACGTCTGTGATCGGAGACGGCTGGTTCAAAGCCAGAACAGATGACCGAGTAAAGCACTACTTTGAAACAGCGAAGTGCGACAAACGTATCCCCGGCACAATCTACAACTATGACAGCCCCGGAACGTTCGTTGTGGGCGCGCTTGTTGAAAAGCTGGCGGGAATGTCATTTATTGACTACTTAAAGGAAAAGCTGTTCAGAAAGATCGGCGTTTCCGAGGACATTGACTGTCTGCTCTGCCCCGGCGGCCACGCCTGGTCGGATTCGGCAATTCTCTGCCGTCCCACAGACCTGCTCAAGGTCATGCGCTTCACCGCCAACCGAGGTGAGTGGAACGGTGAGCAGCTCATCGACCGCGATTTCATGATGAAGGCTACCACAAAGCAGATCGACAACTGCCATACAGGTCACGTAGATTACAACACCCACGGCTACGGATACTACATCTGGATGACCCAGGACGGCGGCTTCTCCTTTAACGGAATGGGCAGTCAGTTCGCCGTCTACGCACCCGAAAAGGACATGATCTTAATCTACAACGGCGACAACCAGGGCGACAACTGCAAGCTCATGCACAAGAAGATCTTCGACAATTTCTTCAACCTTGTTGTAAAGGACGCTGACAAGGAAATGACCGATGTTGAGGCAGGTCGCGCGGCACTTGCCGAGTACAGTAAGACACGTCAGCTGAACGTAACTCATGGTGAGCTGAGCAGTCCTTGGGCTGAGAAGATCAGCGGCAAGACCTTTGAAATTCTTCCAAGCAATACAAACATCTCCTCTCTGCGTCTCGATATTTCGGGCGATGAAGGAAAAATGGTCTACACAAAAGACGGAAATGAAATGGTCCTTTCCTTTGGTATCGGCAAGAACGTGTTTTCTTTCTTCCCCGAAAAGGGATATTCCGACCGCATAGGTTCGGTGGCAGGAGACAGTCTTTACAGGTGCGCCACGTCCGCAGCTTGGATCGAGCCACACAAGCTCCGCATACACTGTCAGATAATCGACACCTATTTCGGAAACTTCCAGATGATCCTTTCCTTTACCGAGGACGGACGTCTCAGCGGAATCGTCAATGCCGCTGCGGAGGATTTCCTTTGGGGCTACAACGGTTTCTTCGCAACCAAATAAACAAATATCCCGACGGTCTCCGTCGGGATATTTTTATGAAAGATCGGCATCACCTGTCAGGTGATGCCGATTTGGTTTTTATTTGATCTTTGCGTCGTTGAAATTGAAGAGACCAAGGTAATCTACGTCGATACCCTTTATGCCGTCTGCCAGAAGTGAAGTCTTATTGAACACAACGGGAACAACAGGCATATCCTTGAGGAGAAGCTCCTCGGCTTTGTGGAGAATGGTTGCTCTCTTCTTGAGATCCTTCTCTGCAAACGCCTCATTGATAAGCGCGTCATATTCTTCGCTTACGTAACCGGAAAGATTCGTTGCTTCAATGTATCCGTCTGTGTTGAAGATCATGTCCTGACAGGTATAACCTGTTGCAAAGGGTGCAAGAAGGTTAAAGGCGGACGTGCCGAGAGACTTAACGTCGATTGCAAGAACATCAAAGGAACCCGACTCGATCATAGCGGAAATTCCGTCGGCAAGGTAATCTCTGCCTGCCTTCCAGGAATCACGCTTTACAATGTTGATCTTGAATCCAAGCTCTTCCCAGGAAGCCTTTACGGCCTCAGCAACAGCCAGGTCAGCCTCGGTATTGCGAACCGTGATAGAGAACTTCTGTCCCGAAGTCTTAACGCCCGCATCGGAGAGTATCTTCTTTGCTTCCTCGATGTTTGCGTCGGCAGAAATGAGGTCTCCGCCCTTATCTCTGAACTTTGCATTCTTCTTGTTCGCTTCAAACACACCCGTGGGAACAAATCCTGTTGCGGCCTCAGCGTATACAAGCATTTCTGCAATCGCCTCACGGTCGATAGCCACGGAAAGTGCGCGGCGAACGTCTGCATTTGCAAAAAGTTCGTTGTTTACATTGAAATAGTACGCTGTTGTGGAAAGCGCGTTAGCCAGAGTTGCATCCTTCTTGTAATCCTTGCGGGATTCAAGGGGAATGTTTGCGATAGCGTCAAGTGTTCCGTCCTTGTATGCAGCCAGCTGCTCTTCAGCCGTCATTTCAAGGTTAAAATTCAGGCGGTAAGGAGTAACCGACTTCTTGATATCGTCCTTTTCTCTGTCGCGGAAGTAATAGGAGTTACGCTCGAGAACAAGTGTCTTGTCGGGAGTGAACTCGCGGAGAGTGAAGGGACCGCTGCAAACAATAGTTGCCGGATCCTTTGACCAGTCGATGCTTGTATCTACCGAGCTCTTTTTCAAGGGAGCCAGGCAAGGATTTGCAAGATTGAGCAGGAATGCCTTATAGTTGATAGGCTGTTCAAAGTCGATCTGGAGTGTCTCCTCGTCAATAGCGATAACGCCGATCTCGTCCACAGAACAATCGCCGTTCTTTGCGGCGTAAGCGTTCTTGATGTCATACAGAAGAACCGCCGCATCCGAGATCGTAGTAGGCTTAAGTATTCTTGTCCAAGCAAAGAGAACGTCCTTGGCGGAAACGGCACTACCGTCCGTCCACATGGTCTCACGAAGGGTCAGAGTAATTCTGTAAATACCCTGCTCGTCATCGTCCTCGATCTTGTATTTCTTTACAAGGTCTCTCTTTGTATTCTTCAGCTTTCCGTTGTCATCAACAGAAAAAAGTGTTGCAAACATCATTTTTGCAAGCTGCATGGTGCTTTCACTGCGATAAGCGTATGCAGGGTCAAGATCGTATACCGGCTCAGCAAGGGTCAAATTCAAGGTCTGACCAACGTCATCCGGATCGGAACCGCATCCCGCAAAAACAGGCAACAGCATGAACGCGCAAAGTGCAAGGCACAAAAGCTTCTTAAACATGATTTTGGATATCCTCCCAAGAAATGAAAAAAATTGCAATAAATACGGATTATTGATAGAGGTATTATACCATTTTTTTCTCATAATATCAATATGTTGCGCGAACTCTGATTTTTTTTGGAGAATTGCACAATTTGCATCAAAAATAATTGGTTATTTTTTCATCAGAGAATTAAAAAGTTTTCAAAAATGTAATATTTTCAAGGGTTGCGAGGGATTTCGGCCTCTGCCATTATTGCGTCACGCCGGGAGGTCGCCTTTTCAAGCTCTGCCTGCAACGTTTCGACGGTGTCTGCCTCGGGAACGTCTATGTCCTCCAAAGATTTTTTGTTTTTCCGGTTAACATTTGCCCAAAAATTTGATATATTATTAGTGAGCTCTTGTTTACCATATACCATTTCATTGTGATTTAAGTGATTTATAAGATTGTCTATCTTGTCCTTTCGACAGTGTTTTTACTTTTGAGAGCTTTTGCCAACTGTAATATATCCCCTTTTTGCGGAATATAATTGAAACAAAAAGGAAGGAGCACAAAAATGGATATTGAGTACAAAATGTTGCCGCCGGCAAAGGAATTTACACAAGAGAATAAGTTCGGAGCGCAAAAGAGAAAAATCAGTCTTTATCTCATATTGACGCTGTCTCTTTCGCTGTTTTTACTAACCTTTTCATTGGTGGAAACAGCGAACGCGCAAATAAAAAAGCTGACCGAATCAAGAATAGACGGTCTTGGAGAAATATTGGGCGAAAAAGTTCTTTTCTCTTTCCTCGGAATCAGGGACACAAGGGCTCATTCACAAAAAAACGATACAGACAACGGCACGAAAAAGCCGTCTGAGGGCAGTTCCGACGCTATTGGAGTTGACGTGACCACGGACACCGCATCGGAGGAAAAGGACACTCCTACACCGCCAAAATCCCAATACGATTATCCGCTTATCTCAAAGGATCTGAGTCAGTCGGACAAAGGGCTTTACTACATATCAAACGACACGGGGCACAATCCCGACACGCAAGCCCTCGCAAACTCCCCTGCTGCCATTGCTCCCTACGATTTTAAGTCAAAAAAGCCCTTGGTTCTCATCGTTCATACCCACGGAACCGAGGCATACACGGCGGAGGGTGCAGACGGATACAATGACACCGGGAATCTTTGGCGATCGAATGACGTAAAAGAAAACGTGGTGGCGGTCGGGGCTGTAATGGCACAGGTTTTGGAGGAAAACGGGATCCCCACCCTGCACTGTCAGATCATGCACGATAAGGAAAGCTACAACGACGCATACACCTACTCTGCCGCCACTATCAAAAAATATCTGAAGCAATATCCCTCAATAAAATACGTTTTCGACGTCCACCGAGATGCCATAATTTCATCTGATGGCACGCTCGTCAAGGGTGTCACCCAAATAGGCGGCGAAAGCGTTGCACAAGTCATGTGCGTAGCGGGAAGCGATTTCAAGGGTGCAGATTACCCCCATTGGGAGGCTAATCTTGCATTTGCACTGAAGCTCAGGGCAGTTTTGAATGAAAAAGATCCCACGCTCTGCCGTCCCGTTTATCTTCGGGGCGCAGCATACAATCTGCAGTACACAAACGGCGGGTCTCTTTTGCTCGAAATTGGCAGCAGCGGAAACACGTTAAACGAAGCCAAGCGCGCCGCAGTTCTCGTAGCAGAGGCTTTGGCGAAATTGATCGCGGGAAAATAAGTCTGTTCAGGAATCGAGGTTGCCTACAAAATCGGCACAACCACTCTATCCATATTGTAGGGGAGGATCTTATCCTCCGGAAAAATTCCACAAAAAAGCGGGAGGCTGATAGCCTCCCCTACTTTTTGTCGCCAAACACAGCGATATCTTTAAACAACAGAAAAAGGGGACTTTCCAAGGAAAGTCCCCTTTTGGGTTTTAATTAAAGGCCGCGCTTTACGTAGTGAGTATGGAGAATGTGGTGAGCCTTTTCGCTGTTGGGCTTGCCGAAGTACTCGTCGTAGAGCTTCATGCAGCCTGCGTTATCCTGGCTCTTTCTGATGTCACATTCCTTATCGTCGTTGTACAGAACTGCCGCACGAACTGCACGGAGGTCTGTCGTCATACGAACGGATGCGGGCTGGTAAGGCTGACCGCCGCCGTTTACACAGCCGCCGGGACAAGCCATAACCTCGATGAACTGTACGTCAACCTCGCCTGCCTGAACAGCCTTCATGAGCTTCTTGGCATTAGCTGTACCGGAGGTAACTGCAACCTTGATGGTTGTGTCGCCTACTGTGTAGGTTGCGAACTTTGTGCCCTCAACACCACGAACCTCGGGGAAATCAACCAGGTCAAGCTTCTTGCCTGCGATGATCTCGGCAGCATAACGGAGAGCAGCCTCCATAACACCACCGGTAGCACCGAAGATCGCACCTGCGGAAGAACCGATATCGAAGGGAGTATCGAACTTAGAGTCCTCAAGTGCTCTGAAGTCGATGCCTGCGATCTGGATCATTCTTGCAAGCTCCCTTGTTGTGATAGCTGCATCAACGTCGGGAACGCCTGCTGCGCTCTGTCCGTCACGTCCCACCTCGAACTTCTTAGCTGTACAAGGAATAGCGGATACGAAATAAATATCCTTAGGATCCCAGCCCATCTTCTCTGCGTAGTATGTCTTTGCTACTGCGCCGAACATCTGCTGAGGAGACTTGCAGGTAGAGAGGTTTTCTGTCATTTCGGGGAAGTAATGCTCGCAGAACTTGATCCATCCGGGAGAGCAGGATGTGATCATGGGAAGTGCTCCGCCGTTCTGAAGTCTATCCATAAGCTCGTTAGCTTCCTCGATGATAGTAAGGTCAGCTGTGAGGTTCATGTCGTAAACGCCGTCGAAGCCAAGCTTCTTCATAGCTGTTACCATCTTACCCTCGCAGTCTGTGCCGGGCTCGTAGCCGAAGCACTCACCGATCTGAGCACGAACGGAAGGAGCAGCGCAGATGAGAACGTGCTTTGCAGGATCTGCGATTGCCGCAAATACCTTATCTGTATCGTCTCTTTCATGAAGTGCGCCTGTGGGACAAGCAACGATACACTGACCGCAGTTAATGCAGGATGTATCGGCAAGCTTACCCTCAAATGCTGTTCCGATCTGTGTATCGAAACCACGGTCGTTTGCGCCGATAACGCCTACGCCCTGAATATGAGCACAAGCAGCTACGCAACGGCGGCAAAGTACGCACTTGGAGTTATCGCGGATGATAGAAACAGAGGAATCGTCGATTGTGGACTCTGTCTTAACACCCTTGAAGTAGTTCTCGTTTACACCGTAGTCATTGCAGAGCTTCTGAAGCTCGCAGGTCGTAGAACGAACGCAGGAGAGACACTCTCTGTTATGGTTAGAAAGAAGAAGCTGAAGGTTCAACTTTCTGGATGCGATGATCTTAGGTGTGTTTGTAAGGATAGACATACCCTCGGTGCAGGGATATACGCAAGCGGTTACCATACGGTAAGGTCTGCCGCCCTCGGATACCTCTACAAGGCAGAGACGGCAAGCACCGATCTCATTGATATCCTTAAGATAGCAAAGTGTAGGAATTTCAACCTTTGCAGCTCTTGCTGCTTCAAGAACAGTGGAGCCTTTTGCAACGGCATAGTCTACACCGTTAATTTTAACGTTAATAGTTTCCATTATTTAAGTCTCCTTTCTCAGCCCTTGGAAATAGCGTTGAACTTACAGCCTGCAACGCAAGCACCGCACTTCACGCACTTGCTCTGGTCGATAACAAGCGAAGGAAGCTTATGACCGGGAGCAATGTAATCAGTCTTGCTGATAGCATCTGCAGGGCAATTCTTTGCACACATTCCGCAGCCGATACACTTCTCGGGATCGATCTTATACTGAATAAGCTTCTTACATACGCCTGCGGGACACTTCTTATCAACGATATGAGCGATATACTCGTCCTTGAAGTAACGAAGTGTGGAAATAACAGGGTTAGGAGCTGTCTGACCGAGACCGCAGAGAGATGCAGTCTTTATGTAGTTACAAAGCTCTTCCATACGGTCAAGATCCTCAAGCTCACCGTTACCTGCGATGATCTTGTCAAGGATCTCAAGAAGACGTCTTGTACCAACACGGCAAGGTGTACACTTACCGCAGGACTCATCAACCGTAAAGTCGAGGAAGAACTTAGCGATATCAACCATACAGTTGTCTTCGTCCATAACGATGAGACCGCCTGAGCCCATCATACAGCCGATTGCTG
>JAFQKA010000017.1 GCA_017397175.1 Clostridia bacterium | reverse complement strand
GCAACCTCGTTCTCAACGGCGATAGTGTCAATCGCAATCATACTGCCGTCGGTGAATTTCAGTTCCACACAGCAGTTATCCATATTGTAAGCGCAAGTGAGTAATGTCCTCATAATAAACCTCCGTATGTTCAATGATTAGATAGCAAAAGCCCGTCTGACTTTCTGTTAGAAATCAGACGGGCTTTCCGTATGCACCCCGGTACCGTCAGCTAACAGTTGATAAGTAAATTAGTTCCTTATCACTGTTTAGCCAAGGTCACAGATTTTTTATTTCTTCTCAAAAACCACCTTTTCGCCGTCGGCTTTTGCCAAAGCTGTATCGCCACTGACAAATTTCCCCTCCAGCATTTCGGTGGAAAATGTGTCCTCAACAAGTCTGACAATAGCGCGGCGCAACGGTCTTGCGCCGTATGCATCGTCAAAGCCTGCTTTTGCAACAAGCTCGGTGACAGACGGATCAAATTCAAGCGTAATTCCAAGAGCTGCAGTGCGGCTCGCAACCTCCGAAAGCATAAGATCCGCAATAGCGCAGATGTTCTCGTGAGACAGACGATTGAAGATGATTATATCGTCGATTCGGTTGATAAATTCGGGACGGAATGTAGATTTCAGCGCGTTCATTATGGTCTTTTCACGCTGAGCTTTTTCGTCCTCGTTTGCACCTGACACAGCAAATCCCAGCTGACGTGCGCTTTGCTCGGCTGCCGACGCGCCCGCGTTTGACGTCATGATAATGACCGTGTTCTTGAAGTCCACTCGACGTCCCTGTGAGTCGGTGAGAATACCGTCTTCCAGTACCTGGAGCAGAATATTGAACACATCCGGGTGCGCCTTTTCGATCTCGTCGAAAAGCACCACGGAATAGGGGTGACGGCGCACCTTTTCGGTGAGCTGTCCGCCTTCATCGTAGCCCACGTAGCCGGGAGGCGAGCCGATAAGCTTTGAAACACTGTGCTTTTCCATATATTCGGACATATCAAGTCGGAGCATTGCGTTTCTGTCCCCGAACATGACCTCTGCCAAAGCCTTTGTAAGCTCTGTTTTACCAACACCCGTAGGACCGATGAAGATGAAAGAACCGATAGGACGGCGAGGGTCCTTGAGCCCCGTTCTGCCGCGTCTTATTGCCTTTGAGATCGCCTCAATGGCACTGTCCTGACCGATGACCTTAGCTTTCAGGGTCTCCTCAAGCCGAAGGAGCTTTTCGCCCTCTCCTTCAAGGAGACGGCTGACGGGAATTCCCGTCCACTGGGTCACAACGTCCGCAATATCGTTTTCGGTAAGGGTCAGATTCGCACGGCTGCTTGATTTCTCCCACGCGGACTTCTTTTCTTCATATTCCGCTGTCAGCTTCTTCTCCTCGTCGCGCAGAGATGCGGCACGCTCAAAATCCTGCGAGCTGACGGCTTCCTCTTTGTTTCGGGAGATCTCCTTGAGCTTTTCCTCTATTTCTTTAAGATCGGAAGGAGACGTAATAGAGGATATTCTGATCCTCGATGCCGCTTCGTCCACCAGATCTATCGCCTTGTCTGGCAGGTATCTGTCCTGAATGTAGCGAACCGACAGCTCTACCGCCGCCTTTATTGCCTCGTCGGAGATTTTAAGCGAATGGTGAGCCTCGTATTTGTCGCGCAATCCGCGAATGATCTCAATTGATTCTTCGTTTGACGGCTCATTTACCATCACCGACTGGAAGCGGCGTTCAAGAGCAGCGTCCTTTTCGATGTGGCCGCGGTATTCGGAGATAGTCGTAGCTCCGATGAGCTGCATCTCTCCTCGCGCAAGGGCGGGCTTGATTATATTCGCCGCATCAACCGCTCCTTCGGCGGCACCTGCACCCACAATGGTGTGTATTTCGTCGATGAACAGAATGATTCCCGGGTTCTTTGACACCTCGTCCATCACGTTCTTCATTCGCTCCTCAAATTCGCCTCTGTACTTGGCACCGGCGATCATAGCGGGAATATCAAGGGCAATTACCGTTTTGTCGCGAAGGGTCTCGGGAATCGTGCCGTCGGCTATCTTCTGCGCCAGTCCCTCGACCACGGCGGTCTTTCCGACGCCCGGCTCACCAATCAGGCACGGATTGTTTTTTGTCCTGCGGGACAGAATTTGTATCACTCTCTCTGTCTCGCGGTCGCGCCCGATAATGGGGTCTATCTTTCCCTGCTTTGCAAGCTCGGTAAGATCCCGACCGAAATTAGAAAGTGTGGGACAGCCTTTGATATTTGACTTTTTGGCTCCCTTGGCGGTCTTTACATCGGCCTCTCCCATGCCTGCCCGTGCAGGTTGGGAAATCTCTCCGAAATACCCTTCAAGCTCCTCGCGGATAGCGGAAGGGTCAACACCCAGCTCATCAAGTATCCTGACGGCAACACAATCGCTTTCGTTTAGCGTTGCGAGAAGCAGGTGCTCGGTACCGATATAATTCTGCCCGCGGCGCATGGATTCATATGCCGAGCCTTCGATTATCTTCTTTGTTCTTGGCGTCATATCGGCGGCGCTGACAAAGGTTTGAGAGCCTCGCCCGACCATTTCTTCAATGGCTCCCTTTACAGCCTCTGTTTCTACTCCGCTCTTTGTGAGCAGCTTTTCAGCAACGCTGTCCTGCTCTTCGAGAAGGCCAAGCAAAAGATGCTCGGATCCAATATATGTGTGACCCATCTCCCGTGCAGTCGCCAAGGCTCGGTTCAGGGTGTTCTGTGCTTTTTGTGTAAAACGATTCATATTCTTTTCCTTTCATATTCACATAGGCAATACCGCCTTGATTTTTTCGGCGCGGGCTATATCGCGCTCGGTGTCTGTTTTAAGCTCCTTTTCACTTGTCAAGGTGAGTGTTGCGGGTGCGGTCTCAACCAGGATTCGGCTCAGCATGGCACAGTCCACGTCCTCAATTATTCCCATTGCCACACCGAGGCGAACCAGGGAAAACAGTTCTGTTGTCTCGGCAGACGAGAGCATATGAGCATAGCGCAAAGTTCCCTCGGCGCGAAGCACCTTGTCCTTGAGGGCATCAAAGCGATCATCTTTGAGAGTTGCGCGGAGCTTACGCTCACGGTTACTTATCTGCGCCACGATCTCGCTAAGTTTTCTGATAGTCTCCTCCTCGCTGACACCGAGAGTTACTTGGTTTGATATTTGGTAAAGAGAGCCGCGGCTTTCCGATCCTTCCCCGTACATTCCTCTGATGGTCAGCCCGATCTTTGAAAGCTGAGAAGCGATCCCGCCGATCTGTTTTGCCATAGTCAAAGCAGGCAGGAACATCATGACCGACGCTCTCATACCCGTGCCCAGGTTAGTAGGACAATGGGTAAGATAACCAAGCTTTTCATCGTATGCTATTTGGACGTTGCTGTCAAGCTGGTCATCAAAACGGCAAAGATCCTCGTAGGCCTCGTTTAAGGAAAGGCCCGGGAGGATCGTCTGAAGTCTCACGTGGTCCTCCTCGCAGACCATTACGGCCGTATTGAATTTTTCACTGAGAAGCAGAGTGTGCGGCGTCTTTTTTGCGGCAAACTCACGACTGATAAAATGCTTTTCCACATAAGATAGAGCTTCAAGTCTGTTTTTTTCGTTCAGGTCTATTCGCTCAAATCCCATGGCAGGGGTAAAAATATCGGATATTTTTTCGATGATCTCGCGGGCTTCTTTTTCGCCCAGAGTGCTGTCAAAGTTGTATCCCGCAAGATTTCTCGCAAAGCGAACCCGCGTGCTTATAACAGTATCGGAGCTTTCTCCGGTCATATTGTACCAAGCCATATCAGCCTTCCTCCTTTTCATTCATTGCTTTTATTTCATCCCGGAGACGCGCAGCCTTTTCAAACTCTTCCTTCTTTATCGCCTCGTTCAGCTCCGCGCGAAGCTCCTTCATTCGATCTGCATGATCCCGTTTCTTTTTCCATTTTGCGGGTGCGCGTCCCGTATGTGAGGCGCTTCCGTGCATTGAGCGAAGAGTCGGCTCAAGCTCCGCTGAAAATGTGCCGTAGCAATCGGGACAACCCGCCTTGCCTCGTTCGCGGAAATCTCGCAGAGTTGAACCGCAACGGGGACATTTCTTTGCCACAGAGCCAATTTTTGCGGCCTCGGCAGGATAAAACAGGCTGCCAAACAATGTGTCTCCCATAAGGGCAAAGGGAGAAGACGAGCTGATTTCCGCAAATGGCGAGGAAAGAGTTTTCAGTTCACCGCTGTTCTGCATTTCCTCAGCACAATGAGCGCACAGAGAGTACTTTTTCTTCTCACCGTTTATGTTTTCTTCGTAGAAGAACGTTGCTTCGTTCTTATTGCATCTTTCACATTTCATTTTACAAAACCTTCCTTTCCCTTTTATTTTACTCCATCAATGCAAGTAAAATGTGTCTGAATATGTCGGCGCGGACCATTCCCTTTGCCGCAGGCGGTACAGACGTTATCCCCGTCACCGCCGCGCGGATAAGAGCAAACTCACGAGGTGTGATAAAATCACCGTCAAGCAGATTTGACGCATATGCCATAGCCTCGTTTTCCTCTATGCTGTCGCCAATAGCGTAGAAAAAGTGCATCAGATATTCGTTTTTATGCATCTGCTTTCGAATTATTCGAATACAACCTCCGCCGCCGCGTCGGCTCTCGATTATATATCCCCTCTCGGGTGTGAAGCGAGAAGTGATAACGTAGCTTATCTGACTGGGCACACAGCCAAGCTGATTTGCCATTTCATTTCTTTTAAGTTCAAGCTGACCTCCGCCGCTCTCAAGCATCTCTTCTATCAATTTCGCAATACTGTCTGCTAACATTTTTGACCTCCGTTTTGTTGTTTGACTTTCTTTGACCTTTGTTGACTTTATTATAAAACGAAAGTCAAAGAAAGTCAAACCGCATTTTTGACCTTCTTTGACTTTGACAGATGATTATGGCCGATTATGAGCATATTTTCTTATAAAATCAAGTTTTTTCTTGATTTTTTGACCTTGTTTGACCTTCAAGCATGGCCGAAACTATTACCGTGGCATTTTTATAGAGCCTTACCCTTTCCAAGAGATATTTTTCATACCCGTCTGCCTTGATCTTAATCGTACAGGTCTCGCCATCTGCCTCAAAAAGACCAGAATATCCGTTTGCTCCCGTATATCCCCGAATTTCTCCATTTATATATACTGCGGCACCCTCCACGGGCAAAGCACCGCAAACAGTTGACGCGCGAACGATGATTTTTCCCATTTTATCACCTCCACTAACAATATATTTGAAGCAAATTTCACCCGACACAAAAAAACTCTTGACTTTAGGGAATTTTTGTGGTAGAATACATATCGCTGAGCGCCGGTGTGATGGAATTGGCAGACGTGCGAGACTCAAAATCTCGTGGTAGCGATACCGTGTCGGTTCGACCCCGACCACCGGCACCAACTCCCAAGATCCTTTTGATCTTGGGAGTTTTTTCTATAAAAAAAGCACCTTAAAAGGTGCTTTTTTTATATGAGTTTTTTCAGAACGCTCTGCGCTGAGCGAATATCAAAAATAGGATCTTCTCCCGTTTCGCGTTCGATAGTCAGATATCCGTCAAATCCCACCTTACGCAAAGCATCAATATAGGCAGGAAAATTCACACTTCCCTCTCCAAGGGGTGTTTCAAGGAAGTAATCTGCCACGTTCAAAGCCTCGATTCCTCCCTCGGCAAAGCAGTTGTAGATGATCTCGGGATCTGTCGCCTTCAGCATCACTCCGTCCTTTGCGTGAGTGTGGACTATATACTTTCCAAGCAACTTCACAGCATCAACGGGGTCTTGTCCCGTGACCATCACGAAATTCGCGGGGTCAAGGTTGACCCCTACTCCGCCCTCGGTGTCCTCAATGAACGCAAGAAGCGTTTTCGCCGTTTCGGGTCCCGTCTCGATAGCCAAGGTTATGCCGCGTGCGGCGGCGTACTTTCCGCACTCGGTCAGCGCGTCCAGCATAATCTTGTAGCGTGGCTCGGATTTGTCCGAGGGAATAACGCCAATGTGAGTAGTCACCACAGAAACGTTGAATTCCTGCGCCAGATCTATGATAGCCTTTGTATTCTCAATCCTCTGAGGGTTATCCGCCGCAATCTCAAATCCGTGACCGCCCATGTCGCCGCAAAGAGCGCTTATCTCAAGTGAATTTTCACGAAGAAGCCGTCTTATTTCCGCTTTTTTCTCCTCGTTCAGAACAGCGGGGCTGAACTCGCCCGTGGTCGCATAGATCTGAATGCCGTCAAATCCAAGACTTCCCGCCAATGAAATACTTTCGCTCAAGGACAGCTTAAAGCAATCTGTTATGACACCAAGCTTCATTCGGTCACTCAGATCTCGATCCACTGATCGGGACTTGCCTTTGCCTTGATCGAAGCAACAAGTATCCTTGTGACCTCCAGAGTTTCCTCTGTATTGAAAGAACAGCTTCCTGTCTCAAAGAATCTAAGCATATCTGCTATAAGGTCGTAGAAAAAGTCGGATTTGATCTGCTTGAATACGGCATTTTCATCGATCCCCTTGCCCATAGTAATAAGGAAAGGCATACTTGCCTTCACGTAGTGCATTGCGGCTCTGCGCTCATCGTCATACCTGACTGCAAAAGTATAATGATAATCGGAAATTCGCTGAGCCTTCACAGCCTTTGCACCCATACCGAGCTTTTTAACCACCATCTCTGCCTGGTGGATCATATACTCCTCAAGAGCTCTGCCGCCACCCATGGTAGACATGGCAATGCACTCGTCAGCCTCATTCAGCTCACTTGCATAGCGGAGTGCGGAGCTGCTGAAAAAGGGCACGGAATATTTTTCGGAAAGTGCAAATATCTCTTTTGCATTTTCAATGCTGTCCGAAAAAGGCTTATCAATATATGTGGGCTTGCCGTAAGTGAACGCGATCTTTGCGTACTCAAGGTGCTTATCGGCTCTCGAGGGTGACAGGATCACAAGTACGTCGCTCTTCTCGCAGATCTCCTCGATCGTATTGCAGCGCTCAACGCCAAAAGCCTCGCACCACTCATCTGTATTTCTGCCGTCCGTGGGCGAAACGTAATCCTCAGCCCACGCGTATGCAACGCTGTAATCATAGCCGAATTCCTCGCAGGCTTTCTTTATCCATGCGGGATAATTGTTTGCGTGCCACTCGCTGATGTAAAGGTCAATAAATCCTATTTTCTTTGTACTCATAATTTGATTTCTCCTTTGATTTCTGCAGACTGATAAAGTGCGTCAAGAAGCTTTGCACTTTCAAGAATGTTGTCGATGTGATTTCGATTCTTTACGCCCGTGGTAACAGATTCGATAAACGCTTTGTCCTCACACAGATACATATTGGGTATATCGTACTCCGGTGCAATGGTCTCAAGGGTCTGACCGTCGTATATCTCAAACTTTTTGCCGTATTTCAGACGGGCGCCGCACTTATCGCCAAGGAAGTCTATGAACATTTCATTCTTGTCGATATTCTGCGCCCAAGCACCGTTAAAGGAAATGCTTGCCTTATCGGTGCGAATATGTCCGCTGACATAGTCGTCCACGTCATTTATACCGCTTTCAATATCCGCCGTGTCCTCTGCCCACATATCCTTATACTTGTAGGCTTTCATGTCCTTTGCCATCTCGCAGTATGCATCACAGGTAACGTTCTTCAGCTTCGCACCGCCCAGAATGTAAAGGATAAGGTCAAGAAAATGCACACCCCAGTCGATAAGCACACCGCCGCCCGACTGCTCTTTGGTTGTAAAAGCTCCTCCAAGTCCCGGAATCGAACGGAATGAACGGAATGAGCAATACACGTGGTAAATGTTACCGAATCTTCCTTGTCGGTTAAGCTCTTCCAGCATTTCCACTGACTTATGATAGCGGTTGCAAACGCCGATGTTCAGGATCCTGCCCTGCTTTTCGGCTTCCTGTGCCATTTCACGGGAAAGCGCGTAATTTACGGTAATAGGCTTCTCGCAGAAAACGTGTTTTCCGGCACGGAGTGCATCCATTGTGACAGTATAGTGGGCGAAATTTGGAGTGAGAACAAATACTGCATCCACCTCGGGGTCGGCAAGAGCAATTTTATAATCGGAGATCACGTTCTCAATAAGAGGATACTCCTCCTTTAGTTTTTCGGCCTTTTCGGGCAAAATATCGCAGGCGTATTTTACGCGCACGTTTTCCATTTTTGCTAATGCGGGGAAATGCGCGTTTTTCGCAATTCGTCCGCACCCGATGACGGCAATGACCTTTTTGTCCATAGTAATCCCTCCTGTGAGTTCTGACTATATTGTACTATTACGGTCACTTAAATGAAATGGTTTCTTTTTGCCTGTTTTTTAACATTTTTTTGGTTTTTTGTAAAAACAGGCATTTTTACGGCAAATAAATATTGCTTTTTTCTTTACAATGAATTTTATTTGCGGTATAATGATCGGTGAGGTGATCATATGAGCGATACCGGAAACCGAAAATTTCACATAGAAAAAAATTACATTTCAGATCCAAAAAAATACGGCGATATTTTCTTGCTTCAGGTCGGACGCAGCCACAGCACCAAGGGATACATGATAGGTGAGCATATTCACAGAAATTGGTTTGAGCTGACCTACATTATCGAGGGCAAAGGGCAGATAATCACCAACGGAACGCCGTCACCCATCAAGTCAGGAGAGATATATCTTTCCTTCCCCGGGGACATTCACGCGATCTCAACCGATATAGAAAATCCCGTTAAGTTCGAGTTTTTGTCCTTTTGGCCTGACGATCCCGATATACTCCGACAATTTGAAAAAATCATGCGTTTTTACAGCGACCCCACCCGCAGGATATTTTCTGATAACGACGTAAAAAATCTCATGGGCAACGTGCTCTCCGAGGCGGTCCTCTCGGACGAGCATTCCCCTCAGATACTCCTACATGCACTGAGCCAGACGGTGCTTTACATCGTCAGAAATTTCAGCGGTGACAAAAAGAATGCTAAGCTGACCGTTGATTCGTCGCGTGAGCTGTGCTATCAGATAATGAACTATATAAGCACTCACATTTACACCATGGACGGTCTCACCGCCGTGTCGGAGCATCTGGGCTACAGCTACAGCTATCTGTCCGATGTTTTTCACAAGACCACGGGGGACACGCTGATAAATTATTATACACAGCGGAGGCTTGATGCCGCATCGATGCTGATACGCGAAGGACATCTTACAATGAGCGAGATCGCCGAGCTTCTGAAATATTCATCCATTTATTCATTCAGCCGCTCATTTAAAAAAAGATTTGGCATATGTCCCACCGAATTCAAAAAACAAAAGGATCCTCAATAGCAAACCCCGCCGCAGATCATGTCTGCGGCGGGGTTTTTATCTTAGCTCATTTTTTTGAACGCGAATTTTATCTCATCGGGACCGTAGCCGTATCTGGCAAGGGACGCGGCCATTTTTTTACGCTCGTTCGGTTCATCGGGAACATAACCGAACTTTTTATCTGCCAAAAGATAACAATTTTCGGCAAAATCCGTGTTTTCAACCAACAGCATGGCTCGGTCAATGCTGTCGCTGTCAAAGCCCTTGGCGCGAAGCTGTGCCAAAATGCGGGTCCTGCCCCACAGCTTGGAAATACACTTCTTCACCTCTGCCGCCGCCACGTTCTCTTCGCGAACGTAGCCCTTTTCCGTCACCATCGCCACCGTTTTCTCTGCCGTATCAGAAGAAAAACCCCGACGCATAAGCTTAACCTTGAGGGCGAACATATTATTATCCCCAAAGGAAAGAATATTCAGAGCTTTGAGATAGCATTGGCACACCTGCGAAGCCTCCAACAGGCTGTCGTAGGTCGACCGGTCAATGATCCCCTTTTCCGGGCGAAGCTCAATATACTGCTCGGACAGAATGTCAAAGCTGTCTCTCTGCAGGTGCGTTCCGTCGGACATTTCAAAATCCAGGCGCACCACGTTTCCGCTGCCCGACGTTGACAGCCGTTTTAAACAAATTTCCATTTATACCTCACGCCGTCAGACGACAGAAGGGTCTGTCTCACGCGGCCAAATTATTCCTCATCCAGCTTGAGAGAACTGAAATCAATATCGTCATCATCGTCCTCGTCCAGATCGAAATTATCGCCGTTCAGGCTTCCGTCAGCGCTTGCCGCACGGATCTTTTCCTCGATCTCTGCCATAATGGCGGGGTTGGTCTCAAGGAATTTCTTTGCGTTTTCCTTACCTTGTCCGATCCGTTCGGAGCCATAAGAGAACCATGCGCCGCTCTTTTTGATGATATCGAGCATTACGGCAAAGTCCAGAATTTCGCCTGTGCGGCTGATTCCCTTACCGTAAAGTATATCGAACTCTGCGGTTCTGAAAGGAGGAGCCACCTTATTTTTTACGATCTTACACTTAACGTGGTTACCGTAGACCTCGCCGCCGTCCTTGAGCTGTTCTGCCTTACGAACGTCAATACGAACCGACGCATAGAATTTAAGCGCGCGGCCGCCCGTGGTGGTCTCGGGATTACCGTAGATCACGCCCACCTTCTCACGGAGCTGGTTAATGAAAATAACAACACAGTTACTCTTTGCGATAACGGATGAGAGCTTTCTCATGGCCTGGGACATAAGTCTCGCCTGAACGCCCACCTGGGATGAGCCCATATCCCCCTCGATCTCCTGTCTGGGGACAAGTGCCGCCACCGAGTCGATAACGACCACGTCAACCGCACCCGAGCGCACAAGCGTCTCGGTAATGTCAAGCGCGTCCTCACCGCAATCGGGCTGAGAAACAAGCAGATTATCAATATCAACGCCGAGATTTTTTGCGTAAACGGGATCAAGCGCGTGCTCTGCGTCAATGAAAGCCGCCTCGCCGCCGATCTTCTGCACCTCGGCAACTATATGTAGCGCAACGGTGGTTTTACCCGAGGACTCGGGACCAAATATCTCGATAATTCTTCCTCTCGGAACTCCTCCGATTCCCAGCGCCATATCGAGCGACAGCGAGCCTGTATGCACCGCCTGGACCTCCATGCGGCTATTCTCGCCCAGCTTCATGATACTTCCCTCGCCAAACTCCTTGCGAAGCTGAGCCAGGGCAGTTTTCAGCGCCTTCTCCTTGCCTTCCTTATCATTTATGTCGATCTGCGCCACCGACTTAACTCTTGTTTCACCCTTTTTCATTTCCGTCTCCATTCATCATAATTTATTCAAGGGCGCAAAAACCCCTCTCGGATACCTTACGGAACCATTCTACCACGCGTTTTTTCATTTGTCAATAGTTTTTGAAAAAATATTTTCCGTTTTTGGAAAAAATATGCGGTCGGCATTTTTGGTGCCGACCGCAATAACTTTATTTTTCCGAAAACAGAAATTTACATTTTGTTTTCTGTTCGTTTTTCAATTTCCTGTTCCAAACAGGAGAGAATAGAGATTTGCCGTATCCGAGGCAGCATCGTTTTTGCCCGGCGCCTTTGCCGCAACAACTATGTATTCCTTACCGGTCGCCTTGACCTCGCCGACACTTGCCAGGCAATTCAGCCCCTCGTTGGTATAACCGGTCTTGCCCGCAATTATCTTCGCCGTGTCCGTCTCCGCCAGATTACCGAGACGTGAGAACATGGTGTTATACATGGTTATTCCGTCGGGATTCATTTCGTTCGTCGCCTGTGCGTGATAGGTCCTGCTCGACATGATCTCGCGAAGATAGGGGTCGTTCAGAGCATATTGGAGAATAAGGGCGATCTCGTGCGGAGTTGAATAATGGTCGTCGTGATGAAGTCCGCTGGGATTCATAAAATGTGTATTGGACAGTCCCATTGACAGCGCCTTTTTATTCATCATTTCAACAAAGGCCTCAATACTGCCCGCCGTGTAAACAGCGAGTGCGTCGGTGGCATCACCGCCCGAGGGAAGAGCCGCCCCGTAAAGAAGATCCTTGATGGTGATAGGCTGTCCTACCTCAAATCCTGCAGTAGATGCGCCTGCCACGAACAGCGGATCGGTGATCTCCTTGGTCAGGGTAAAGGTATCATAAAGATTATCGCAGTTTTCGTATGCCACGATAAGCGTCATTATCTTTGTCATGGACGCAGGATAGATCATGCTGTCGGGGTTCTTCTCCGCCACTATCCTGCCCTGCTCGGGATCGATCATAATGACGTATTCCGATGCCACCTGGCTTGTCAGCTTTATAGTATTCTCATCGGAAATGGCGTATTTTACCCTCGATGGATCATCGGGCGGAGCCGTCTCTGCAGTATCAGGCAAGGTCTCGGTAAAGCTGTCCGTACCCTCACTGCCCGAAACGGGCTTTGCAGCCCTCTGCTTTACAACGGCAAAAATGACACCTGCGATTATCACTGCCACCACAAGCACTATAAAAAGAAGCTTTAATCCGTCAAAATTTCCTCCGCCGGTGCTGTAGCTTCTCGGCGATGCGCTGCGGCGGTCAATTCCCTGTGGTCGCTGATTTTGCTGAGGCCTGTTCTGAGGAACGTAGGGACGCGCCGGGCGCTGTCCTCTGTATCCGCCGTCCTGTCCTCCGTTTGTGTAATTTGAATTTCCGTTCATATTTCTTTCCTGTTTTTATCTTCTGATGTGTAACAAAACCTACTCAAAATGTGTCAATAACAATGAAGAGATTATGATTTCATGTAATATCCTATACATTTTACCACAAAAATCATGAAAAGTATAGTCTTTTTTGTCAAATTTAAAATAATTTTATTTTGGTTGACTTTTATGGGAGCGTATAGTATAATAAAGATTGATGAATTTACGCAAAAAACAGACGAGAAAGGACAGAAGATCCCGCAATGGAAAAACGTAGCATAACAGAAAACATCACAGTTATAATTCCCTCTCTGAATCCCGACGAAAAGCTGCGCGGAGTCGTCTCTTCCCTGCTCGAGCTGGGCTTTTGCGACATTGTCATCGTAAACGACGGCTCGGACGAGGAACACACAAAAAATTTTCCGACCGAGAACGACTCGCCTTGTCTTACGATCCTGCGTCACCCCGTCAACCGCGGCAAAGGCGCGGCTCTGAAAACAGCGTTCAAATACGTCATCGAAAACCGTCCCGAAACGAAAACGGTAGTAACTGTCGACGGTGACGGTCAGCACAGGGCGCAGGACGTGCTTGCCTGCTGTGAAAAGTCCTCGCAAAGCGGAACTTTGGTTCTCGGAGTGCGGGATTTTTCACTTTCCCACGTTCCTGCACGCAGTCGATTCGGAAACAAGACAACGTCTCTTGTTTTCAGACTTGCCTGCGGACTTAAAATATCCGACACCCAGACAGGTCTGCGGGCAATTCCCGCAATACATCTCGGTGATCTGCTGACTATCGATGGCGACCGATTTGAATACGAGACAAATATGCTGCTCAACCTGAAAAATCTCGGCATAAAAATGAGCGAGCAAACAATTGAAACGGTCTACATCGAGGAAAACAAGACCTCACATTTCAGACCCGTGCGCGACTCGCTGAAAATTTATTCTCTGATACTCAAGTTCATCGCCAGCTCAACGGTGGCGGCAGCCCTTGACCATCTGTTGTTCTTCCTTATAAAACTGTTTTTCGGAAAATATTTTGTGCCATACTCGGTTCTTATCCCTATGGTAATTGCAAGAGTATTTTCTTCAGCGGCAAATTTTGCGTTGAACAAGAAAACGGTATTTAAAAACAACGGAAGCACCGTTGCCACTCTTATAAAATATTACGTACTCGCCGTTCCCATGCTACTCATATCTTGTATCGGAATAGATTGGGCATCCTCGGCATTGGGAATCACAAATGCGGCTCTTGTTACGCTTATTAAAATAGTTATTGAATCGATCCTCTTCCTGCTTTCCTTCAGATTGCAGAGAGAATGGGTCTTCTCCTCCAAAAGAAAGGAAAACAAATGAATCAGACCCCCAAAAAACGTGAAAGAAAAATAGCATTTTCAAGCAGCGACTATCTGGATTACGCAGGCTTTCAGCGCAGAACGCCCAAAAAGCGCATGACAGCAGGTACGGTAGTGAGACGCTCGCTTCTGGTCTTCTTTTCACTTCTGCTTTTTATAATTATTTCGGTATATACTCTTGTTTTCACCGTGGCTCACGGGCCAAGCGAAACGGTTCGTGATCTGCTTGTCCAGGCGGCAGATCAGGCAAGCGCCACCAAGTGGGTACCCTATCTTTTCCTTGACAAAAGCACGGTAAAGGAAATCCTCGATCAAGGCGATGTGGTAAGCCGCGAGGTCATTTCCCTGCAGGATTATGCGGACAAGGGAGATGACAAGGTGACAGATGAAAAGGACGAGTGGGAAGGCACGCAGGACGGTCTGCAATTTTTCACCGTCAAGGGCGCGACTTACACCGCATACATGATGATAGTAAAAGATCCTTCCCGCGTTTTCGTTGGCACCTCCAGCGATTTCAAAAGCGGAAAGCAAGGAATAAATATCTTTGACGGTGCGAAGAAGTACGGTGCCGTTGCCGCCATCAACGCAGGCGAATTTTCCGACCCGGGCGGAGTGGGAACGGGTGACAATCCCATCGGACTTACATATTCCCAAGGTAATTGCGTATGGAACGACGGACAAAAGCGCACCTTTATCGGAATTGACAAAAACGACCGTCTCGTGGTCAGTGAGCCTATGACAAAGGCAAAGGCTGAGGAGCTTGGGATCCGCGATGCGGTATCCTTCCAGCGCGGAAACGTTCTGATAACAAACGACGGCGACAACATAACCCTTCACCGTGCGGACGGAAACACCGGCACAGCTCAAAGAACCGCCATCGGTCAGAGAGCCGACGGCGCCATCATTCTTCTTGTCACCGACGGCAGAACCGCCAGCAGTATCGGCGCAACTCACAACGACGTGATCGACATCATGGTGGAATACGGTGCTGTGACGGCGGGTATGCTTGACGGTGGTTCGTCCGCTATGATGTACTACGAAAATTATTTCGATAAATATGGATATGACGTCGAAAAGCTTGACAAATATCAAAAGCGCGGTCTTGTAAACAAGTACAAGGCATTCACCACACCGAGAAAAATGCCTACGTTTTTCATGGTTGCACCCGTCTCGGACGGTACGGAGGGCTGAGCATGACAGAAAAAAAACAGGCATCGGTATTTTACAAGGTATACGCCATTTGCTGGGCAGTTCTTCTCTGCCTGCTCGTGGCGGCGGTGTTCATTCTCCGTTCCTATCTGGCGGACTTTGAGGCAACACGTCCCGAGCACGTGGCAAAGGATACGTTTGAAAAATATTTTACAGATTTTGACGCCTTGAAGATCCTTCGTGACACGGAAGTACCGGTCCCCGAATTTGACACGTTAGAGGATATGGCGGCAAAAATCGAGGAGAGCATCAAGGGAAAAGAACTTTCCTACTCCCCCTCGTCGATGGGACTTGACGACACGAAAAAGGCCTATTACGTAAAATACAGCGACGGCGAAAAGGACGTTAAGGTCGCTACGTTCACCATCGAAAAGAGCGACAAAAAAAGCAAAAAAGGCTTTGCTACCTATGAGCCGGGCGAGATCGAGCTTTACTGCATTCCCGTGGGTGATGTGACTATAAAAGCGCCTACGGGCTATACCGTAACGCTGAACGGCAAGCCCGTCTCCGAGAAGTACGTCAACGGCGACCCCATTGAAACCGAGAGTTGTAAGTACATGAGAGACGGCGGAGTGGGCATCACATACACCCTTTACACGATTCCCGGTCTTTACAAGACCCCCGAAATAAAGGTCACCACCCCCAAGGGAGAAGACAGCGCCGTAGAGCTGAAAAACGGCGTCTACGAGGCACAGATCGTTTACAGCCGCGAGCTTCAGGAACGTTTCGGAGAGCGTATGATAAAAGCGGCAAAGGCTTATGCAACCTTTATGCAGAACGACTGCAAGTTCCGCGCCGTTGACCCTTATTTCCTTACCGGCACGGACATATATAATTACATCAAAACCTCTCAGAATATGTGGGTCATCGACCACGACAGTTACTATTTTGAGGACGAGAGTGCTACGGAATTTTACGAATACGCGGAGGGCGTTTACTCCTGTCGGGTAAAGCTCAAGCACGTGCTCAAGCGCGCCCGCATGGAGGATCACGTGGACTACATGGACGTGACCTACTATTTCATCATTGACTACGGCGACGGAGTGGTCTACGCCAGCTCAAACAACTAAAGGAGACAAAAATGGTAGAATTTATTACAAATATGGACCTTGCCATACTTGAGGCGATCCAGGGAATAAAGTGCGGTTTTCTTGACGTTTTTTTCCCGATTTTCACTCGGATCGGCGGGGACAAGGGTCTGTTCTGGATCATCATTGCGGTCATCGCGCTCTGCTTCAAAAAGACCCGCAAAATGGGTCTTGCCATGGCCTTTGCCATGATCTTCGGACTCCTTGTGGGAAATTTGACCCTGAAGCCTCTTATCGGCAGAATAAGACCCTACGATCTTGAGGGCTACGAGGCCATACGCGAGGCTCTGCTCGTAAAGCCTCTCAAGGATTTTTCCTTCCCCTCGGGTCACACCCTCGTTTGCTTTGAGGGTGCCACTGCAATCTTCCTGCACAACAAAAAGTGGGGTGTCTACGCTTACGTTATAGCCGTACTTGTGGCGTTTTCCCGTCTCTATCTTTTCGTCCACTACCCCACAGACGTTCTGGGCGGAATTATACTTGGTATAGCGTTCGGTATCCTGGGAACGATACTTTCCCGTTTTATCTTTAAAAAATTTGAGAAAAACTAAGGTGAAACATTGAAGAAACTTTCTATTTTACTTTTAGCCGCTGTCTGCGCGCTGATCCTGTTTTCTTGCGGCAAGGGTGTGGTCTCGGACGTCAAAACGGACACCATCAAGTCTCCCGACCTGCCCACGTCCCCTGTCCAACCCCAAGAGCCGAAGGATCTCGATACCCGCATTTCTTTTGCGGCAGTTGGTGACATGATCTCCTACACAGGCACTATCAGAGATGCCAAAAGCTGTGCCGTTGAGGGCGGTCGCCCATACAATTTTGCACCGATCTTTGCCAACGTGCGCCATGTGATCGAGGCTGCGGACATTGCCTTTATAAATCAGGAAACACCTCTGGCAGGAGAGAGCTTCGGCTACAGCTCCTACCCTCATTTCAACACGCCCCGCGACATCGCCTACGACATAGCCGAGGCCGGATTTGACGTGGTGAACATTGCCACAAATCATATGCTCGACCAGGGTTCAAAGGGGCTTGAGGAGACTATAAAATTCTGGAACACCCTGCCCGTCACCGTGATCGGAGGTTATCTTGACGAAAACGACCTTGACAACTTCCGCATAATCGAAAAGGACAACATCAAAATCGCTTTTCTGTCCTATACATACAGCACAAACGGCTACCGACTGCAAAGCGGGTACGACATTAAAATTCCTTATATCGACGAGGCTTTGATCGAACGTCAGTCAAAGGCGGCGGGTGAGCTGGCAGACCTTGTTTTCGTTTCAATGCATTGGGGAAATGAAAACAGTATGAAGACAAGCGCCTCGCAGAGAGATCTGGCAAGAAAAATGTGCTCTTGGGGCGTTGACGTTATCATCGGACACCACCCTCATGCAATTCAGCCCGTTGAATGGGTCGAGGAAGGCGAAAACAGGCTTCTTTGCGTTTATTCTCTCGGCAATTTTGCCGCAGAGCAGGAGTTCGACTATCAGCTTCTGGGCGGTCTCGTTACACTTGACATCGTGCGGGAAAACGGTGAAATTTTCATTGACAAACCCATTCTCCACCCCACGGTCTACTACTACGACAAAAGATTTTACAAAAATTCCACATATCTTTTTGAAGATTTCACTGTCGACATGGAAAAAAGCCACGGAATCTCCCATTACGGACGTTCCATCTCGATCGAGAAGCTCCGTTCCTACGTTTTGAAAACCGTTTCAAAGGAATTTCTTCCTCAGGAATGGCAGTAAAAGCGAAATGCAAAACAGCCCCGATATAAACGCGCCGACCTCGGTGGGAAGCGCAAAAAAAGCAGGCGCGGAGGGAGAAGAAAATTCAAGGCCCACGAATCGAATATAAAGATATGCAAGGACTGCCGAAAGCAGTCCTTGTATTGCTTTTGCCAGAAAATACGGGCGTGTGGAAACGGGAATGCCGCGACAGACCGAAAGCACCTGAAAATGAACCGAAAGTCCTGACCACCCTACAAAAAGAGCCGTAAGTACCGCACCCGCTATCCCAAGTTGAGGAGCAAGTGACACAGCACCCGTCATTTCAAAAAATCCCATTACGGGAATTTTAAAAATTGGTGATACGCCAATGCTTTCGAGTACGGAGCACAATGTCCCCACCGATGAAGAAAAAAACACAACGAATCCGCAAATTTTCAGCATCGAAAGAGCGCAGTCTCCTATGCTGTCGCAGAAGACCGCCACTCTGTTTTCCTGTGATCTTGTGACC
Organism: Clostridia bacterium; assembly: GCA_017397175.1. GTDB lineage: Bacteria > Bacillota > Clostridia > Oscillospirales > CAG-272 > SIG710. The sequence goes on along the minus strand of JAFQKA010000017.1, from coordinate 23,081 downwards.
GTGCTCTCCTTTTCGGAAAGGGTCAGCGGGGACAGGTATTTTAATGCAACACCGATAAAAACGGATGTAATTATCTGAATAAAATAAAGCGCCGCGCCGAACCTTTGGCTTGACCAGATCGAAATGCCCACCGCACTGATAAGAAAAGCAGACCCGGGAATGCCCGATATTATCAGAAGTCTTTGCAGCTCTCTTACCGATATCTCGCCGCGGCGGTACAGCTTTGAAGCGGCCATTGCGCCCACGGGAAATCCGCAAAGCATTCCCGCCAGCGGAACAAAGGCGGAGACACGGCTGATTCCAAAAAGCCTTGAAACGATGCCGCCGGCAAAACGTCCAAGCAGGTCTGCACCACCCATGTCAATAAAAAGAGCGGACAGTACCGAAAAAGGAAAAAGCGACGGTATCACCCTCTGCGCGCACAAAGTAAGTCCGCTTCGCATATATCCTATGGCTATATCGGGCTTTTTCAGTATTGCGTATATCAAAATAGCCGAAAAGCAAAGCAGAAATGCCTCACCCGCGCTCGTTTTTTTCATGCATAACCTCCGTGACGCATATGTTTATATACAGCCATTTTATGGAACAGGAGATTCACATATGCTCAAAAAAAGCGGAGAACGCTCGAAAAGATATCAAAAACAAAACAAAGAAAGTGTGGCGGAAAAGCTCTGTCGCTGCATGGATCTTCCCAGCGACTTAGCAAACGGAAATCTTGTAGAAATACGCGGCCGCGGATCGGTTTCCGTGTGCGGATGCAGAAAAATTCTGCTCTATTCTCATGACAGAATTGAGCTTGAAGGCAAGGAGTTTGACACGGTCATAGTGGGCAAAAGGCTTGAGTTTACGGGCTTTGGAGACAAGTGCGCCGAGGTGTGCGGTCTTGTTGACAGAATTGAGTTTCGCAGGAGGGATGAAGGTTGCTTGTAAAGATCAAAAATGCCCTTTTGGGCGGTGCTCGCCTGAGTGTGTCCGAGGAAAACGCACCCGAACTGCTCAGTTTGTGTCTTGAAATGAAGCTTCCCGTAAGCAAAACCGCTCTCGACGAGGACAGGTTGACCGTAGAGACCTCATACGGGGCGGCGCGAAAGCTGTCACGGAGGCTCTCCGCCCTGAATATTCCTTTCACAGAAAAATGCTTCGGTCTGCCGTTTTTTCTTTTTTCATACCGAAAGCGTCCGGGAATCTTTATAGGTCTTGCTTTGGCTCTTGGCATCATTTTTCTGTCGGGCAGCGTGGTCTGGGACATTCGGGTGAGCGGAAATTCTGATATTGACACTGCCACGGTCAAGCGCGAACTGGCGGCGGCAGGGTTCGGTCTCGGAAGCTCTGTCAAGACCGACGTTGACCGGGTTGCAAATTCCCTGCTTGCCCGTTCGGACAAAATATCCTGGCTATCTATAAATATGTCGGGCACGGTGGCTTACGTTCAGATCCGAGAGGAGGCACATTTTGCTCAGAAAGACAACTCACCCTGCAATCTGGTTGCCCTGCGGGACGGAACGATCGAGCGGATAGAATCAAGCTGTGGAACGGTATGTGTAGAGGTGGGACAATCGGTGAAAAAAGGCGAGATCCTGGTCAGCGGAGTACGCGGCGGAAAGCTCGGAAACTACTCTCTTGTTCAGGCTTCGGGCGAAGTCTTTGCCGTCGTCAGTCGGGTGTTTGAGGTCGAAGTACCGTTCAAATACGAAGCACAGGTGCCTTTAAGCTCGGAAAACGGTCAAAAATACATAAAATTTTTCTCAAAAAACATATTTTTTTCAAAAAACAGTAGAAAAAACACATCAAAGTGTGTTACAATATATATGGAAGAAAATCTCTCGCCACCATTTCTTCCTCCCTTGCCCTTTGGCGTGGTAACAGAGCTTGTCACAAAATACGAAACGGTGACAAAGACCCGCACCCCAAAGGAGGCTTCGGACATGGCCTTTGCTCAGCTCTACAGACAGATGCAAGATGAGCTTTCGGACAGCGATCTTATGTCAAAGACCATAAGGTGCGAGATGGGCGAAGACTCCGTGCGGCTTTATTGCACGGCGGTCTGCTCACAAAACATTGCCATTCCTCAAAAAATCAATCAATAAGGAGGAACATTTATGCAAAAGAAAATAAACTTTTCCCGCCCGGGAATAATCTCAAAAATATTCGGAAGCTACGACGTAAATATTCGTCTCATCGAACAGAGGCTGTCTGTTGAAATATCCTCACGCTCGGGTAATGACGGAGATTCCGTCATCATCGACGGCGCGGAGGAGAAGATCGAGCAGGCGGCAAAGACCATCAGCTATCTTGAGCAGGTGGCACTCCGCTCGGACGACGTCAGCGACACGCAGGTCAACTACGTGCTTGACATGATCGAGGACGGAAAAGAGGATCTGCTCGTCACCCCCGGCGAGGACTGCATCTGCATCACCAGCCGCGGAAAACCCATCAAGGCAAAGACAGCGGGACAGAAGCAATACGTAAACGCCATCGAAAAGAACACCATAGTTCTCGGGGTCGGCCCTGCGGGAACCGGTAAAACCTTTTTGGCAGTCGCCATGGCGGTCAAGGCTTTGCGCGAAAAGAAGGTAGCCAAGATAATCCTCACCCGCCCTGCGGTTGAGGCAGGCGAGCGTTTGGGATTTCTGCCCGGCGATCTGCAGAGCAAGATAGACCCCTATCTGCGCCCGCTTTACGATGCACTCTTTGAGATGATGGGTCCCGAAAATTATCAGAGACAGCTTGAAAAAAATATTATCGAGGTGGCACCCCTTGCATACATGAGAGGTCGAACCCTGGACGATTCTTTCATCATTCTCGACGAGGCACAGAACGCCACCCCCGAGCAGATGAAAATGTTTTTGACACGTCTCGGATTCAACTCAAAAGCTGTAGTCACGGGAGACTTGACACAGACCGACCTGCCCTTTGGCAAAAAGAGCGGTCTTGCTATCGCCACGAAGATACTTGACGGCATCGACGACATTGCGATCCATCATTTTACCGACCGCGACGTGGTGCGTCACCGTCTGGTGCAGAAGATAATTCAGGCATACGACAAATATGAGCGCACTCTTGAAGCCAAAAAGGAAGAATCCAAGGAAAAGACCTTCCGCCGCCGTACCTGAGAAAGGACTTTTAAAATATGTCACTGAGAATATATTTTTCAAACGAGCAGGATAAGATCAAGGTCACTTATGCCGTAAAGATCCTTATCCGCTCAGCTATCACACAGACCCTCGCCCTTGAGAATTTCGATCGCAACACCCAGGTTTCGGTCACATTTGTTGACAACGAGGGTATACATGAGATAAACCGCAAATTCAGAAATATCGACCGTCCCACCGACGTTCTGTCCTTTCCCCTGCTCGGTGACGACGACCTGCCCGACGACAAGCTTTTCAGCGTGCCTCTTGGCGACATCGTTCTCTCTCTTGAACGCGCGAAAGAACAGGCGACAGAGTTCGGTCACTCCTTTGAGCGCGAGGTAGCCTTCCTCACCGCTCACTCGGTTCTTCATCTTCTGGGATACGACCACGAAACGGGCGAGGAAGACGAGAAAATTATGCGTAAAAAGCAAAACGAGATCATGGAAGCACTTGGGCTTTCGGTAAAATAAAAAAGGAAAATACAGATGAAAAAAACAGGATTTATTGCAATTGTAGGACGTCCCAACGTAGGCAAATCAACGCTTCTCAACTCGATTCTGGGCGAGAAGATAACAATAGTTTCAAGCAAGCCCCAGACCACGCGAAACCGTATTCTCGGAATACATACGCAGGGTGACACGCAGTTCGTTTTCATGGACACCCCCGGTATGCACGCGCCAAAGAACAAGCTGGGTGACTACATGGTGACCGCCGCAAACTCAAGTATGCACGACGCGGACGCGGTAGTGCTCGTGGTCGAGGCGTCAAAGCCCGTAACTAACGTTGAAAACAACGTAATCGAATATCTGAAAAAGTCGGGGGTTCCCGCCATCTTAGCGATCAACAAGGTGGATCTGACCGACGCCGTTGGCGTTGCGGAGACTATCAAGAGCTATTCGGCACTTCACGACTTTGACGCGTTTGTTCCCATGGCGGCAAAAAAGGACAAGGGAACGGATATTGTGCTAAAAGAATGTGAAAAATTCCTTTCGGACGTTGAAAACTTCTTCTTTCCCGAGGACATTGCAACAGACCAACCCGAACGTCGTCTGGCATCCGAGATCATTCGCGAAAAGATACTCAAGACCTTAAACAAGGAGATCCCCCACGGCACTGCCGTTGTTATTGAGGAATTTAAGGACGAGGGCACACTTTTGCGTATTCGTGCCGAGATCTTCTGTGAAAAGACCTCCCACAAGGGCATTATCGTGGGCAAAAACGGTGCCGCGCTGAAGCTGATCGGCACGTACGCCCGACAGGATCTTGAAAAGATCTTCGGCACAAAGGTCTATCTGAATCTTTGGGTCAAGGTCAAGGAAAATTGGAGAGAAAGCGCCGCGGCGGTGGGCAACTTCGGCTACCGCACGGAGGAATTTGACTGATAGTATTACATTTTTGGAGGGAGTTATGATTTTTTCCTGTGACGGGCTGGTCATTCGATCGGTCGACTACGGCGAAAACGACAAAATAATAACCCTTCTCACCCCCGACCGCGGAAAATTAAGCATTTCCGTCAAGGGGGCAAAGTCCGTGCGGACAAAATGGGGTGGTGCCACCTCGGTTTTTGCTTACGGAAACTATACGCTATACAAAAAAGGGGATTTTCATTACCTGCGTGAGGCATCGGTCACAGCTCCTTTTTTCGGATTGACCCGCGACATTCTTAAAATGTCTCTGGCGAGCTATATGTGCGACGTCGCCTGCGACGTAACGGGTGAGGACGTGCCTGCGCCCGACGTTCTGCGGCTTACCCTGAACTCCTTTCACGCAATGGTAAGCTCGGACAAGCCCCTCTCGCTTATCAAAGCGGCGTTTGAACTTCGGGCGGCGGCATTTTCAGGCTTTGCACCCGATCTGTCCGGTTGCTTTATCTGCGGAGAGCCAAATCCTCGTGAACCGATATTTGACATTATGAACGGTCACATCTTCTGCCGGTCCTGTCTGAGATCCCACCCCGAGATGAATAAACCCGACAGGTACAACCCCGAGCAGCGGATAATAATGAAAAATCTGACCCCAAGCACTCTGGCGGCTATCAGATATGCAATAAGCGCACCGCCTGCACGCGCTTTGTCCTTTGAATTAAAAGACGACGAGGAGCTTCGGATATTTGAAAAGGTGGCGCAGGAATATCTTCTGAATCATCTTGAACGAGGCTTTGACACGCTTGATTTCTACCTTTCAATGCTATAAAAGGAAAAATTATGTTAGTAACAGATAAAATTATTTCAACCCTTGAGTTTGACAAAATACGGGAAATGCTCTCAGACTGCGCTCTGACAGAGGGTGCAAAAAAAGCTGCGCTTTCCCTTGAACCCACAGACAATCCCGACGCGGTCCTCCGACGTCTGCGCCGTACAAGCGACGCTCGGCGTTTAATGGACGCAAAGGGTACGCCTCCCTTTGGCGACGTTCACGATATGGACGATCTTACCGAGCGTGCCGACAAGGGCGCGGTGCTTTCGGCAAGAGAGCTTATGCACGTCGCCACCCTGCTCCGCTCGGCCCGAATGCTCCTTGATTACATTCGCTCGAACATTACCTTTGAAACAAGCATAGACGAAATCTTCGAGCGGCTGTCTTCAAACAAGTCACTTGAGGACAGAATTTCAAGAACGATAATCTCCGAGGATCTGATAGCCGACGAGGCAAGTCAGACCCTCTCCGACATTCGCCGTAAAATGCGCGTCACAAACAGCAAGATCAAGGACACGCTCCAGAAGTACGTGGGCGGGTCATACGCAAAATATCTGCAGGAAAACATCGTCACCATGCGAAACGGGCGCTACGTTGTTCCCGTAAAGGCAGAGGCAAAAAACGAGGTGAAAGGATTTCTGCACGACACCTCGTCCTCGGGCGCGACCCTCTTTGTTGAGCCTATTGCGGTAGTCGATCTGAACAACGAGCTGCGCGAGCTAGAGTCCCGCGAACAGCACGAAATAGAGCGTATCCTCTACGAGCTTTCAGTCGAGGTTTCAAAAATTTCCGCAACCTTGCGATTAAATTACAAAAATATCACAGAGCTTGCATTTATTTTCGCCTGTGGCGAGCTGTCCCAAAGAATGGACGGTATTCAACCCAAGCTCTCGGGAGACCGTTCCTACATTCTCCGCCGTGCAAGGCACCCGCTTATTGACAAGAGCCGTGTCGTTCCCATCGACGTACAGATAGGCGACACCTTTGACACGCTGGTCATCACAGGCCCCAACACGGGCGGTAAAACCGTAACCTTGAAGACCCTCGGTCTTTTTTCCATGATGGCGCAGGCAGGTCTTCATATTCCTGCCGAGGAGCCGTCCTGCGTTTGCATTTACGACAAAATACTTGCCGATATCGGTGACGAGCAGAGCATTGAGCAATCTCTGTCCACCTTCAGCTCTCACATGGTAAATATCGTCTCCATAATGAAGCAGATCACCCCCGATTCGCTTGTGCTTTTCGACGAGCTTGGCGTTGGAACCGACCCCATCGAGGGTGCGGCATTGGCAGTGGCTGTCATTGAGGAAGTAAGGCGTGTAGGCGCGGCATGCGCGGCAACAACTCACTACTCGGAACTGAAGGCTTACGCACTTGAAACGGAAGGCGTTTCCAATGCCTCCTGCGAGTTTGATATCGAAACTCTCCGCCCAACCTACAAGCTGATCATCGGCACTCCCGGCAAGTCAAACGCCTTCGCCATTTCAAAGAAGCTGGGGCTTTCCGAGCAGATAATCGAACGGGCAAAGGCGCAGGTGTCATCGGACAACAAGCGCTTTGAGGACGTCATCGAAAAGCTTGAGGCAAGCAGGATCGAAATGGAGAAAAACCGACTTGAGACCGAGCAGATGAGAGCGGACTACGAGCATTTCAAGGCAGAGGCCGAAAAGACGCTGAACCGCCGTCTCAAGGATTCGGAAAACGAGCTTGCGCGGGCAAAGGCCAGTGCACTTTCGATGGTGCAGAGCGCAAAGGCGTCGGCCGACTACGTTTTGGAGGAAATACAAAAACTTCAAAAGAAGCGTGATTCCGAAAATCTCGGATCACATCTTGATCAGGCACGTCGGAACATCCGCGAAAATCTGCGGGCAAACGAGGGCAAATATGACCCCGTGGAAAACCGCCGAGATGAAAATTACGTTCTTCCACGTCCGCTGAAAAAAAGCGACGAAGTACTTATCGTTTCGATCGGCAAAAAGGGTATCCTTTTGGCCGATCCCGACACAAAGGGTAACGTAGAAGTACAGGTCGGCATGATGAAGACAAGGGCGAAGGTCAAGGATCTTCAGCTTGTGGAAAATGCCGTAACCATCACCGACGAACAGAAAAAACAAAAGTCCCTGCACGACTACAAAATGGCAGTCTCTCGGGACTTCAAGACAGAAGTCGATCTGCGGGGAATGAACGGCGATGAGGCTTGGTTTGTGGTTGACAAATACCTTGACCAGGCACTGATCGCAGGTATAAATTCGGTACGTCTCATTCACGGCAAAGGCACGGGTGCGCTTCGTAAAGCTCTTTGGAACTATCTCAAGGGTGACAGGCGCGTAGGGGCTTACAAGACCGCACCTTACGGCGAGGGTGATTTCGGCGTAACGGTCGTAGATCTGAAATAATCGCATTTAAAGGAGAGAAAGACTTTGAAAACTTTAAAAATGCTGGGCATTGACCTGGGCGCATCAAGCGGAAGGGGTATCATCGGCTCTTTTGACGGCGGAAAGATCACTCTGCGCGAAAATCACCGCTTTACAAATGATCCCGTAATTCAAAACGGACGTTTTTCCTGGGATATTCTTCGCATATTCCACGAGATCAAAAATTCTATCCGTCAGAGCGTTCTTGACGGCGAAAATATTGCAAGTATAGGTATTGACACGTGGGGTGTGGACTACGGCTTTATTGACCGCAACGGCTATCTTCTTGCCAATCCCGTTCACTACCGCGACACTCGCACCGAGGGTATCCCCGAGGAGATAGACAAGATGCTTCCTCTCAGCGAGCTCTACGCAAAAACGGGTATTCAGTCAATAAATTTCAACACTATCTATCAGCTCTACGTTCACGCAAAGCAAAACCCCGAGCATTTTGCTCAGGGAAATAAAATGCTCTTTATCCCCGACCTGCTCGGATATTTCCTCACAGGAAAAACGGCAACCGAGTACACCATCGCATCGACCGGTGCCCTGCTCGATGCCGCAAAGCGTGACTACGCCCGTGACATTCTCGAAAAGCTGAATATTCCTTCGCACATTTTCTCTGATATCGTCTTCCCCGGCTACGATATGGGTACTCTGCTTCCTCAGGTAATTGAGGAGGTGGGGCAGACAGACGCCAAGGTGCTGAAGATCGCGTCCCACGATACCGCCAGTGCCGTCATGGCAGTCCCCTCAAAAGAGGAGAGCTTCATTTACATAAGCAGCGGCACCTGGTCGCTCATGGGAACCGAAACAAAGACCCCCATCATAAACGACGAGTCCTGTGCTCTGAACTTCACAAATGAGGGTGGTGCTCAAGACACTATCCGCTTCTTAAAGAACATTATGGGTCTCTGGATACTCCAGGAATCCCGCCGTCAGTGGAAGCGTGAGGGCAAAGAATTTTCATTCGGTCAGCTCAGCGAAATGGCCGCGGCCGTTCCCTGCAGACGTTCCCTTATCAACCCCGAGGACAAGCGGTTCGGCGTTCCCGGAAAAATGCCTCGAAGAATCGCCGAGTTCTGCCGTGAGAAAAATCAACCCGTACCCGAAAGCGAAGGTGAGATCGTTCGCTGTATTCTTGACAGTCTTGCCCTCAAATACCGTGAAACTGTTGAAAATATTGCCGCGTTTACGCCAAAAGCTCCTGCCGCTATTCACATCGTCGGCGGCGGTTCTCAGGACAAGCTCCTTTGCCGCGCGGCGGCTGATGCTTGCGCCCTGCCCGTTTACGCAGGTCCCGTTGAAGCTACTGCCATCGGCAATATTTGCGCGCAGGCCATCGCTCTTGGCGAGCTGAAGGATCTGGGCGAAGCAAGAGACGTGGTTTCCCGTTCCTTTGAGCTTGTGACCTACGAGCCCGACAACAGCGAAAGATCCGCTTGGGACGAGGCATTCGAGCGTTTCAAAAAGCTCATTTAAAAAAGCACGGGGAGCTTTGGCTCCCCGTTTTTTTACTTATCCTGAAGTCTTGCGTAGGGCGCAAATTCAAGGCGGATAAAATATCCCTTGTTATGCTGACATACGGGACACATTTCGGGTACTTTCGTTCCCGTGAAGGTGTGTCCGCAGTTGAGGCAGACCCATTCGCACTCCACGTCGGAAGCAAAAAGACGGTCGGTCTCAAGCATGGTAGCAAGCATTTTGAAGCGGTCGCCGTGGGTCTTTTCGATCTGAGCAATATTGCGGAACGACATAGCTATCTGCACAAAGCCCTCGCTCTCGGCTACGTTGGCAAAGCTCGGATAAGCGTCCTCATATTCCTCAAATTCATTGTGTGCCGCCATACGAAGCAGCTCTGCCGTCGTGCTTGCTATATCGACCGGATAACCGCCGTCGATCTGCAAGGTCTCTCCCGCCACCTGAGACAAATAATTATAGAATATCTTGGCATGCTCAAGCTCCTGCCCTGCCGTGTAGGTAAACACCGCCTCCACTACGTGCAAATTTTCCTTTTGCGCTTGTTCTGCGGCTATGGTGTAGCGATTCCTCGCCTGGCTCTCTCCCGCAAACGCTCGCATTAAATTCAGTCTTGTCTCGCTTGTTTTAAAATCCATTTTTACCTCCAAATAAAGGGCCGTTTCGCCCGAAATTCACAGGTATTTTCGACCGAAAAAGGAAAAAATATTCATCTATCCGAAAAGGAAGAAAAAATGAAGTACCAAAACATAAAAAAAGCAAAATTCATCTCCCGGCCGAACCGTTTTATCGCAAATATTGAAATTGACGGAAAAATCCAGATCGCCCACGTAAAAAATACGGGACGGTGTCGGGAATTACTCGTTCCCGGAGCGGAGATCTACGTTCAGGAATTCGATTCGGACACGAGAAAAACAAAATTCGATCTTATTACCGTAAAAAAAGGTAAGCGGCTCATAAATATGGACAGTCAAATACCAAATCACGTGTTCCGGGAGTGGGTGGAGAGCGGAAATTTCACGGATGGTGTCACACTCATTCGTCCCGAAACCTTTTTTGGAAATTCCCGTTTTGATTTTTACATTGAAGCGGGTGACCGAAAGATCTTCATCGAGGTCAAGGGTGTGACGTTGGAAGAAAACGGTATAGTACGCTTCCCCGATGCACCAACCGACCGCGGTGTCAAGCATCTGAGAGAGCTTATGGGCGCAATAGACGCGGGCTACGAGGCGCAGGTGGTCTTTATCGTTCAGATGGACGGCGTAAGTCACTTTGAACCAAACGACCAAACTCACCCCGAGTTCGGAAAAGTGTTGCGCGAAGCGGCACAAAAAGGCGTTTCGATAACGGCACTTTATTGTAAAATAACTCCCGACAGCATTGAGGCAGTCGGAGAGGTTGAAATAAGATTATAAAAAACCTCCCGTTTGAAACGGGAGGTTTTCTTTTTTATACACTGTGGATCCCAAGATCCTTGTCAGCGTTTGAATCTATGCCGTAAAGCTTCTTTTTGCGATTCTCAAAGAATTTTACAGCAACCTGGTCGAAGAGTGCGTAAGAGAGAACGTCCTCGTCCTGCTCGATATACTGAGCGCATTTTTCACGAAGCTCGTCAAGCTCGGGCTTCAGCGCGTCTGCGGGACGGGAAGTAATTCTTTCCTCGTCGCCGATGACCTTCTTTACGATCTCGGGGTCGATCTCCATAGGAGTCTTACCGTATTCGCCCTTGATCAGACCGCGGAATTCCTTTGTAACCATCTTATAACGCTCGCCGTTCAGCACGTTGAACACAGCCTGTGTTCCTACGATCTGAGAGGAGGGTGTTACAAGAGGAGGATTACCCGAATCGGCTCTTACTCTCGGGATCTCGTCAAGAACAGCGTCAAGCATATCCGACTTGCCTGCCTGCTTGAGCTGAGAAACAAGGTTAGAGAGCATACCGCCGGGAACCTGGTTGATAAGCGCGTTTACGTTTACCTTCATGACCTTGGGGTCCATGAGACCTGCGCCAAGGTACTTCTCGCGAAGGTTCGTGAAATACTTTGTAATAACGTTCAGCTCGCCCAGATCAAGTCCCGTGTCGTACTCCGTGCCCGCAAGGCTGGCAACAAGAGACTCGGTAGGCATCTGGGAAGTACCCTGTGCCATGGGAGAAATAGCCGTATCAACTACGTCAACGCCTGCCTCTATAGCCTTCATAATGGTCATAGAAGCAACGCCCGCTGTGTAGTGGGTGTGGAGCTGGATCGGAACCTTTACGTTCTCCTTGAGAGCTTTTACAAGCTCGTAGGCGTTGTAAGGCAGAAGCAGACCCGCCATATCCTTGATACAAATGGAATCAGCACCCATTTCTTCAAGTTGCTTTGCATAGTTTACGTAATACTCTGTGGTATAGAAGGGTACGCCGCCCTTGGGGTCTGTCGTGTAGCTGACAGCCGCCTGAACGTGTCCGCCTTCTTTCTTTGTTGCACTGATGGCGGTCTTGAGGTTTCTTGCGTCGTTGAGCGCATCGAAGATTCTGATGATGTCGATACCATTTGCAATAGACTTCTGAACGAAGTATTCAACAACGTCGTCGGAATAGTGACGGTATCCAAGAATATTCTGACCGCGGAAAAGCATCTGGAGCTTTGTATTCTTCACCTCTGCGCGGATCTTGCGGAGTCTCTCCCAAGGATCCTCGTCAAGGAAGCGCAGGCAAGCGTCAAAGGTTGCGCCGCCCCATGCTTCAAGTGAATGGTAACCGATCTTATCAAGCTGAGACAGTATGGGGAGAATTTCCTCTGTGGTCATTCTCGTTGCGATAAGCGACTGGTGAGAGTCACGGAGAACTGTCTCGGTAATTTTTACCTTTCCCATTATATAAATTTCCTTTCTTTAAATTATGTACTTATGCGTACCACGTAAGGAACACACCTGCAGCTACGGCAGAGCCGATAACGCCCGCAACGTTGGGTCCCATGGCGTGCATAAGAAGGAAGTTTGAGGGGTCGTACTTCTGACCCTCAAGGTTAGCAACTCTCGCCGCCATAGGTACGGCGGAAACACCCGCAGAACCGATGAGGGGGTTGATCTGTCCTTTTGTGATAACACACATGATCTTTGCCGTAATAAGGCCACCACAGGTAGAAACTGCAAATGCACAGAGACCAAGCGCGATGATGAGAAGTGTCTTGGAGCTGAGGAACGTTTCGGCCTTTGCGGTTGCACCGACCGTGATACCCAGGAATATGGTAACGATGTTCATCAGTTCGTTCTGTGCCGTCTTTGAAAGACGGTCCGTAACTCCGCAGACGTTCAGCAAGTTACCGAACATAAGACAACCTACAAGAGGCGCCGCATCGGGAATGATAAGGCAAACCACAACGGTTACGACTACGGGGAACAGGAGCTTCTCTGTCCTTGAAACGGGACGGAGAGTTGTCATCTTGATCTTTCTCTCCTTCTCCGTTGTGAGCATTCTCATGAAAGGAGGCTGGATCATAGGGATAAGAGCCATATAGCTGTACGCCGCAATGGCAATACCGCCAAGCAGGTGAGGAGCAAGAGTCTTTGTAACGAGGATCGCCGTAGGACCGTCCGCACCGCCGATGATACCGATTGCCGCCGCCTCAAGTGCGTCGAACGCACCGGACATAATTGCACCGGAGAAAGCAACGAACACACCAAGCTGTGCGCCTGCACCGATGATCAAGCTCTTGGGGTTAGCAATAAGAGGGGAAAAGTCTGTCATAGCACCGATACCTATAAAGATAAGCGAGGGATAGATACCGAGCTTAACGCCAAGGTAAAGGAAGTCAAGAAGACCGCCCTTTTCGATCACGTCCTGGATCACCAGCTTCGCCGTGGGATCATCGGGGTTTATAAACAGATTCATGTCAAACATATTTGCGCCGGGAAGATTCGTTAAAAGCATACCGATCGCAATAGGCAAAAGCAGAAGCGGTTCAAAGCCTTTTTTGATGGCAAGATAAATAAGGACAAAGGAGATGACATACATAATAAGGTACTGCCACCAGTTGCTCTCGCCAAACAGACGCGACACGCCTGTTGAACCAAGAAATTCGATAATACTATCGAGCATTTAAATCACACTTTCTTCCGAGCGCGATCAGTTGAGAGAAACGAGAGTAGCGTCAGTTTCTACGCTGTCACCTGCTCTGCACTCAACGGATGCAACCATGCCGTCTGCGGGAGACTTGATCTCGTTCTCCATCTTCATAGCCTCGAGGATAAGGAGAACGTCACCCTTCTTCACTGCGTCGCCTACGTTTACGCAGGTCTTGAGGATAGTACCCTGCATAGGAGCCTTAACAACTGTAGAGCCTGTTGTTCCCTGCTTTGCAGGAGCTGCGGGTGCTGCCGCGGGAGCGGGTGCTGCTGCGGGTGCAGGAGCTGCTGCAGGAGCGGGTGCTGCTGCGGGTGTCGCTGCGGGCATTACGGGAGCAGCTGCTACGCCTGCTTCCTCAATGGTAACCTGATAAAAATTGCCGTTTACTGTAACGTTATATGTTTTCATTTTGAATACCTCTCTTTTTTAAATTAAGCCTGATTCCAGGGGCGCGCGCCGCCTGTGCGTCTGAAGGATACTACTCTGAAGGTACCTGTCGTGCCCTCTGCCTCGCGCATGAGCGTGATGGCCGCTGTGATAGCCGCAACGATCTCTTCATCGGAGGAGGATGCGGAAACGGGAGCCTGTGCTATAGGGGTAGCTGCCGGGGGAACGACTTCAGATTTTTTTTCGGGGGTTTCTGCCGCCTTTTCCTTTTTATCGGTTTTTCCCGCGAAAATTACTTTGAATACTGCAAGCACCGCCCAGATGACCGCAAGTACCGCGAAAATTATGAGCATACCGACACCCGTATGAGAAAGTGCGTAGCTTGCTCTTTCGCCAAAGGTGTTTCCTACGAAATGCTCTGCCTGGGTAGTAGCCGCTGAAAGTAACTGATTCATATTTTACCTCCTTCTCACAGAGGGAGAACTATGTGGCGTCTGTCAGGATAAAGTTCAGACTTGGATGCCAGCATAGAAAGCGCCGAACAAACTCTCGCGCGAAGCTCGGATGCCTCGATCACGTCGTCGATCTCGCCCTTCTGCGCCGCTTCAACGGGCGAGGAGCAGATCTCTGTCCACTGACGCTCAAGCTCTTCTCTCGATTCCTTTGTGTCGGGACCGCTTACTCTATCGTTCCATACGAATGCAACCGCACTCTTGGGAGGCAGAACGCTTATTGCCGCATTGTCGAGTGCAAGAGCCATATCTGCACCAACGGATTTTGAACCGAGAAGCGTATAAGCCTGACCGTATGCACGGCCCAGAACTACCGTAACCTTGGAGTTCTCGGAGGAAGCATATGCCATTGCCAATCTTGCAAGCTCAGCGGAATAGGGAGCCTTTTCTGCCTGAGCGGAAGCATCAAGACCAATGCAGTCAACAAGGGTCAGCACGGGAATACCGAAGCTGTCGCAGAAGGAAAGGAATTTTGAAGCCTTTCTTGCCGCCTCGATAGTCAGTGCGCCGTTCTTCTCTGCGGGGTTACTTGCAACGATACCCGTTACGATACCGCCGAAAGCAGAGAAGCCTGTAACCATTTCGGGTGCGAAGCCGTTATAGATCTCAGTGAACATACAGCCGTCGCCGATAAGGTCAAGAATGTCGTGAACGTTGTAATTCTCATTTGCCAGCACGCCGCTGATATCTGCACGGCGGTTAATGTCGTCACCGATCTCGATCTCAACGATGCCTTCCGCATTGTTTGAAGGAAGAAGCGAAGCCAGACGTCTTGCAAAAGCATATGCCTCAGCCTCGTTCTCCGTTTCGTGTGCAGTCATGCCGCAAGCCACCGGATCGCCGTCGTCTGCGAAGAGAGAATTTACGTAAAGCTGTGTGCTGTCCTTTACGGTAACGGTCACGTCGAACATAGAAGAGATCGTTGCCGCCGAGCCTGCGCAGATACCGGGAACAACGGCGATCTGGGGGATAACACCCGAAGCGTCGGAAACGCACTTCATAACCTTACCGTAGCCTGCCAGCGCGCCAACACCGTCATAAATGACCGCACCGCAGCTGTCGAAGATACCAATCACGGGAGCACCGTTCTTGATCGCCGCCTCATAGACGTTTGCGATCTTCTTTGCGTGTCCCTCATCAAATGCGCCCTTCATTCTTCCCATGTCCTGGGAGAAAGCAAACGCAAGTCTGCCCTCGATAGCACCGTAGCCGCAGATGACGCCTTCAAATTCGTCCTCCTTGTTTGTGCGGCAAACGTATGCGCCGGTTTCAACAAAAGTACCTGCGTCAAACAGCGCGGTAATTCTCGAGCGGGCTGTGAAACCGTTCTTTGAACCGTTCTCCGAGGCCATGTCGATATCCTTGAGCATACCCTTGAGCTTTTCAGCCGTGGCAACTCTGACATCCTTCTTGGAAAGACCCGAAGCATTGTTCAAACCACTCATAATTGCACCTCCGTATTTATATATTTTTCACAAAAGATTTTGCTTTTTTATTAAATCCACCTTTTGCCCCAAATTATCATAATTTTACCACATTCCGAACACATTGTCAACGAAACGACAAAAATATAACAAATTGTTAACACTTTTCAGACACAAAAAGGAGAGAAACAGAGTTTCTCTCCTTTAGGTTAAAATTATCCGTAAATAGGACCGTAAGTTTCGCAGGCCTTGTAGTCAGCCGCGGTATTATCGGAGCCGCCGAAGGCTGCCCAGGCATGAGGACGGTAGATCTCCTCCGCGCTCACGTTATGCATAGCTACGGGGATTCTGAGCATGGACGCCAACGTTATAAGGTCGGCGCCAACGTGACCGTGAACGGTTACACCGTGGTTTGCGCCCCAATTTGCCATGACCGAATATACGTCGCGGAATGCACCCTCGCCCGTAAGGATAGGCGCAAACCAGGTAGTGGGCCATGTGGGGTCTGTTCTCTTATCCAGCTTTTCGTGAACGTCGTCGGGAAGGTCGACCGTATAGCCCTCTGCGATCTGGATCGTGGGACCGACACCGTCGATCATATTTACGCGGATCATTGTAACGGGCATTTCGGCTCTCGTTCTGAAGTGAGATGAGAATCCGCCGCCGCGGAAGTATTCGTAGTCCGCACGACACCAGTCGGTGGCCTGAAGGCAAGCCTCAATGTCCTCGTCCGTCAAATTCCACCACTCCTTGATGGTTCCGTTGCCCTGCTCGTCCTTTGCCGCACCTGTGCAGTCAAGAGCGGTCGCGCCCGAGTTGATCAGGTGAATGACACCGTTCTCTGCCTTGCCGCAGAGCTTCTTGCCGCTTACTCTTTCTACCGCCTCGGGGCTCCAGTATGTACGAACGTCGTGGAAGCAAGGAGCTTTGCCCGTAAGAAGGGTTGCAAAGAGCATGGAAATACCGTTGAGAGTATCGTTTTCGGTAGCAAACGGAATGGGAGCGCGCTTTCCGTTCCAGTCAAATCCGGACGCGAGAATAGCCTCTGTAAAGTCCGCGTTGGGAAGCCAGTCTGTCCACATTCTCTGCCCCTGAAAGCCGCCAACGATGCCGTTTCTGCCGTTGGACTCTTCCTTCCAGCCCATTTCAAGCAGACGAGGGTTGCCAAACAGGATATCCTTTACGATAACAGTAAACTTTGCGATAAATTCCCAGTCGCGGTCGGCGGGAACTACCTTTGAACGCTTGATGATCTCGGGGAAGTTCTTGCCCTCGTTCTTGTCAAAGCCTTCACGGCAGTTTTCCTTTATCCATGAATAAGCTCTTTCAACCTCAGCCTTATCGTAGATCTCAAGTGTCATGCGGCGAAGGATCTCAACAAGATCCACCCACTCGGCGCGCAGCCCCAGATACTTCTGCATAAAGCTCGCATCGCAGAAGGAGCCTGCGATACCCATGGAGATGCCGCCAAGGTTAACGTATGCCTTATTCTTCATCTGACCCACCGCAACAGCGCAACGTGCAAAGCGAAGGATCTTCTCCGCAACGTCCGCAGGAATAGTCTTGTCACCCATATCCTGAACGTCGTGACCGTAGATGGAGAACGCAGGCAGGCCTCTCTGGGCGTGAGCCGCCATTACGGCAGCAAGATAAACCGCACCGGGACGCTCCGTGCCGTTAAAGCCCCATACTGCCTTGATGGTAAGGGGGTCAAGGTCCATGGTCTCACTGCCGTAGCACCAGCAGGGAGTTACGGAAAGGGTCGCCACAACGTTTTCGCGTGAAAACTGCTCGGCAACCTTTGCCGCCTCGGCACCGCCGCCGATCGTTGTGCATCCGATAACGCACTGCACGGGCGTGCCGTCCTGATATCTGAGATTTTCCTCAATAAGCGCGGCGGCAGCCTTTGCCATATCCATGGTCTGAATCTCAAGCCCTTCTCTGACGCCGCCCTGACGTCCGTCGATTACCGGGCGAATACCGATTTTGGGGTACATATTTTTTCCTCCTGTTTTATATTATATTCCGTAGTGCTTTATGATCGAGCCGACTATGCACTCTCCGATACGCTCGTAGCCTGCGGGAGAGCAATGAAGCTGATCGCCAATGTATGGAAAAGCTCCTCCTGTCTCATAAAGCTCTGGGGTAGGTTTTCCATCGCGGATCTGGATATAGGTTTGTCCTTTTTCGTATTTGAGAGGCTCTGTGCCGATAACATTTCCTTTTTCGTCAAGCTCGTATTTGGTGTATTGTGTGTTTTCTGTAAAAGGCTCGCGACCGAAAACGCACCAATTGAAGCAACTGATACCGCTTTCCGACCAAAGGTCGCAGACGGGAATATTATTTCTTTCGCAGACATGCGCGATCGTCTCACCAAGCCTTTTCGTTGACATTCCCGTTACGGGATCCTCATAATAACCGTCGGTGTTGCGATAGGGATAAAGACCGTGGCAATGAGGTGTGACGAAAAGAAGCTTGCAGGTGAGATTATCTGCCGCCGCCAGCTCCTCATAGATGCGGTTGATCACGTACTGAATACAGCCCTTCACGGTTCTCTGATCCGGGTACAGATCGCTATCCTCGCCGTATGGCATTTCGCGGCAATTGTAGCCTGCAAAATAAACGATAAGCTCGGCGTCGCGCACGTCGTCGACGCCAAGGCGGTGCATGGAAGCTTCGGGGTGAACAAAGCCCTCGGGATCGCCGTCAACTATCGAAATGAATCCCGCGCCGCCTCTCGCCTGAGTTGCCACCTCAAAGCCAAGAAGCTCGGTCAACTTTTTCTGCCATCTTCCCGCCTTTGTCAGGCTGTCGCCCATAACAAGAGCCTTTTTGCCCGTATATTTGGTAACTCTGCCTTCCATAGTTGCTCCTTTTTTGTGTTTTTTCGGATTCCTATTGATTTTTTATCCTTTTTAGTGTATTATGAAAATGGAATAAAACCTTTTCCTCTTTAGGATTATTCTAACACGGGAAAAGAAATATTAAAATGCAGATTTCAAACAAAAATATGGAGTTTTCGGTATGGATATTGAAGTGAACCACAATTTCACAGATATGATCAACAATCTGAGAATAAACATTGAAGCAAGCGGCTACGTTGAGGGGGACAGAGCATGGAACGCCCGCGACGTTTGTCTTCCCTGCTCGCGCCTGTACTATTTTGAAAGCGGAAGCGGAGTGCTTGAATATGACGGCGAGGTGATCACCATGAAACCGGGCAATCTGTACCTTGTCCCCTTTGGGCTGACCTTCAGCTACCGTTGCGACGACCGCTACACAAAGCTTTATTTTCACATAACCATTCCCCGTCCCGACGGATTCGATCTCTTGTGCGACTGCAAGCACATAATATCAAAGCCGGTTTCGATCTCGGATATTCAGCGCATGACGAGAAACTACCGCTCGGGAAACATCGTTGATATGCTGAAGATCAAGCAAGAGGTTTTGATGCACGTTACCTCAATGCTTCCCTCCTCCACCGTTTCTTCCTTCTTTTCTACCGTCTATTCCCCCATCGTTCAGAGCACCGTTGATTACATACAGCAAAATCTGTCGGTACAGCTCAAATCCGCAGACCTGGCGTCTCGGCTCTTTATCTGCGAGAGCACACTGTGCAAGCATTTTAAAGAGGAGCTTGGGGTCACCGTGGGGCAGTACATTGACGACAGCATCTTCCTTGCCGCCGAGAAAATGCTGCTGAAATCAAACTTTTCCATTCGCCGCATCAGTGAAACTCTCGGCTTTTGCGACCAGTTCTACTTTTCTCGGAGATTCAGGCAAAAATATAATCAGACCCCGCTTCAATACCGAAAGAGAATGTCGGGAGATCTGTAAAAAACTCCATTCGATCATCCCCACGGATCTGTCTATAGGAAAAGAATCATTAAAAGCAAAAAATCCCCGACCGCGGTCGGGGATTTTTATGTTTTATCAGTAATTTTCAGCCTTGATCTCAAAATAGGACTGAGGGTGTGCGCAAACGGGGCAAACGTCGGGGGCGTTCTTGCCAACCACGATGTGTCCGCAGTTTCTGCACTTCCAGATCATCTCGCCATCGCGAGAGAATACGATGCCGCCCTCAATATTTGCAAGGAGCTTTAAGTATCTTTCCTCGTGCTCGCGCTCTATCTTTGCAACAACCTCAACGAGAGATGCTATGTCGTCAAAGCCCTCTTCTCTCGCGTCCTTTGCAAAGCCCGCGTACATATCGGTCCACTCGTAGTTCTCGCCCGCAGCCCCGTCCTTGAGATTCTCAATGGTTGAGGGAATTGATCCGCCGTGAAGGAGCTTGAACCAGATCTTTGCGTGCTCCTTCTCGTTTGCCGCAGTCTCTTCAAAGAGTGCCGCGATCTGCTCATAGCCGTCCTTCTTTGCCTTAGATGCATAGTAGGAGTACTTGTTTCTTGCCTGGGACTCGCCTGCAAACGCCGCCCAGAGATTAGCTTCTGTCTTTGTGCCTTTAATATTCATTTTCTGTACCTTCCTTTTTTATTTTTTATCTTTGCACTCATCGCAAACGATCTTTACCGTCAGCTCGTATGAGTCGGGTTTCATTTTCAGCTTTCGCTCGATCGTTCTCGCCATGCTCAGCTCGGGCGGAATGTCACGGACCGCGCCACAGTCGGGACAGACAATATGGTCATGTCCGGGGAAGCAACGGTCAAAACGGTCGGGTTGATTTTCCAGCACGATCCTCCGTATTTCACCGTTCTGAGCCAGTAGTCCGAGATTTCTGTACACCGTTCCAAGAGATATCTTCGGCATGGTCTTTCGAGCTTCGGTGTAAACTCCCTCAGCTGTCAGATGGGAATAGGAGGAGTTGATAATATCCAAGATGAGTTGTCGTTGCCTGGTCATATGCACCTCCATAAATTGATAATGATTACTGAAAATAGTATAGCATAAACTCCGGCGTTTGTCAAGAGTTTTTAAGAAATATTATCAAAATTTTTAAGCGGAGGAAAATCCCCCGCTCTTATTTATCGATTCATATCTCGTCTATCAGCACTGCCCTGCACGGCGAGCCGTCCGCACCGTGCAAATTCAGCGGTGCGGCGCACAAAAAATACGCACCTTCGGGAACTTCGGACAAACGCACCCCCTCAAGCAACACGATGTCCGCGCCCAAAAGCACTTGGTGAACTGCCATAGGCGCGTTCTCGGGGCCAACGGTCTGTGATTCGTTTCCCAGAAGGAAGATGTTCGAAGAAGCAAAAGTTTCCGCCGCCTCAAGCGAAACCTCCGCATCGCCTTTGATCAGAATTCTTTTTGCAAATTCCACATTTTGTTTTTTAGCTTTTTCGATCATATCTGCGGCGTCAACGCCCGAAACGATCCCCTGATGCTCTACAACGTAAGCCCTTCCTACAAGCGAATCAAGACGTAAGGCATCTACGGTTTTCCCATCTTCGACAAAGTGGAAAGGTGCGTCTATATGCGTGCCGTTATGCGCGCACATACTGAAAGCCGTGAGATTATACATGTCGCCTTTTTCCATTGAGGCAAGTTTCCTTTTTTCCGGTATCGGATCTCCGGGATACGTTTGGCAGCTGAAAACTTCTTGGGAAATATCGTAGATTTTCATTGTTTATTCTCCATTACAAATCTGATTTCTATAGTCACGATTATAACACGAAAATATGAATAATTCAATTCGCAAGAATATCTTAACGAAATACTACAGAACTTTCGTCAATCCGGGGGCTGTCTTCCCGCTTTTTCTTTGACAGCCAAAGCGCAAAGAAAAAGCTTGGCAAAAAGAAACGCCGAGGGGTAATAATTTCGCCGTCTGCGGACGGCGAGGAGGACTTCGCCCCCTCCACAGCGAAAGCTTTTAAAAAAGCTTGACCAAAACTTAAACAACCGCACGAGTAAATTAAAAACAAAAAAGCGCACTCCATCGGAGTGCGCCTCGTTTTGTTTCATTATTGACCTGCGAGCTTTGCGATCTCTGCCGCAAAATCTTCCTCGCGCTTCTGAATGCCTTCGCCCTTTTCGTAACGGCAGAAAGCAACGAGCTTGATGGAAGTGCCCAGAGCCTTAGCTGTGTTCTCAACGTACTTGCCAACCTTTTCATGGTCGTCGCTCTTAACGTACTCCATGTCAACCAGGCAGTTGTTGTCGTAGAACTTGCCGATCTTACCCATGATGATTCCCTCGAGAACCTTCTCGGGCTTGTTTGCCATCTTCTCGTCGTTTGCAAGCTGAGCCTTGATGATCTCCTTCTCGCTCTCAATTACGGAAGCGGGAACGGATGCGCGGTCAAGGTAGCTTACAGGGTACGCGCCGACCTGGAGAGCGATGTTCTTTGCGAACTCGATAAACTCTGCCTTTGCAGCGGTTTCAGCGTCAACGTCGAACTTAACGATACAGCCGATGCTGCCCATACCGTGAATGTATGTGCTTACAACGCCGTTAACGAGAACAAAGCGGCGGATGCTGATCTTTTCGCCGATAGCGAAGATCATTTCCTGGAGCTTAGCCTCAACGGTCAGGTCTGTATCAAGGTACTTAGAAGCCATAAGAGCCTCTACGTCGTTTACGTTGTTGTTGATGATAGTCTCAAGAAGGTTCTTTACGAACTCCTTGAATGTTGCGTTCTTTGCAACGAAGTCTGTCTCGGTGTTAACCTCGATCATGGCGGTCTTGTCGCCAATTGTGAGGATATCAACGATACCGTCGGCAGCAATTCTGTCTGCCTTCTTTGCGGCAACTGCAAGTCCGCGCTCACGCAGGATCTTGATCGCCTCGTCCATATCGCCGTTAGCTTCTACAAGTGCCTTCTTGCACTCCATCATACCGATACCGGTCTTAGCACGGAGAGCGGCAACGTCTTTAGCTGTAATGTTTGCCATTTTTATGTCTCCTTTTAATTTAATTGTTTGGAATTACTCAGCGTCTGCCTCTGCAGCTTCTTCTGCGGGAGCCTCTGCTGTTTCCTCACCCTGCTTGCCTTCGATTACGGCGTCAGCGAGTACGGAGGAGATGAGCTTGATAGCGCGGATAGCGTCATCGTTACCGGGAATTACGTAGTCAGCATCGTCGGGATCGCAGTTTGTATCAACGATAGCAACAACGGGAATACCAAGCTTCTTAGCCTCAAGAATAGCGTTCTTTTCCTTCTTGGGGTCAACTACGAAAATTGCTGCGGGAAGTGTCTCCATTGTCTTGATACCGCCGTAGCTCTTCTCAAGGTCGAAGATCTCCTTCTGCATCTTTGCTACTTCCTTCTTGGGGAGCAGATCAAAGGTGCCGTCTTCCTGCATCTTGTTCAGGTCGTTGAGACGTGCGATGGACTTCTTGATTGTCTTGAAGTTTGTCATCATACCGCCGGGCCAACGAACATTTACATAGTACATTCCGCAACGGAGTGCCTCTTCCTTAATGGCATCAGCAGCCTGCTTCTTTGTACCTACGAAAAG
>JAFQKA010000016.1 GCA_017397175.1 Clostridia bacterium | reverse complement strand
TATTATTCTCGATGTGCGCCGTCCCGATGAGTTCTCCGCAGGGCATATTCCGAATGCCATCAACGTTCCCAACGAAACCATCGGTACAGCCGAGATCCCCGAACTGCCAGACAAGGACCAGTTCATTATGGTGTACTGTCGCAGTGGCCGACGCAGTAAGGAGGCAGCCGAAAAACTGGTCAAGCTCGGTTACACGAATATCGTGGAGTTCGGTGGAATCCTGGATTGGAAAGGCGAAATCACAATCGATTAGCAGGGTGTCGTAAATATCGTTCAGTGAGGCAAAAACAGTACCGCTATAAACAAAAAAAGGCATTAGCCCACGAGGTGATCAGATTATGAAAGACGGTAAAAAATATATTTTAGTTGCAGACGACGAAAAAGAAATCCGAGAAGTGTTGACGCTGCTTCTCTCTGGTGAGGACTATGCCGTAATCTGCGCCGAGGACGGTATGGCTGCTATTGATATGGCAAACGAGGAGATAGACCTCTATATTCTTGATGTGAATATGCCGCGACTCTCTGGTTTCATGGCGGGTGCGGAGATCAGAAAGAGGTTTGATGCGCCTATGATTTTTCTGACCGCATATTCAGGGGAGTCGGACAAGGTCATGGGCTTTTCCGTGGGCGCGGATGACTATATCGTCAAGCCCTTTTCCAATATTGAGCTTCTGATGCGCGTAAAGGCGATCCTGCGCAGAGGGAGATCCCAGCCAAAGGACGGATCGGAACAAACCGCATCGATGGGCAATCGAATCGCATTCGTTGATGTGTTTCTTGATCTTGACAGTCAATCTGTTATAAAGAGCGAGGGATCGGTTGCCCTGACCTATACCGAATTCAAGATATTGGAACTTCTTCTGACCAACCGCAAACGAATCTTTTCTCTGGATCAGATCTACGATAGCATTTGGAACGATAACGCGGTGGGAGATAGTACCATTATGGTGCATATCAAAAACCTTCGCAAAAAACTGGGAGACAATTCAAGAGAGCCGAAATATATCAAAACGGCATGGGGACGGGGGTATTATGTTGACTGAAAAACCAAGAAAGCGACATAAGCTTGCCCATGAGATCCTGGGGTTTGTCTGTCTGTGCTTTGCGCTCTCCTTGCTGCTTTACCTGTTTATCACGACCTTTGGAGGAGTCCTTATCGAGGAATACTGTTTCCAAAACGACATCATTATGGATGAATTTGATTGGTACGAAGCGGATAATACTCTGCGTGGTGTAGGCTTTGCCATTTCCGCTATTTTCTTCACCGTAATGTTTTTTACTTTGTTCGGTGAACGGCTTGCTTACGTCCGCGAGATTACAGCGGGTGTCGACATTCTCCGCGACGGCAACTATGGTGAACAGGTGGAGCTTCGCGGCAACAACGAGCTAACCGAACTTGCCGAGGCGGTGAACTACCTGTCGGAAAGCGAGCAAAAGCTCAAGGAAAAGGAAAAACGCTTATATGAGGAGCGTGAAGAGCTGATCCGTACCCTCTCACACGATATCCGTACTCCGCTGACCTCGATCATGTCTTATACCGAGCTGCTGGATAAAAAGGAAACGCTGACGGTTGATGAGCAAAAGGAATATTTATTTCTTGTTTCCAAGAAAACAGAGCAGATCAAGAAATTGACAGATATTCTTCTGGACGGTGGGCAGCGCGAGCCGGAATACTTTGAGGATGCACGGCTGTTGTTTGAACAGTTGGCGGATGAGTTTGAAGGAGAACTGGAAGCGGACTTTTCGCAGGTGACAGTGTTTTCCTATGTGGGTGGCTTTTCGGGAAATTTCGACGTGGGAGAATTGCGACGCGTATTTGATAATCTTATTTCCAACGTAAAAAAGTACGCTGAGCC
>JAFQKA010000015.1 GCA_017397175.1 Clostridia bacterium | reverse complement strand
TCTTTGTATTTATTAGCTTTTTCGCGCCTTTGGGGTGCGATTTTTTTGTTTGCTGTTTTAATCATATGCACCGATGGTAAACGCCGGTAAATAGTTTGGTACATAGGTTTCAAAATGCACAGTTCGAAAATGGTAGAGGCCAAGGCTTGCGACCTCAGAAAAAAACAACACTTTATTTACTTCCGAAGCGCAAAATATTTGCCAATAAGGAGGAAAAATTATGGCAAGCATACGCACCATCTCCATTCCCGAAAGACTCTGCCAGGTCGTATCCAGCTCAAAACAAAACTGACACCACTCGAAAAGCGATGTCAGTTCGTTGCTTAATTATTTAATATCCTACCCACAATGGGCTTTTTGTACTGTCCGCACAATTTGGGGCAGTTCACTTTTGCCTGTGGGTTTTTGTTTTATTGTGTATCAACTAATTTTTGTTACCGTCATATCCTTAACGGCATAGTACTGAACGGGAACGTTGCCAGATGCGGCAATTCCTACGGCACCAAAGCTTATGCCGTTCTTTAGCATATCCTCGGTAACAGTGAACTCGTAGGTGTATTCGGTCCAATCAGCTGTCAGAGTGAAAGCCTTTTCGTTCTTCGTATACTTTGCAGCAGTATCATAGTTGAATATGAGCTTAACGGGGCTATATGCACCGCCGTCGTTTATCTGACACATAGCCTTGAGTGTGATCTTATAAGTACCCGCGCCGTACATTCTGATCTCCTCGGTCATATTGTAGCAGATACCGCCATTATATCCGGAGGAGGTAGGATAAGCGTACATTACGCCATCCTTCTGTACCAGGTCGATGTTATAGCAGGTAGACTCATATTCACGGGTAACAAGCCCCGAGTTCTGAACGATAAGGTTAGTAGTAGCAGAAGGAGCAACGGGAGTGATGGTCAGGTTGCCGCCGCTGACAGCTACGTTCGAGGCCGCACCGCTTGACTTGAGAGTGGTGTGAGCCACGTAAGCGATACCGTTCTTTGTAACGGTAGTAGGCTTAACGGTGGTGCGGAGCTTTGTCAGGATCTCATTTGCGGGCAGATAGAAGGTGTTGCCCTCGATGATCACGTCCTCGTCGAAGTGAGTGAGAAGCGTTCCGATATATACCTTGCTCGTTGCCGTATAGTTTACGGTATTCTTCTGTCTCGTAGGAGGAGTGAAGCCGTTATTCGCCTTACCAAAGGTATACTTCATGTAAGCACCCTCCACGTCAGAGGGGAGTGTAACCGAGAGTACAGCCTTGTCCTCGCTGTCAAGGAGAACGCCATCCATATAGGTATTGACGAAGTTCATCGTGTAGTTTCCGCAGGTGGTTCCCTCGGGCTGAGTGATCGAAACCAGTCTGTTCTTGGTTGACCAGGTGTTGTTCACCGCCTCGGAGTGAGGATTGGTAACACCGGAGGAATAAGGCAGAGTGACGTTTTCGAAATTGATGATCTTCTGTGTGGACATACCCATCTTGTAGCCCGACCAGAACTGAGGATAGTTGATAGTGTCAACGCAATCGAAGTTGCGGACTGTCATAGTCAGGACAAGATCCTTGTTATTAGGGTTATAGCGATGGTTGATAATACCGTCGTTTGAACGGAATACGGAAATATTCTCAAGCAACGCATTGGTAACGTTACCCTGAGGGAATACAGCCGCGCAGGTGGTTCCGATAACGATATCGTTATAATAAGAGCCGGTAGAGCCACTGATAACGAGCGCGTTATCGCCGACGTACAGCCAGCAGTGCTCAAACACACCGTTCTTTTTTACACCCTCGGTAATACCGTCGGTTGTCATCATTGTGGACATTGCCTTGTAGTTACGGATACGAACGTTGGTTCCGCCCAAGACAATATGGAAGCTTCGCGCGTCCATGATGGTGGGGCCGTCGTAGAGGAAGTTGGAAGCGCTGCTCTGCATCATCTGGCACTTATAAGCAGAATTATACATTCCGCCGCCCTCGGTACCACCCTGGCGGATATCCATTACTCGATTATCTGCAAAGCAGTCGATGATCGCGCCGTAGCCGACCACAGAGGATCCGACTGCCGCTGATGTGAATCTGATTCTTCCGTAGACTACTGCACCGGGCTGGATATAAACCGCTGTATCGGGGGTTTCGATCCAAAGAGCGCCCGTATGCTCGGAGGTAGTCTGCGTGATTCCGTCGCCGTGTGTGGGCTTATACCACGTGCCCGACTCGATTACGATAGCACCGCCCTTGCCGTTTACAAGGTTGGTAACGTGAGGATACTCGGGATTTTCGGCGAAAATAGAGATGATAGAATTATCGTCGTCGTCAAGACGGATACCGAAGTAATCGGGCTCGTCAAGATATACGGAAATAGTACCCGTGTTCGCGTCGAAGGTAGACTCGAAATTCTTGGCGGAAGGAATAATACCGTAAGACGTAAAGTCGGTGCCGACCTTGATGTCAACTCTTACCTGCTCGCCCGTAAAGCCGAAGGTACTGTATCTGCGGTACATATCCGCGCCGATGCCTCGGTCACCTACACCGTTAAACATGGTGTGGTTGTATACGGGAAGAGTTGCAGACTCGCTTCCCTGGTGAACGGTAACCTTGTAAGCGTAGTCACGGTTTACCTGTGCGGGAAGCTCGGGGAAGATCTCAAGGAAGCTCTCTCCCTCAAAGCAAACGTCCTCGGCGATCTCATAGTAGAACTTGCCGTTTACGCAAACGTTGTTTGCATTCGTTCTGTAATCCGTCTCAATGAAGGACAGATAATAATCATAGAAGGATGCGGGGAATGCCGCATTTGGAGCATCCACGTTAACGAATATGTGCTTTGCGCCAAAGGTGGCGGCAAAAGCACTCATGTAAGAGCCACTGGAGCCCACCTTAGAAACGGTGGAAACCTTGTCGGAAAGCTTTACCGTGTAGTCGTCGGTGGCAAACGCGAAGCACTGTCTGCCAAGCTTTGTGACCTTGGTGTCGCCCGTCAGATCAACTGTCTTTTCAGCGGGCGCGGTGGTCTGACCCTCACCGTCGATCCAGACGCGGTTCAGAGATTTCATGCCCGCATAGGTCTGAGTATGGCTGTCCGCACTGTAGCCGACAAATACCATATTTTCTATACCGCTGTCCATAAATGCGGCCTCGGGATGAATGGCACCCATACCGCGAAGATCGGCCAGGCTTGAAAGATTACCCTCAACGTCGCCCATATGGTATTTCTGCGCCTGAGTGTCGGCAGGCTTGTTTGCCCAGATCACGTTTTTGAGGCTGGTATTATTTCTAAAAAGTGACTGAGAAGAGGGGTTCACCGTGAAATCATTGGGGTAAACGATGGTCTCGGTGTATTTTGCATTTCCGAGAGCAATGGAGCCGTTTCTTGAGGTTCTTGCCTCGGTAGAATTTACACCGTAGTCAATGATCAGGGTCTTTACCTTTGCGGCGTTAGTCGCGGAAAGCACGGGGGAGTAAATGGTAACATCGCCCGAAACCTTGTTAGTAATCAGCGTACCGTAATTTTCTCTGAAGGGATGAACTCCACCGTACGACGAAATTGTCTGAGTCGGCAGGAAGGCCTTAGCATCGGAAGCCGCCGAAGGATCACGGCGGTAAAGTGCTACGTAATCGGTACCGTCCTGATAGAGTGACCAGAGAACGTTCGTGGATGCGGTAGCCTCAAAGTTTGAGGGGTTATATGAATAGTTTGCGTTGGTTGCGCCTGTTGTTGCGTGGAGAGGAAGATCAAGATACGTAAAGCTGCCGTCGCTGTTATAGGTTGCGCTGACGTTCAGCTTGTAGGTGGTCGAGGTTGAGCTATTCTTGGGGGTGCCGGGAGTTCCGAAGGCGCTCTTTGCAACGGTAACCGCGCCCTTCTTGAGAGTCTTCCAAATGATCGCGTCTGCGTTACCGCCCGCGTTTTCGATAGTCTCGGTGTTTACAAGACCGTTCTTGAACAGTCCGAGAGTAACCTCGTAAATGTTAGCATAGGGTTCTTCGTCTTCGGCAATATACTCGGTATATAAGTTATACTTTGCGCCCGAATCGTCCGTCCATGTGCTGTACGCCAGGAAATAGACGTCGTCCATGCTGTTGCCCTCGGGAATTCCCGTCAAAGCAATGCAGAACTGTCTCTTTTCGTAGTTGACCCAACGGTTTTCGCCCGTGCCGTCAACGTTTTCCACAACAATCTTCTTTACCTTTGAATTTGTGCTGGCAAGAAGCGCATCTTTGCCGGAATGCTGGGATGCGACCGTCTTTGTGCAGACGATAACGCCGTACTCAACAAAGTTATATCCAAGCTCTGCATAGGTTGACTTTGAGCCCTCATCAAATGTGAAAAGACCGCGAAGACCGTTATATTCGGTGTTGATCTTTATCTGGAATCCGTCAGCATAAATAGGGCTTTCAACAGATTCACAGAACGCCATAACCTTAGAGCGGTCTGTATAGCCCGCCGCAGAAAGTGCATTGTTGATAAGTCTCTGATTCTTTGTTCCGCTTATGTAGATCTTAACTTCGGACACGTTGCCCGTGCCGGGGCCAAATGCACCGACGTCAACAGTGAAATCGTCAGCAACGTCGCCCTCAATAATGATCTCGCGAAGAGACGTACAACCGGTAAACGCGTTCTTATAAATTCTGTGAAGCGTTACTCCGGCAGGGACTACAACGGTTTCAAGAGATGTCGCGCCATATGCAAAATCATATGCGATCATATCCTCAAACTGTCCGTTATAAGGCGCTATTTCATTGGCGACAAGCTTGACTGCTTCCCAGCCCGAGGGCACTGTACTGCTTGTGTTGTAAGCAATCGCGCCCGTCGACGTATTTCTCAACTGATAACCAACAGACCCCGATGCCACGTTCCCGCTTCCATCATAAAGAGGAAAGCTACTTGATCCGTCAGACAGCTTCAGGCAAAGTATCGTCGCACTGTTGTCGGTTCTGAGGGACGAGGGAAGAATAACCTTTTTTACAGAAGTGGATTTTCTGATTGCCGCCCCCAGATACAAAGTGAGATCGGGTACGTCCTTGGAGCTTGTGTGGCTGGGCTTGAGCGAGGTGTGACCTCTCAAGTCCACAACTCCGTCCTCATAATAAGAGGACGCCGTCCAGGTACCGTCACTTGCCCATGAGCCCCAGCCAACGGTAGTCAGAGATGTCAGGTTTGCAAATACGGCAGTATCCGATTTGGTTCCGTTAAGCGTTGATGCCGCCGAATCGACCTTTATGGTCTTTACGTTCTTCAGAGGGCTGATAATATAGCCCGCATAGTTGAAGCCTCCAATATTACGGAACTCGACGTGCTCAACCTTTGAGGCGTTTTGAGTACACCAGTTCGGAAAAACACCCAATGTTGTATTGGTAGTATGTCCGTAGCTTGCGGTAGGTAGCGAAGATGCACTGGTGCCTATAATAACGAGAGTCTTGGTCTCGCCGTTATAGTAAGCCTTATATCCGCTTCCGTAATGCAGGTCACCGTGCGCATTGTATGCGCCGTCGCCGTTATCCTTTTTGTTTGAAGATGAGCTCGTCGCGACCTGGATCCAGTTGCCATAGGTCGTGGTCTGCCAAAACCAAAAGCCCTCGGTCTTAGAATAGTAGATATCGTCATAGCCGGGTTGGTCTACGTAGGTCGTAACACCGGCTACACCTGTGTAGTCAAACGCCGTATCGGACGCAAATGCGCACACGGCAAAAGCTGCCACAACGCATACGAGCGTCACAAGGAACAATAGTGTTTTCGTGTTTCTCTTCATACATTCTCCGTTCTGTCGCCGAGCGACTTTAAAATTTCGATTTTCAATCTCGGGGATATTTTACATATTCAATGTAATAAAAAATCAACCTATTATATCATTTTTTTATTCCGCGCACAATAGACCTTTGCCAAAATCGTCAATTACAACAAATCAGACGTTTCTTTTTTTGTGAATATTCCTAAATTACATTGAAGGTAAAACAAGGAACGTACTTTTACCAAAACACGCCCTGTCCGTACACATTATAACCCAAGCGGTACAGTTTGGGAATACCAAAAATAAACATAAAATATACAAAAGCAAAGGTATTTTGCACATTTTTTGTTCCATTTGTTCTGTTTTTTTGTTCAAATCTTCCTAATCAAAGATAATTTGCGGGTCTGTCATTGTGTTTTACATCGGATTCTTTTGACAAATCCTGGCAAACTTGCGTTTGATCTGATTTTGTTTCATTTAAGGTTTTCACGGTGCGGATCCTTCTCAAGTGCGTCGCACTTGACATTTCCCGGATTCCGTGATACAATAACAAAAAACAACGCTGCCACCGGGTAGCAGATGCCAAAAAGCATCCGTTTGCACATCGTTAGGTCTCAGAAGATGTGTATACGGGTGCTTATTTTTCGGAGGTCCTATGAAAAAAATACTAAACTATTTCTCAAGGCTGGAGCTTGCGCTTTGGCTCTCGTCAATTGTTCTGATTCTGATGTCCTTTATGGCATTTGACCGAACGAATCATTTGACGCTCATAGCTTCTCTTATCGGCGTGACCTCGCTGATATTTTGTGCCAAGGGCAATCCCGCAGGGCAAATTCTGATGATAATCTTCAGTCTCCTGTACAGTGTGATTTCGTATTCATTTGCTTACTTTGGCGAGATGGTCACATATCTGGGCATGACCCTGCCAATGGCGATCTTCGCCCTGATCTCATGGCTCCGCCACCCATACAAGGGAAATCGCTCACAGGTACAGGTAAGCGGTGTGAGCAAAAGAGAGCAGATATTCATGTGGGGTCTGACCGCCGCCGTCACCGTCGTATTTTATTTCATCTTAAAGCATTTCGATACAGCGAATCTCCTGCCCAGCACCGTCTCGGTCACCACCAGCTTTCTCGCCGCCTATCTGACCTTCCGCAGAAGCCCTTTCTTTGCCCTTGCCTACGCTGCAAACGATGTGATTCTGATAGTTTTGTGGATACTTGCAAGCCTCACCGATACACGATATATTTCGGTGGTTGTATGCTTTGTCTCATTCCTGTTCAACGACCTCTACGGCTTTATAAATTGGCGTAAAATGAAGAAAAAGCAACAAAAATAAAAAACCGCCCGAGGGCGGTTTTTATTTTATGCTTCCTTCTTCGCAAACTTTTTTATCAGAACGATAAAGTAATGCACCGCAAGACCTACGGCAATGGCAACCACCAGGTCAAACACAACGGTAAGAACGAAGGTCAGAACCAGCACAAGCGTGTCAAAGATCGGCGCGGTCTTGCAGATCTTTACAAAATGCCGCCACTCACTCATATTGTAAGCCACCATAAAGAGCACCGCCGCAATCACGGGCATGGGAATGAACGCCGCATAGGGCATAAGTACCACCAATACAAGCAAAAGAACGACGGCATGGACCATTCCCGAAACAGGAGAGCGTCCGCCGTTCTTTACGTTTGCCGCGGTTCTCGCAATAGCACCCGTTGCGGGGATTCCACCAAAGAGTGCAGAGCAGATGTTGCCCGCGCCCTGAGCTATAAGCTCGGTGTTTGAATTGTGGGTGTCGTCTATCATCTTGTCCGAAACGACGCAGGAAAGAAGCGACTCGATAGCCGCCAGAACAGCAATGGTAAATGCGTTGGGAATAAGCGCAACGATCTTTGCACCGTCGATCTCGGGCAGGCTGAAGGGAGGCAGGGACGCGCTTATGCTGTAAAGGTCTCCGATAGTGTTCACGTTCAGCTTTGTAAGCGCAACGACGACCGTAAGCACAAGAACCGCCACAAGAGAGCCCGGGATCTTTTTGCTTATCTTCGGCCACACAATAAGGATAGCAAGTGCCACAAGGCCGGTGAGGAGTGCCCAAGGATTGAGAGTTTTGACAGATTTCGCAATAGCCTCGAGTTTTTCGACCGCCTCAACTGCGTTTGTTCCCGCAGGGAAGGTCAGCCCTAAAAAATCCTTTATCTGACCTATAACGATAGTCACGGCAATACCCGAGGTAAAGCCTACGGTAATAGATTCCGGTATGTATTTTATGAGCGAGCCGAGCCGCAGTACACCCATAAGAATAAGGATAGCACCCGCCATAAGGGTAGCTATCGCAAGTCCTTCTACCCCGTGCTGAGCCACGATGCCCGCGACGATCGCCGCAAAGGCCGCCGTAGGACCCGAAATGTTCACTCGACTGCCGCCAAGCAGAGCAATGACAAAACCTGCAACGATAGCGGTGTAAAGTCCTTTTTCGGGAGAAACGCCGGAGGCAATGGCAAGAGCAATGGACAGCGGCAGTGCGATTATTGCCACGATAAGTCCGGCCACAAGGTCGGAGATCAGCTGTTTTTTCGAATAGTTCTTGAATACGTCGATGATTTTGGGTCTGAATGTTTTCATGGTACACCTTTTTGATATATTTTTTCACAAGTCCCTATTTTACACCTTTTTTTGCAAAATCACAATAGCTTTTTTAAAATTTTCTCAAGTTATTGAAAAAAATAAAGGCCTGTGCTATAATGATACGGTATTTTTTATTTTCTTCGGAGATAACTATGAACAGCAGACTCATACATCACATTAAAAATCTTCTTTTGCCCTGCCTTGCCTTTTCGGTGCTTGCAGGCTTTTTATCAGCCATTCTCGCCACCGCATTTAAAATCGCGGCGGAATGGGTAATACATTTTTCGACATTCATCTACGACACGGTACGCTCGGACAGGGCATGGATACCCTTAGCTTTGGGCGGTGCGGCGGTCACGGGGCTTGCAGCAAGTTTTATCCTTTCCAATTCCCGAAGCTGCCGGGGCGGTGGGATCCCCACCTCGGTTGCCGCCATTCGAGGACTTGTCAGTTTCCGTTGGATCGCCAGTGTTTTTATTCTTCCCTTTTCCGCTCTGCTCACGTTTTTATGCGGTATACCCCTCGGTACGGAAGGTCCCTGCGTGCAGATGGGAACGGCTGTCGGTGACGGCATCGTTCAATGCCTGGGATCGGACAAGCACAAGGGTTGGCGCCGCTATATAATGACAGGTGGTGCCTCGGCAGGCTTCTCGGTTGCCACCTCATCTCCTGTCAGCGCGATCATTTTTTCGATGGAGGAGCTTCACAAGCATTTTTCTCCCTTACTTCTGACCGTGGCATCGCTCTCGGTCGTGACCGCGCAGATCACAGCTCAGCTTCTTGCCGCGCTCGGCATAGGAAGCGTCGGTCTGTTCGATCTTCCGCGTATTCCCGCTCTTCCGCCAAAACTGCTTTTCGTCCCGATTTTAGTAGGTCTGCTGTGCGGCGGTATCTCAATACTTTTTACACGTTTTTATCAGACCGTTGACAAAATAGTCCATGCCGTGCTCAAAAAGATCCCGACAAAGATCCTTTTTCCCATTCTTTTTTCTTGTATTTTTGGGGTAGGAATATTTTTGGCGGACAGTTTGGGTACGGGACACAATTTGGTTGAATCTCTTTTTCACCAAAAGACAGCATGGTACATGCTTATCCTGATATTCCTTGTACGCGCCCTTTTCATGATGATCTCGAACACGGCAGGAGCAACGGGCGGAGTGTTTCTGCCCACGTTGGCGTTCGGCGCGATCCTCGGCTCCCTTTGCGCGCAGGCACTTACCTGCCTCGGCCTGATCTCACCCGACCACAGCACTCTTATCGTGATGCTTGGAATCACCTCTTTTTTGGGCGCCGCGTCCCGTGTTCCCGTGACCGCCTGCGTTTTCGACCTTGAGGCTCTCGGCGGAATAAATAACGCTCTTGCGGTCATTTGCTCTGCCACCGTGGCGTTTCTTATAGTCGAGCTGTCCGAGACCGAGGACTTTACCGACACCATCATCAAAGCAAAGGTACGCAAGATCAATCGCGGCAAAACCCACACCGAAGCAGAGACCTCTCTGACCGTGGCGGCCGATTCCTTTGCCGCAGGAAAAGAGCTGCGTGACATTCTCTGGCCCAATTCCTGCGTTGTCGTCTCCTTTGAAAGAGCAAAGAAAAACCGAGGCTTGGTCGTGGTTGAGGAGGGGGACGTTATCACTATCCATTATAAAACCTATAATCCGAAAGCTACCGCGCAAGAACTTTGCGCCCTGGTGGGAGAGCAACCGAATAACACCTTCCGCGAGCTTGAGGACCCCGAAAAATAACAAAAAGCCGATGAGTTTGATCCTCATCGGCTTTTTTGACTGTCGATCTATCTTTTTTTCTGAACTAACACGGACAGCTTTATTTCTTCCGTTTTTCACACTCTGTTTACGGATATACTGTGCTCTCTCGGAGCTTCTTCCTTCACCGCATAGCCAAACGCCGCGCCAAGTATTGGCTTGAATCCTTCGGGTATGCCGAGAGCGCACATCAGATCGGCGTCGTTCACCATAACCCTCGGCGCACCGCCGAGTATAACGCTTGAAACACCCATATCCGTTGCCGCCAGCACCATATTCTCAACCACGATTCCCGCATTGGCGCAAGCCATCTCGGGGGAATTTCCCTCTGAGCTTACAGACACAAATATCATGGTACGGGCCCCGTAGTCCGTGTCTCTTTTCTCTCCAGCCAAACGGGAAAACATCTCGCTTGTCAGATCGTTTATGCGCTTTATGATCTTTTCGTCCTGTACCACGGTCAGATGTAAGGTATCATAGCGCGCCATGGCGATAGGAGACGCGTGCGCCGCCGACAAAATGGCATCAAGCTCCTCCTCTGAGATCTGCACGTCAGTATATGCTCTCGTTGATCTTCTTTTTGCAATAGCTTCTCTTGTGTTCATATCAAGTCCCCTTTTTTCTTTATTTTATCACACATTTTTGCAACTTTCAAGCGAAAAAGAATAGAAAGAGACTTTTTCGAATATACTTTTTAAAAAGAACAAAGAGGTGTCTGTATGAAAAGATCTATCGGACTTTGGCAGTGGGTCGGCTTTGGTGTCACGTCCCTTGGGGGAACACTGCTTCATTATCTTTACGATTGGCTTGGTGAGGCAGCCTGGATCGCGCCGATCTCGGGGGTGAACGAATCCACTTGGGAACACATGAAGCTGCTTTTCTGGCCGCTGTTTATTTTTGCCATAGTACAAAGCCGTTTTTTTGACGACCGCAAGGATTTCTGGTGCGTAAAGCTCCGCGGAACACTGCTCGGTATCGCTCTTATTCCTATTCTGTTCTACACCTACAACGGTGCCGTGGGAGAATCCCCCGACTGGCTGAACATCGCCATTTTCTTTCTGTCGGCGGCGGTGGTATATATCTACGAAACACGGCTTTTCAACTCCGAGAGGCTCACCTGCAAATCGGGCAAGTCTGCTCTTGCCGCGCTTTGCCTTATTGCCCTGCTTTTTATTGTCTTTACCTTCTTCACACCGCAGATCGACATATTCAAGGATCCCATAACGGGAACCTACGGCATATAAAAAAGAGACCCTCGGGTCTCTTTTTTGTTAGTCTTTGCTTGAGTTTTTTTCTTCTTTTTTATCCCTTTTGGGGTGCTTGATCTCGTAATGGATCAGCAAGCTGAGCAGCGCGCGGAGCAATATTACCGCACCCAGCATATAAAGCTCCTTCAGATTCTGAATGAGAACGGTACGCAGGATCTCCGCCGCCATCTTGAATTCAAGACCCATGGCAAGTCCGTTTGCAAGATTTGTCTGCAGGTCGTGGTCCTTCTTCATAAACGTGTTCTGAAAATACTGCCAGAAGCCGTATATTCCCGACCAAAAAACTATAACGATTCCGATGATCTCAAGAATCGATATCATGTACGGCAGAATAAGCTCGATAAAATCATGCAATACGTTCATTTTCAACCTCCGCATAACAATACGTTGAGAATATTATATCCTCTGCGGCGAAATTTGTCAATATATTAAAAAAGGAAATGGTGTTGACAAAAAGGCTTTTAGATGATACAATATGGTGAAAACTATATAATATATACAAAAATAGTGTACAACTTTTGTGAAAATATTAACAGAAAGGTATAAAAACAATGGCATTTTTACACGGCGTTCATACACCGCACAGAAAAAATACCGCTGACAAGGGTGCCGAGCCGATCACAGGGATCAAATCGGTAATTCTGCCCATGCAGATGCACATAGGCGCACCTGCCGTCCCTGCAGTTAAGGTTGGCGACCTTGTGAAGGTGGGCACTCTTATAGCCGAGGCCGCAAATGGGCTTTCATCGCCTATTTATTCCAGCGTCTCGGGCAAGGTCACAAAGATCTCCGACATTCTTACCTCAAGCGGCAGCACCTGTCCTGCCGTCATTATCGAATCGGACGGAGAAATGACCCCCGATGAAAATATTACCGTTCCCACCGTCACCTCTCGCCAAGAGCTGATCGAGGCAATAAAGAAAAGCGGCATCGTGGGTCTGGGCGGCGCAGGCTTCCCCACCTATGCAAAATGGAACGTTGATCCCGAAAGGATAGAGGAGCTTGTCATCAACGGTGCCGAGTGCGAACCGTATATCACAAGTGACTCTTATACCATGACAGACCGCGCCGACGATATGGAATACGCGCTCCTTGCCCTCAAGGAACATTTCGGTCTGAAGCGCATCATCATCGGAATCGAGAGCAACAAGAAAAAAGCCATCGAATCGATGAAGGCTATGTCGCAGAAAATAGAAGGCTGCGAGGTAAAGGTGCTTCCCCAGGTCTATCCTCAGGGCGGTGAAAAGGTACTTGTATACCACACCACAAAAAAGGTAATTGAAACCGGAAAGCTCCCCATCGACGTGGGCTGTATCGTCTGCAACTGCACCACGATTGCCGCAATCGGCTCTTATCTGAAAACGGGCATGCCTCTGGTAGAAAAATGCGTCACCGTTGACGGCGGTGCCGTGGCTGAACCGAAAAACGTGATTGTTCCTATCGGCGCACCCCTTTCAGACCTGTTCGATTTCTGCGGCGGATTTAAAGCAGAACCCAAAAAGATCCTTTACGGCGGCCCTATGATGGGAGTTGCCGTTCCGAGTGCGGACGTTCCCGTGCTCAAGAGCACCAACGCCGTTATAGCGCTTACCGCAAAGGAGGCAAAGCTCCCCAAGACCACCGCCTGCATTCGTTGCGGCGCTTGTACCAACGCTTGTCCCTTCGGTCTTTACCCTGCGGAAATTCTTCTTGCTTACAAGAAAAAGGACGCAGAGGCACTCAAGCGTCTCTCGGTAGATACTTGTATGCTCTGCGGTTGCTGCAGCTTCATCTGTCCCGCAAACCGTCCTCTGGTCCAGACCAATTCCCTGTCAAAGCAGCTTCTCCGCGAGGAAAAAGCAAAGGAGGCAACAAAGAATGGATAATTTATTGAGCCTTTCCGCATCTCCCCATATTCACAGCGGAAGATCCACGTCGGCTATCATGCGCGACGTTCTTATCGCGCTCCTTCCCACCACGGTGGCAGGCACGATCATCTTCGGTCTGCGCTCGCTTTTGGTGGTGGCTGTATGCGTGATCTCCTGCGTGCTTCTCGAAGCACTCTATAATCTTATTACCAAAAAGGATCAGACCATAGGCGACCTGAGCGCCGCCGTTACGGGTCTGCTCCTTGCTCTCAACCTTCCCGCCAACGTGCCGATCTGGCAGTGCGTGGTCGGTTGCGTATTCGCAATTATCCTCGTCAAATGTCTTTTCGGCGGAATCGGACGAAATCTTGTAAACCCCGCCATCACAGCGAGAGTTTTCATGCTCGTTTCCTTTTCAAGTCTTGCAAAGGCCGCATTCCCCGCAAACGTTGACGCAGTTTCAAGTGCGACCCCTCTCATGCAGATCGAACAGGGGACGGTCCCCTCGCTTCTCGATCTGTTTCTGGGCAAAAACGGCGGTGCCATCGGAGAGGTAAGCGCGGCTGCTCTTCTCGTAGGCTTTATTTACCTGCTCTGCCGCCGTGTTATCACCTGGCATATTCCCGTTTCCTTTATCGGATCGGTATTTCTGCTGTCATTCGCCCTTGAGGGCAGTGCAACCACAGCCCTTGCCCTTATTCTTTCGGGCGGACTCTTCATCGGTGCCATCTTCATGGCGACCGACTACGTGACCTCGCCTCCAACACCTCTCGGAAAGATCGTCTTTGGTCTTGGCGCAGGTCTTCTCACCTTCCTTATCCGCCATTTCGGCGCGTATCCCGAGGGTGTATCCTTTGCCATTCTGTTTATGAACATACTTACTCCATATATCGAAAAGCTTGGAGCATTTAAGGTATTCGGAGGTCGCAAAGCATGAAAAAATCAATAAGAAGCATCATAGTTCTGGTCAGCATTTGTGCCGTGGTATCTATTCTCATGGCTCTGACCAACTCCGTAACCGCTCCCATAATTGCAGAGAACGACGCAAAGAACGCAAATGCCGCGCTCCTCCAGGTCCTGCCCGATGGCGGAAGCTTTGAGACGGTAGACATGAGCGCATACACTCTGCCCTCAACCGTTACGGCAGTTTACCGCGCCTCAAACGGCGGCTGTGTAGTACAGCTCACCACCTCAGGCTATTCCTCGGGCATGGTGATCATGTGCGGAATCAACCCCGACGGCACGGTGTCCGGATCAAAGATCCTTTCTTCCTCCGAAACACCTTCTATCGGCGGTGAGGCGGCGGAAAGATTCGCGCCCACACTCAACGGTAAGACCGCAGGGGATATTGAAACGGTCGAGATAATATCGGGCGCAACAAAGACCACCGCCGCATACCGCTCGGCGGTAAAGGACGCACTTAACACCGCTCTTATTCTCGGCGGCGCGTCTATCGACACGAGAACGGAGGAAGAGATCCTCCAAGACAACCTTGACAGCGCACTGCCCACGGCACAGGGTAAATTTACAAAGCACTTCTTTGTGGAAGTTATCGAAGGCATCGACGCAATTTACACCGCCGACAACAATGCAGGTCACGTTTGCGTTCTTGGTGAAAAGTTCGTCGGTGTTGATAACGAGGGCAACGCTCTGACTGAGTGCACAGAAGACGAGGCTCAGACAGTAAAGACAGCTATCGAAACAATCAACGCCACCGCAACAGAGCTTGTAGACCTCAGTGCTTACGAGGGACTTCCCTCTCAGCTCATTCAGGCACAAAAGAGTGCAACGGGCAACTATATTATTGAGATCAAGGCCGCAGGCTACGGAATCGTGGGCGGTGACGAATATCATCCCGCATCGGGCGAATATATCATGGTTCGTGTTTCGATCACTGCCGACGGCAGAATAATCGACTGCCTCACGGTATCGCAGGCGGAGACCGAGGGAATCGGTGACGCTTGTGCCAAGGAATCCTTCTACGGACAGTTCGACGGCAAGACCGAGGCAGACTACACCGAGATCGACGCCATTTCGGGCGCAACACTCACAACAAACGGATACAAGCAGGCAATCGGACGAGCCTTTGATTGCGTAAAAATCTTTGAGGGGGTAAACAGCTGATGAAAAAAGACGGCAATCTTTCCGTTCTTCTTAACGGAATCATAAAAGAAAACCCCACTCTGGTGCTGATCCTTGGCACCTGCCCCACTCTGGCGACCACAACAAACGTTTTCGGTGCCTTCGGTATGGGAGTCGCGACCCTGGCAGTTCTTATCTGCTCAAATATCCTTATATCCCTTCTGCGCCGCGTTATTCCCGACAACGTGCGTATTCCTTGCTATATCGTAATTATCGCGGGATTCGTGACCATCGTTCAGATGCTTGTACACGCCTTCATCCCCGACCTATACGATATGCTGGGCGTATACCTTGCTCTTATAGTTGTAAACTGCATCATTCTCGGCCGCGCCGAAATGTTCGCGGGCAAAAATTCTGTCGGAAGATCCGCTCTTGACGGTCTCGGAATGGGCATTGGCTTTACTTTGGCACTTTGCTCTATGGCGGCTATCCGCGAGGTGTTCGGTGCCGCAAGCTTTGCGGGCATCGCAATTCCCGCACTTGAAAATTACAAGATCGAATTTTTAGTTAAAGCTCCCGGCGGTATGCTGGTCTACGGTCTGCTCATCGCGCTTGTAGGCATTATCACCGCAGGTAAAGCGCCAAAGAAAAAATCATTCTCCTGCGCGGGCTGTCCCGGAGCACATATCTGCGGCTCCTCCGACTGCGCAAAGGGAAAGGAGGAAGCGTAAATGGAAGGATTTAAGAGTCTTGTCGTTATACTTTTATCCTCGGTTCTGGTCAACAACTACGTTCTTGCCCGCTTCCTTGGAATCTGCCCGTTTTTGGGCGTGTCAAAAAAGCTGGATCAGGCGGCAGGCATGGGTATCTCCGTAACGGCGGTAATGCTTCTTGCAACCCTTGTTACCTGGCCCATTCAGCACTTTATCCTCGATCCCTTTGAGCTTGGATATCTGCAAACTAT
The DNA here is from genome assembly GCA_017397175.1 of Clostridia bacterium. Taxonomy (GTDB): domain Bacteria; phylum Bacillota; class Clostridia; order Oscillospirales; family CAG-272; genus SIG710. The sequence continues at coordinate 7,401 of JAFQKA010000015.1, read as the reverse complement.
CGTATTTATTCTGGTAATCGCGTCCCTGGTGCAGATGCTTGAGGTTATTTTGAAGAAATTCTCACCCGCACTTCACCGCGGCCTTGGCGTTTACCTGCCTCTTATCACAACAAACTGCGCGGTGCTGGGCGTTGCCATCAACAACATCACCGACGGCTACAACTTCGTTGAATCTCTTGTCAGCTCACTTGGCTGCGGTCTGGGCTTCCTTCTTGCTATGGTGCTTTTCTCCGGAATGCGTTCCCGCATCGACGAGACCGAAGTCCCCAAGAACTTCCGCGGAGTTGCCATCACTCTTATCGCCGCGTCCTTCCTCTCCCTTGCTTTCATGGGTCTGGCGGAGATCGTCAATAATCTGATCGGTTGAAAGGGGGATACGTATGTTAATTGATGTTTTATATGCTTTTGCCGTGGTTGTGGCGGTAGGTCTGCTTTTCGGTATCCTGCTTGCTCTCATAACACACTTCTTCGGAATTGAGGAAGACGAAACGGCAAAGAAAATAAGAGAAGTTCTCCCGGGTATCAACTGCGGAGCCTGCGGATTCAAGGGCTGTAACGACTATGCCGAGGCTATGGCACAGGGTAAGGCGAAACCCAATCTTTGTATTCCCGGTGCCGAGGCTGTTGCAAAACAGCTTGGCGAGATCATGGGCGTTGAGGTTGAAGAACCCAAGGACTTCGTGGCGTTCGTTCACTGCAACGGCACCTGCGAGGCCGCGCCCGCAAAGGCAGACTATCAGGGAATTGCCACCTGCAAGGCGGCAAATCAGACCTACGGCGGTCCCAAGCTCTGCGCTTACGGCTGTTTGGGTTGCGGTGACTGCGCTTCCGTCTGTGTTTCTGACGCGATCTGCATTACCGACGGCATCGCACACATCAACACGGCTCGCTGTGTCGGTTGCGGAATGTGCGTAAAGACCTGTCCCAAACATATCATTTCCATGATCCCGCAAGAAGCGGCAACGGTCGTTTACTGCAGCAGCCACGACAAAGGCGCAGATGCTCGTAAAGCCTGCAAGAACGCTTGTATCGCTTGCCGTAAGTGCGAAAAGCTCTGTCCCTGTGACGCTATCAAGGTCATAGACAACTGCGCCGTTATCGACTACGAAAAGTGTACGGGCTGCGGAGCGTGTGCCGAGGGCTGTCCTACAGGTTGCCTAAAGAAGGTATTCTTCCCCGACCTGCCCGAGGACTTCAGCTGGAACTGATAAAATGAAAAAAAATGCAAACAATAAGATTTCTCCCGTTACCGCATCACGCGGCAACGGGAGAAAAATTAAAAACGACGTTATTTTTATCGCCGCCCTTCTCATTCTGGCGGCTCTCGCCGCCCTCGCACTTTTTGTTTTCCGCTCGGAGGGCGACTTCGTGACCGTAACGGTGAACGGACAGCTCTACGGGGAATATTCCCTGTCTGAAAACCGTCGTGTGGAAATAAACCAAGGTGAAAACTACAATATTCTGGTAATTGAGGACGGATACGCCTCGATCGAGACGGCAAGCTGTCCCGACGGCATCTGCTCATCCCACCGACCCGTAAAGCACGGCGGAGAAAGTATTATCTGCCTTCCCAACAAAGTGGTGATCGAAGTTCATTCCGCCTCAAACGGCGCTCCCGACATAATAGCGTAAGGAGGAAAGGAATGAAAAAAAGACTGTCAACAAAAAAAGTCGCATTTCTCGGACTTTCCGCCTCCCTGGCGCTTCTTCTGTCCTGGATCGAATTTCTTCTGCCTCCGCTGTACGCGGCTGTCCCGGGAATAAAAATCGGTCTGCCCAATGTGGTCATTCTCGTGGTCCTCTACCTGGTGGGAACAAAAGAGGCTGCGGCGGTATCCCTTGTCCGCCTGTGCGTATCATCGTTGCTGTTCGGCAATCCCGTAATGTTCGTTTACAGTGCTGCGGGAGCTGTTCTGAGCCTTCTTTTGATGATACTGCTAAAAAAGCTCGACCAACTGTCAACGGTGGGTGTCAGCGTAGCGGGCGGCGTTGCCCATAATATAGGACAAACCGTCGTTGCCATGCTTCTTCTTGATACCCCTCAGATAGCCTATTACCTGATCGTTCTCACCGTAACGGGCACAATTTCGGGTATATTTATCGGACTTTGTGGTGCTTTTCTCACAAAAAGACTGTCAAAGACCAAATTTTTCCATGTAAACAAGTGATTTTTTCATTCGGCTATTGACAAAATAATAACAATATGATATAATGCACCCGCAAATAAAAATTAAAAAGGAGTAAAAAAATGAAAAAGATCGTTTCTCTTCTTCTTATCCTTGCAATGGTTGTAAGCGCTTTCGCACTTGCAAGCTGCGGCGGGGAAAAGACGCCCTCTTCCGACAACAACGAAACAGACAACAACACACCCGCACAAACTCTCAAGCTCGGTCTCGGCGTTCACGTAAAGGCTTCCGCTACCGACGCAATAGAGGATAAGGCAGGTCAGGGTCAGGCAACTGTAACGGCGGCTGCCGTACTGGTTGACGCTGACGGCAAGATCGTAAAGGCAGTTATCGACTGTGCTGACAACAAGGTAAATTATACCTTTGACGGCAAGGGTGTTGCAGTTGAGGAATTCAAGACAAAGTACGAGCAGGGATCCGACTACGGAATGGTAGCATACGGCGGATCCGCTAAGGAATGGTTTGAGCAGGTCGACGCTTTTTGCGCGCTCATCGTTGGTAAAACAGCTGACGAGGTTAAGGCTCTCGTAGTTGACGGTGACAAGGGCACGGAAGACGTTATTTCCGCAGGATGCACCATCACCATCGCTGAGTTCGCTCAGGCTATTGACAAGGCCATCGCAAACGCGACAGAATCGAAGGCAACAGCCGACAGCACTCTCAAGCTCGGTCTTTCCACAGCACAGACTGTGACCGATGCCACAGAGGATAAACCCGGCACAAACAAGGTAGAGACAACACTTTTCGCCGCTGCTCTTGATGCAGAGGGCAAGGTGGTTGCCTCTTCAAGCGACTGCGTTGAGGTGTCATTTGGCTTTGATCTCACAGGCAAATCTACCTTCGATGCAACCGCTGAGATCCTTACAAAGAAGGAAAAGGGCGCAAACTACGGTATGGTCGCTTACGGCGGCGCTACCAAGGAGTGGTTTGAGCAGGCTGCTGCATTTGACGCAACTGCTATCGGCAAAACTCCCGCAGAGATCGCAGGATTTGTAGGCGAGGACGGACGCGGAAACGCTGACGTTCAGGCTGCAGGCTGCACCATCTACGTAACGGGCTTTACAAAGGCCGCTGCGAAGCTGGGTTGATTTAAGCAAAAATAAAAAGGGAGGTCCAACCTCCCTTTTTTCACTCAGAGGAACAAATGAAAAGAACATTTAAAACTTCCGTTCTGCTTTTGGCGCTAATGCTTGTTTTGTGCGCCTGCCTTCCCTCCTGCGCCCCCGCCACCGAGAAATTTTCGGCTTATTCTCTCGAATTTTTTGACACCGCCACAACCATTACAGGCTACGAAACAAGCAAGGAAAGGTTCGATCAGATAAGCGGTGAGGTCCTTGCCCTGCTTGAGGAATACCACCGCCTTTTCACCATTTATAATCGCTACGAGGGCATGGAAAACCTCTGCACCGTAAACGAACTGAAGAACGGCGTCCACAGGGTGGTAAAGGTCGACCGCAAGATAATCGACCTTTTGCTTTACGCAAAAGAAATGTACACGCTTACCGGTGGAAAAGTAAATATTGCCATGGGAAGCGTGCTTTCTATATGGCACGACTACCGTACCGCCGGGCTTGACGATCCGTTCAATGCAGAGCTGCCGCCCAAGGAGCTTCTGGACGAGGCGGCAAAGCACACGGACATAAACAACCTCATAATTGACGAAAAAAACTCCACAGTCTTTATCTCCGATCCCAAAATGACCCTTGACGTAGGCGCTGTTGCAAAGGGCTATGCAGTTGAAATGGCGGCGCAGTACCTAAAAGAAAAAGGATATCTGACCTATATCGTCAACGTGGGAGGGAACGTCCGAGCCGTTGAAAACAAGCCGAAAGGCGAGAGCTGGACGGCAGGTATTGAAAACCCGGGTATCGAATCTGATCAGACCTATCTCAGATATCTGCAGATCTCCGACCTTTCGGTGGTCACAAGCGGTTCGTACCAAAGATACTACACGGTAAACGGCATCGATTACCACCATATAATCGACCCCGTCACCCTTTATCCCGCGCAGGGATATTTGTCGGTCTCGGTAGTCTGCCGCCATAGCGGTATGGGCGATGCTCTTTCCACCGCGCTTTTCTGCATGACGTACGAGGACGGGCTGGCACTTGTGGAATCTCTTGAAGACGTTGACGCGCTCTGGGTGTTTCCCAATGGCGAACAAAAGACCTCAAGCAAATTTGGAAAATATGAGAAATAAACAAATCCCAACAGATCACATCTGTTGGGATTTTTTATTATACCAATTCAATAGATCCGCAAGCTCACCGCGAAAGAAAAAAATACCTTTTTCATCGTCCTGTCCTGTTTTCTTCAATCCCAGCCTGCCAAGGATCGCCTGAGATCTTATGTTCTCTTTGTTGGCGCAGGCTTCTACGTATTTCACCGTATGGGGTATATCCCCCAAAACAAGCCCGTAAAGCCGTCGGAATAAGCCGCTTTTCCCTTGGATATCGGGGGAAAACTGTATTTCCTCCATATCAAAGACCTCGCCGTCGGCGCAGTAGCCGAAAAAGCCTTTTACAGAGCCGTGCGTCTCAATAACAACTATTTTTCGCTCGGCTCTGTTTTTGAACGCGCCGCCGTAAAGGCGAAGCCAGTCGGCCTCCTCTACCTCGTAGCTGTTTTTAAAAGGCGCGATCACAGACATATTTGAGTACATCAGGGCAAAAAGCTCTGCCCCGCGGCTTTCGAATTCGTCCTTTTCAAGGTATCTGAAAATATATTCGTTCATATAAGCCTCTGTCAGTTGCAAAAATCCCTTTTGTAGTTCTCAATAGCCTCGTCAATTATCTGCATGGCGATCTCCCGACCAAACAGGAATTTCACGTCGGTCTGCTTGTTCTCAAGCTGCTTGTAGACCTTGAAAAAGTGCAGTATTTCGTCGAAAATGTGGCTCGGGAGCTCGTCCATGGATTTGATCCCGATATAAGTGGGATCAGACTTTGGAACAGCTATTATTTTATCGTCCATCTTGCCGCCGTCAAGCATTCGCACCACTCCAACAGGTGATACGTCAATGAGCGTCAAGGGATAAATAGGCTCGGAACAAAGCACCAACACGTCAAGCGGGTCACCGTCGTCGGCAAAGGTGCGGGGAATAAATCCGTAGTTCGCGGGATAGTGGGTTGAGGTGTAAAGGATCCTGTCCACCTTCAAAAGTCCCGTCTGCTTGTCAAGCTCATACTTCACCTTACTGCCCTTGGGGATCTCTATTACCGCCGTAAATTCCTCGGGAGTGATCCTTTTATCGTCTATATCGTGCCAAATATTCATATTTTCCTCCATTGACATTGTTTTATACAGTATACCACCATAGGCTCAAAAGGTCAAGTTTTTTCTTGACAAACACAGGTATACGATATATAATATAGTTACTAAATTCGGGAGGGTGTTCCAAATGAGATATATTGAAGAAAAAATCAGCGTACCCATAGCTAAAAAGTGCGACGTGCTGGTAGCAGGCGGCGGCTTTGCAGGCATTTCCGCGGCTTTGGCAGCGGCAAGACACGGCAAAAAGGTCCTGCTCATCGAAAACGAGTTCGGCCTTGGCGGTTTGGGAACACTCGGAATCGTCACCATCTACCTGCCCCTGTGCGACGGCGAGGGTCACCAGGTAATTTACGGAATCGGCGAGGAGCTGTTCCGCCTGTCCATGAAGGACGGCTACGAGGACCGTTACCCTACCCCTTGGCTTGAGGGTGGCACACTTGAGGAAAAGGCAAAGACCCGCTTTGAGGTCAGATACAACGCCAATATGTTTATTTTGCAGGTTGAGGAGCTTCTTCTCGGTGAGGGAGTTGAGATCCTCTACGGCACGCGGATCTGCTCTGCCACCACCGAAAATGATCGTATTACAAGCGTCATAGTTGAAAACAAGAGCGGCAGAAGCGCTATTGAATGCGGCTCGGTCATCGACTGTACGGGTGACGCAGACGTGGCGCACTTTGCGGGCGCCGAAACTGCGGAATTCGGTCAGGGCAACATTCTGGCGGCTTGGTATTATTATTTCACGAACGGTAAAAAGAATCTTCAGCTTCTTGGTGCCTCCGACATTCCCGACGAGGACAAAAAGGCGGACAACGAGCCTCAAAAGCTGATCGACCGCAGATTCAGAGGTCTCAACGGCGATGAGATCAGCGAAATGATGCAACTTTCCCACTCACAGACATTGAAACACATCAGAGCAAATCGCCGTGAAAAAGCGGATTTTGAGCCTACCATGATCGCAACCATACCTCAGATCCGCATGACACGCCGAATCGTGGGCGACTACGATATTGACACCACCGACGACAAGGTCTATATGGAGGACAGTATCGGTATGACGGGCAACTGGAAAAAGAGAGGTCCCGTTTACGAGATCCCCTTCCGTTCGATCCGCTCGAAAAACATAAAGAACTTGCTGGCGGCAGGCCGTTGCATTTCGTCCACCGATGCTATGTGGGACGTTACCCGCGTAATTCCCGTTTGCGCCGTAACAGGCGAGGCGGCAGGCGTGGCGGCATCAATGACCGACGATTTCCACAGCATTGATATAAAGGCGCTTCAAGATGAGATCCGCCGCGGCGGTGTCAAGCTCCACACAGATGAGGTATTAAATTAAGCAGGGGGAGATATGCGGGGTGCTTTTGAAAAAGCACCCCTGCCCCCCAGCTCCCTTTAAAAAGGTGGCTGGACCCACCACCAAGCCCCTTTGAAAAGGGGCCTGGACTCCCCAAACCAAACTCGGGAAAACAATGTCAAACGGCGCGTGAAGTCTAAAAAGAATTGAAGCTCTCTTTGGCGCCGCATTGAAACATTCCTCGTTTCCTTGACGGAAACGTCCCGTGAGGAACCGGAATGTTTCACAAAGTTATGTATAAACCAAAGCACCATTGTTTTTGGTGAAGATTGAGGAAAAGGGATTGAACCACTTAACAAAACCACAACGAAAACGACGGCTAAACACCGTCGTTTTTGTTACGTAAATGATAAATTTGGTAGGGGACGACGTCCTCGGCGTCCCGTTTTCGACGGGAGGATAATATCCTCCCCTACAAAAATCGCTCTTGTTTCACATTGTGGGAAGTATTCTATGACCGTTCGATTCTTCGGGTCGTCGAGGCGCCGACCCCTACCGGGTATGGTGTAGACGAACGACCACCGCCCACCATTTGCTCAAACCAGCGAATTCGGAGCGAATGATTTGGACCGGCCGAATTCGCGGATGTAG
>JAFQKA010000014.1 GCA_017397175.1 Clostridia bacterium | reverse complement strand
ATAAAGAAGCCGAAGCGCGTTACCGCGCAGTACAAGCGCAGTCGCAGTGATAACGGCAAGGCTCAACGCAGCGATAATGATATTTCTAATCCTAAGTACGCAAGAACGGTGGAGTTCCAGATGTGCGTCGGAATCAGACGGGCAGAGCTTAAACGATTGAAGGGCCGAGACTTTGGCTACGACGGGAGTGGGTCCCCCGTAGTAATAGTTGAAAAAGGAAAAGGAGGACGCCGACAGGAACAGAGATTATTGCCTGAGGACGTGGAATTCGTAAAATCCTATTTCCGCGACAAAGGTCCCGACGAGCTGATTTTTTCACCCGAGGAATTTAAAAATAAGATAGATTATCATCATTTGCGAGCACTGCAAGCTCAAAGGGCATATGACTATTATGCGTTCCTGTGCCAAACAAAGGAAGGCAGGAAACAACTGGAACAAGAGGTTCGGCTACGATACGAAACAACAAAAATAAACAAGAAAACGGGCAAGCCCGCACTGTTCAAGGAACATCTGATACAAGGCAACTATTACCTGCGCGGCGAGAATAGAAAATTGGCAAAGCTAAAGGGCTTGTCGACTAAATATAACAAGCTTTGCCTTATGGCGGTCAGTGTCTTTCATCTCGCACATTTTCGTTGTGACGTGACGGTGGCAAGTTATATGCTCGCTTGATTTTTTGATAAAGGATTATCTGACATGCTTTTAATACAAGCATACAAAATTGGAGTAAAAGATACAAAGGAGAAAAAATGGAAAAGATCTATAAATTTAACGGAGAAGAATTCGACAATTACGAAGAGGCCGAGGACGAAGCAATAGGTTATGCAAACGATTTGTTTGATGAGCACCTGGATGATTATTTCGGGAAAATCAAGGTTGGTTTTTTCGAATATAAGACATCGGACGTATTACGCAGAGTTGATGAAAATCTTTATGCGGTGATGCTTTCGCATTTTTCGGATTTTTACATCAATCAAATAGAAGAAATTAAGGTTGATGACGACTGTTTTGAAGCTCTCGAAGCAGTTCTTGAAAGCGGTGAAAATATTTGTGCGGACCACAGCGAAAAGGGGAAATCCGAAAAAAATCTGAACTCATCGGTTGATTGGGAAGACTATTATTCAAAGATTATGGGTGAGGTTATGATACATTCTTATAGGTACTATCTGGAAGATCTTGATAAAAAACAAAGCGAAGGAAAAAGAAGTTTTTCAAAGAAACTTTTGAAAGAAGACCCCCAAAAATTTTGGTTCGATTTCAGCGAACGTCTTGACTCGGATGTCAAGTTGCTCAATAACAATTATCTTGAAATATAATCAAGCATACTTAAAATGAAGAAATAAACAAGTTTGGAAGAAAGGAAGAAAAAGATGAGAGATTTTTTGACATTAAGGTTAATCAAAAACAATAGAACCGATTATGAGGAGATAAAATTACCGATAGAAAGACAAGATTTCTCGAATGGTTTGGGGGATTTAAATGTTGATTTGAATAATTTCACTGCGTTTATAGACGTTGGCGATTGTCCTAATTTAAATAGGGCGATCAGCAAATGCAAAAGCTTATCGGAACTGAATTATTTCAGCTTTATTTACAGTAAAATGTCTGATTTTCAGAGACGTTCATTCATACATTTTGCTAATAGCGATTTTTTTAAGAAAAGCTCAATTGACATATTTATAAACATAATGCTTGTGCTTGCGAACCAAACGATAAAATATCCTTTAGGGTATTATAGCGGAAATCCAAAACAAATTCCCGGAAATTTGCAAATTAATATGTAAAGCTGTTTACAAATTAAATACGAGGAGTTTCGAAAAATCGAAACTCCTCAAAAAAAGATACTCTGACGATTTACATACAAAAAAACAAATAATGGAGGTATAAAATGGCATCATATTATCGCCGTAAAAACGGCACATATTGCGTCAGAGTATCAAACGGAACAAAAGACGGCAAGCAGGAGCTTGTCTCCGCAACATACAAGCCCCCGAAGGGATTTACGGAAAAAGAAATTCAGTGCGGTGTCAAGGAGTTTGCAGAGCTGTTTGAGGCATCTGTCCACAATGGACTTTATACACCGGGTCAGCGCAACAAGCAGGTGATAAACACCTTTGGAATGACGGTACGCACATTTGCCACAGAGCATTACTTTAAGAGTATTGAAAGTTATCTGTCACCCAATACGGTGCGGTTCTACCGTGCAGTGATCGGAGATATAATAATTCCGTCCTTTGGAAACATCAGACTGTCCGATATTACGTCAAAGCACCTGCAGGCCCTTATCGATTACCTTTCGACCCCGGGTTCGCGGGCGGATAAAAACGACGGAAAACCGCTTGAGCCTTCCTCCGTGAAGCGCTACGCGACCGCTTTTTCCTCGTTGATGACGGAAGCACTCAGAATGGGATTTATTGAAGAAAACAAGCTTCGTAACGGAGCCGTTCGCTATCCTAAAATCAAGCGTGTACCGGTCAAGGCTTACGACCGTGAGGAGGCCACCGCATTTGTCGAGGGACTTGCAAATGAGTCACCGAAAACCCGCGCGCTTTTGATGACGGCGATTCTTATGGGACTCAGACGCGGAGAAATCATTGCTCTCAAATGGGAAGACATTGATTTGCGAAATTACACGCTTTCTGTAAACAAGAGCGCATATAAGGAGAAAGGGAAGGCCCAGGCTTTGAAGTCCCCAAAGTCGCTCAATAGTGTGCGGACTGTGTATTTCTCGGAATTCTACGCCAAGGCATTGCTCGAATGGCGGGCGGAGCAGGACGCAGAAAAAGTGTCGGCGGGCACGTCTTGGCACGAGCAGGACTTTGTATTTACGGGGCCTATGGGCGATATGATGAGCCTCTATGCACCGACAGAAATATGCGCACAGTATGAGGCGCGCGCCGGGCTTCGCCATCTGAAATTTCACGGTCTTCGCCATACCTGCGGTTCTCTTCTTGCAAATAACGGAATGGACCTTGAAACGGTAAAGGCGGTGTTCGGACATGAAAGTATTCGAACCACAGAGCAGTATCTGACTCCTTACGATGCTTCTAAGCGCAGTGCCGCGGAGCTGATTGCGGGGATTGTAACACGAACGGAAAAGGAGGTAGCTGCGTGAGAATAAAAACGCTGCCCAAAATAGTCAAGGAAATCAGGACTCTTGATTCTGCCTCTGCCATATGCGAGTCATTTCTTGTGTATCTGACAGAAAACGAAGAGCTTCCTTATACTTATCACGGCAATCGCCTGGTTGCCGACGCAGACGCACTTATGCCTACTCTCAATCGACTGTTTGGCCTCGAAGAAAATGGCAAATTTCCACATATTCGCAGCATTAGAGATGCAGTCGCGGAGCTGAAGCTGTACAGACCCGAGATCGGTATGGGCGAAAAACGCATAAGGGGCGCAATCAGGGACGGCAGGATCCTGAGCGTTCCCATAGGGAACAGAGAGTATATTGCAATGGAGTGCTTTAACGAGCCTTATTGCACACGAATTCTCGAAAAGACTGTATTGCCTCGAGGTTCGCGTACAGAAAAAATTCATTGTGATGTTATGGAACAGGTATCGCAGACCATATCGGCGAGTGCTTTTGTTCCCTGTGTCACGAGAATAAGGCGTGCTTGAAAAACATTAACCGAGGCTGCATTGCAGCCTCGGTTTTCTTTTTACAGAATCTTATCAAAGGTCTTCGCAGCCTGCCTGTCAGCGCTCTCAAGAGCGTGGACGTATATGTTGGTGGTTGAAATGTCAGCATGCCCAAGGCGGGAGGAGACGGTCTTTATATCGCAACCGTTGGCAAGTAGCATCGTTGCGCTGGTGTGCCGCAGACCGTGAAATTTCAGGTGACGTATATTGTGGCGTTTGAGGAACCGACTGAACTGTCTCGTGGGCGTGTGCGGGTGCATCACGTTGCCGTTCTCTTCGGTAAAGACGTAGTCAAGATTTTTCCAACTGTCTCCCAGGTAGGCGATATGGCGGTTTTGCTGAAGACGGTACTGTGCCAGTGTTTGGCAGAGTCTTTCGGGAATGGAGATGGTGCGTATGCTTGACTTGGTTTTTGGATCCTTTTCACGTGCCTTGCCGTCGGACAGCTTGTAAATACTGCGTTTAATTGAGACCGTTCGGTTTTCAAGGTCGAAATCAGACCATTTCAGTCCCACAATCTCCCCACGGCGACAGCCTGTGAACAGCGCGATTTCAATCAGCGCGCGAATATGCCAGGGCTCGCTTTCAAGAGCCTCGAGAATGTTTTGGACCTCGTCAAGTGTGAACGCCTCTACCTCCTTGGTTTCTTCCTTTGGAAACTCGATACGGCGGGAACGGCCGATATCGTTCTCAATATATTCGAGCTTGTAGGCGGTGGAAATAATGGAGCGGAGAACGGTGGTGTACCGCTTGACTGTACTCGCACAAATGTTTCCGCTTTGTCCGTCGAGCCGTTTTTTCTCTGTGGAGAGATACTGAATAAACTGCTGAATGTGGTAGGTTCGCATATCCGACAATTTGAGGCGTCCGAACATGGGTATCAGGTCCTCTTCGATTATTCTCGAATAAAAGACGTGGGTGTTTGGAGATAGTGTGTTCTTTTTTATCTCGAGGAACTGAGCGCAGAATTCACCGAAGGTGATTTTATCGTGGGCAGGCTTGTGGCTTGGTTCTTCGGATTTAAGCTCTTGCTCAAAACTCTTGACGAATGCCTCGATTTCTCGGTTCAGCTTGGGGTACGGGAGATTGGGCGCGGACGGTTTGAAGGTTTTTGAACGGGAGATTTGCTTGCCCGCAGAGTCGACTCCGCAGGAGACGCGAATGAGATAAGTTCCATTTGCTTTTGGTACGATGCTTGCCATAATTTTTCCTCCTTATTGGCAAATATTTTGCGCTTCGGAAGTAAATAAAGTGTTGTTTTTTCCGAGGTCGCAAGCCTTGGCCTCTACCATTTGCGGACTGTGCATTTTGAAACCTATGTACCAAACTATGTACCGGCGTCTACCATCGGTGCATATGATTAAAACAGCAAACAAAAAAATCGCACCCCAAAGGCGCGAAAAAGCTAATAAATACAAAGAAAAATAGGGGATTCTCACGAATCCCCCATGGTCTGAGTGACAAGACTTGAACTTGCGGCCTCTACCACCCCAAGGTAGCGCGCTACCAGCTGCGCCACACCCAGATTTACAACATTTGAAATTATACCACCTCTTTTTTCTTTTGTCAAGACTTTTTCAAAAAATATTGTCATTTTTGTTCAAAAAGAACATTCCCATATAAAGGACGTGGCGGTTTTTGTTCAAAAACTTGAATTTTCGTTGCTTTTGTTTTGTTTTCATGTTGCTTTTTGTACTTATCTATGCTATAATCCGCTTGAATATGCTTTTTTGACGTGCTCTGTCACGAAAAGAAATATCACTTCTTGCAGTGAAAACGATCGGGCGGACAGAATTTGCTAAAACACTATTTTAAAGCACAAAGGAGAGGTTTTGATGGGTGTATCAAAGTATGTAAACGTATTCCACGGCTGCGGCAACATTGACCTGCCCAAACCCGAAGGGATAGCCGCAACTTGGTATTTTCTGAAGGCACAGTGCGGAAATACGTTCCCTCACGCGGCACTTCCTTTTGGAAAGATGACCTGTGGCACGTACAGCGGAGGATATACAACCGGCTATGGCGAGAACATTCCCAACTCCTGCGGACAGAGGATCCCGAAGCTCCGCGAGAAGCGCATGGTAAGAGGCTTTTCACACTTGCATCAGAGCGGTACGGGCGCTATCGGAATGTATTATAATTTTGCAGTGACCACCCCCATGTACGGCACGCTCCGCCCTGTTGAGGAGGAGGCGCAAGACGAGGCGGGTCGCCCGGGATATTATGCGGTCACATACGGGGACAGCGGTATTCGCGCCGAGGCGACTGTGCGCAGAAGCACGGCATTCCACAGATATTCCATTGACGGAGAGGGTCTTGTTTCCATAGACTTTTCAAACGACGGTCTTGATCGCTCGTTCGGCAGTGCTTATTACGGTCTTGCCAAGGACGCGTGGATTTCCCGTCTGTCCGCTACGGAGCTTGCGGCTCAGGTGACTATGCATGGCGTGCCCATGTATTTTTATGCTGTTTGTCCCGAGAGCACGGAAGCATTTCTCTGGGAAGACTATGCTCAGATCGGTGGCGACAGGCTGACCGAGACCGAGACGGAAAAACGTTTTGGCGGAGCTTTTTGCGTGGCAGGGGACTGCAACGTTCGTTTGACGATTTCTCTCGTGAGCATTGAACACGCGAGAAAACTGGCTGAAAATGACGGTGATGACTTTGACGCTGTGAGGGCGCAAGCTGAACAGACGTGGGAGAAATATCTATCAGCCGTTGAGATCGAAGCGGACGAGCGAACAAAGGGGATTTTTTATTCAAATCTCTACCATTCGCTCATAAAGCCCTGTGATTTTTCGGGTGAGAGCTTCCATTACGGCGAGGGAGCGTTTATGTGTGATCTTGCCACCATGTGGGATATGTACAAAACCCAGCTGCCCCTCGTTTTTACCTTATACCGTTCGGAAAGCGAGAGGATTCTTGAAACATTTACGCGGCTTGGCAAAAAGTACGACCGTTTGCCCGTGAACGTGACCTTGACGTCCTCGATGAACGTAGAAAACCAGCAAGCGAGAATGATAATGGAGCATTCGGTGGCTGACGGGTATTTCCGCGGTATAAGTGCCGACTACCGCGCATTACTTGACACGGCACGACGCGATCTTGCCACAAGCCCCGAGTTTGCCTCGGGCGGCAGAGCAGAGCGTTGGACCCACCATCTCGACATGGCGGAGGCTTGCAGTGCTATGGCGGAATTGGCACAGGCCTTTGGTGAGGATCCCGAGCCGTTCAGATCTCTCGAGGGGGCTTGGCGGCAGGCTTTTGACAGCGAAACAGGTCTGTTGCGAACCGATTCGGTCTACTATGAGGGAGATTTTTGGAACTATTCCTTCCGCTTGCTTCGTCATATGGACGAGCGAATAGAGCTTGCAGGCGGAAAAGAGAAATTTGCAGAGCTTCTTGACAGCTTTTTCGGCTACGGTGCCGAGCCTGTGGACCAGCCCGTTGAGCACAACTGCTGGGAGCATATCGAGAGGCGGGGATTCCACCGATTTGAGGGCTACAACAATGAACCTGACATGGAAACTCCATATGCTTATCTTTGGGCGGGCAGAGCGGATCGCACCCGCGAAATTTTACATCTCGGCAGAAAATATATGTTCTGCGAGGGAGAGGGCGGGCTTCCCGGAAACAATGATTCGGGCGGACTTTCTTCCTGTTACGTATGGAATGCTCTTGGAATTTTCCCCGTGAGCGGTCAGGATCTGATGATGCTTGGTCTTCCTGCGGTGGAGAGGGCGGTTTTGCGTCTGTCAAACGGCAGAAAATTGAGGATCTCGGTACGCAATTTCGATCCTGAGAGAACTGACGTCCGCCGTGTTATTTTCAACGGACGTGAGGTTGAAAGCAACATGATGACCGCGACCGAGATGATGCAAGGCGGAGAGATCGCATTTGAAATGTAAACAATAAAGTTATCCCCGTGCTGTTTTCAGCACGGGGATAGTTATTTTTTGGGGATCTTATGCTTTTTTGAGGGTAAGGATAGCCTTGAAGCAATCGCCGTCGATGTCAAGTGCAAGGGATCCGCCTTGAAGCTCTGCAAGACTTTTTGCGATAGAAAGTCCAAGTCCGCTTCCTTCGGTGTGTCGGGAGGAATCGCCGCGGACAAAACGCTCGGTCAGCTCCTGGGGGCTGATATTAAGCGGCTGTGAGGAAATGTTTTTGATCGTCACCGTCACGTTTTCGCCTTGCTCGGAAAGGTCGATGTACACGCGCGTTCCGGGCATGGAATACTTGCAGGTATTTACCAGCAGATTTTCAAAGATCCTCCACAGGTGACGTCCGTCGGCAAATATCTGAACGGGCGTGCCGGGCTTGCTCTCAACGGGGGTCAGGCCTGCCGCCTCAAATCTGTCCGCAAATTCGCCAACGCTCTGGGAGAGAAGCTCGGAAACGTCCAGCACCTCAGGGCAGGATTCCACGTTGCCCGTGGACGCCTTTGATGCCTCCACCAAATCCTCGGTGAGCTTTTTCAACCGTGCAGACTGGCGTGAAATGACGTTTGTATATTCGCGGATCTTTTCGCTGTCGGGTGTTTCCGATTCCTGCTCTCGCGAGAGCAGATCGGCATAGTTTACGATAGAGGTGAGCGGAGTTTTCAGGTCGTGCGAAACGTTGGTTATCAGCTCGGTCTTGAGTCGTTCGCTCTTTATTCTTTCGGTGAGAGCCGCGGAAAGTCCGCTTCCGATGCGGTTGACCGTCTCTGCCTGGGAGCGGTGGTTGGGTGTCATGTATTTGGTGTCTACCTTGCTGTCAACCTGTCCGTCTCCGATCTTTTTGCAGACACGGTTTATCTTGTTCTGTTGGTAGCCTACGTAAATGAATATGGCAGGGAAAACGATGAGACCGATTATAAGCAAAAGTATTACGGGACCGTCAAAGTAATAGTGGGAACAGGAGATGGCAAGAGCTATCGTCCACAAGAAGAAAATAACGGCGCCCAGTACGTTCGTCCAGAGTGTGCCGATGTTCTTGCACAGGAAAGCAATCGCGCGGCACAAAAACTTAATGCCGACCCAAACGTACTTTATGGCTATGGCAACAAGTGTGTAAGAGAATATTTTCTTGGTCTTTATTCTCAGTGCAAGGCTCATAATAATGCCGACGAAGATCACGGCATAAATAACCGCCATTGTGCCCACGATCGCGCCGATAGAATAAATGTCATCTGCGGCTAAGATAAGGTGTTCCACGTCAAGATATAGGGGGATCAAGCAAATGATAGCGCAAATGGCAAGGTATAGGTCGGTGGGGATCTTCTCGATCCAGCTTTCACGCAGCCCGTTCTTTGTGTGCCCTGCGGCAGAGGCAAGATAGATCAGCAAAAGGATCGTCAGAATGAGGAGAAGCGGTGTGAGCCAGACGAAGTGATACATATTGTCGCCCATGAAATCAAGGACAATATATTCGTAGTCGTCGGGACTTTGGGCGTGGTATGCCTCGGTCATGGTCAGCTTGACCGTGTAAGCGGTATTTTCTATCTCATCGGGGAAGACGTTTCCGATGTAGCCGAACTCACCGTCGCGGCTGTATATATACGAGCCTGTAAAATAATTCATCTCGGGCTCGGTGGAGGCATAAACGGGAGAATACGCACCGTTTCGCAGGATAACGTAATTGTCCTGCAGGGGCCTGTACGGATAAAGCTCGGGAGTTTCCTCGGGGGTTTGAGTGTCGGGCATATCCGTCACGGTGTCTCCCTCCGTGGCAACGGGTGGATAGGTCTCGTCTCTGTGAGGGTAGGAGGGCAGGGTCTCGGGACTGACGGGAACGTTGGGGTTTGGTGACACTATCTTACCGCCTGCCTCAAGGAGGTGCGCCATTTTGTCGGGAGTGATGTAATAAATGTCGCTGTCTGACGGCAGACGCTTCATTTCTCCGTCGGTGTCAACATAATAAAATTTCATCGAGCCGCGATTTATCTCGTACTCATAGTTTTCAAGATAAACGCATTTGAAGGTTATGGAATACCCACCTGCCTGAGCGTCTTCCTCGCCTACTATCAGATAGAGACTGCCGTCGGGACTGGTGATCTTCGCCTGGATTCCCGTGCCCTCAAAGGCTTGCCTCAGGCTTTTGAGATCATCAAAGAGATATGCCTCAACGTCGTAGGCGAAGTCGGAAAGTATGTTGTCGTTTAAGTTTCGGGTAAGCGCGCCCTTGCCGTCGCTGTATGCCCCGAATGCAAGGCAGACAACGAGACCCGCAGCCGATGCCACGGTGCAGATGAGCATAACTGCGGCAAGGACGAACGCGATAGATTTAAGTATAAGACTTTTTTTCATTATTTCATCTCCTTTGCGTCGATCTTATAGCCGTGCCCCCAAAGAACCTTCAGGTACTTCGGCTCGGCGGGGTTTATTTCGATCTTTTCTCTTAAGTGTCTGATGTGGACTGCGATGGTGTTCTCGCTTCCCACGGGGGACTCGTCGCGGATAAGTCGGTAGATCTCGCGGCTCTTGAACACCTGACCGGGGTGGGACAAAAGCAAGTGCAGAATGTCGTATTCGGTGGCGGTAAGGGAAACGGGATCGCCGTAGGCGCGCACCTCACGTGTTCTGCAATTCATTTCGATCTCTCCGACGGATAAGATCTTGTCGCCGTCAGGGGTCGGACTGCTTCCCAGCTTGGTGTACCTTCTTACCTGCGCCCGAACCCGCGCCACCACTTCGACAGGGTTAAAGGGCTTGGTTACGTAATCGTCCGCGCCCACGTTCAGTCCCAGCACCTTGTCACTATCCTCGCTCTTGGCGGTCAGTAAAATCACAGGCACGTTGCTCTCTTTTCTTATAAGATCAAGGGCGGTGAGCCCGTCCATTTTCGGCATCATCACATCAAGGAGTACCGTCTGAACGTTCTCACTTTTGAGAATTTTCAAGGCTTGCTCACCATCGTATGCTTCAAGACATTCGTAGCCCTCGGCGCCCAGGTATATTTTAAGGGCGGAGACGATGTCACGTTCGTCGTCGCAAATAAGAATCCTGCTCATGTGTGACCTCCTGTTTTATCTTTCGTTCATATTCTATCACAAAATTTATTAAGATAAAAGGGGGTAAAACCTTAAGATTTTCTTAAATTAAAAAAGAATGTGTGCAAACGGTAAAAAATCGCGCAGGGACTTGAATATTTTCGCACTTTGTTATATAATATAAGGTGACAAATTTTGTGATCGGAGAGTTATATGAAGCTCAAAGAAGAAATATACAGCAGATTAGAGCAGGGAAGAACGGACGTTCTCGGAATAGGTATATCAAATCTGCCTCTTATCCGTCTGCTTTGCAAAATGGGCGCCGACGTTACGGCGCGGGACATGAAAACAGAGGAACAGCTGGGGGATATTGCCGCCGAGCTGAAAGGTCTTGGCGTCAGACTTGTGACGGGCGAGGGATATCTTGAAAATATTGAGGGTGATATTATTTTTCGCGCCCCCGGGATACGTCCCGATCTGCCGCAAATAAAGGCGGCCACCGACCGCGGTGCGCTTCTTACCTCTGAAATGGAATTTTTCCTTGAGATAACGCCTGCCACCGTGCTTGGTATCACGGGAAGCGACGGAAAGACAACGACTACCACCCTTACGTCAAAGATCCTTGCGCGCCAGCTTGAGAAAAACGGCTGTGGCAGGGTCTGGGTCGGCGGAAATATCGGAACGCCACTTCTTGACCGGGCAGATAAGATGACCGAAAACGATTTTGCGGTAGTAGAGCTTTCAAGCTTTCAGCTTCAGACCATGACCCGTTCGCCGTACAGAGCGATAGTGACAAATCTTACCCCAAATCATCTGAACTGGCACACGGGCATGGAGGAATACACACAGGCGAAGTGCAACATCTTCCGACATGAGCCGATTTCTCACGTGACCTTTAACGCGGAAAATGAGATTACATACTCTCTTGCAAAAGAGAGCAAATTACCCGTTACGCTGTTTTCTTCGGTTGCTCAAAGCTATGCCGAGACCGTCAAAGAGATAGATGGTGCCTGTGCCATCTTCGAACGGGACGGAATTATATATTATTCGGACGGAGTGACAGAGGAAGATATCATAAAGGTCTCTGATATCAAGCTGCCCGGACGGCACAACGTGGAAAATTATATGGCGGCTATCTCAATTACCCGTCCATACGTTTCGCGCGAAGCCGTGCTTGACGTGGCACGGACCTTTGGCGGTGTTGAGCACCGACTGGAGTTTGTAAGAGAGCTTGACGGCGTAAAATATTACAACAGCTCGATAGATTCAAGTCCCACAAGAACGGCGGCGGCACTTTCGGCTCTGACCGAAAAGCCTATCGTCATCTGCGGCGGATACGACAAAAATATTCCCTTTGAGCCTTTGGCAGATGCTCTTATCGAGCGTGCGCGAGCTGTGGTCCTGACGGGTGCAACCGCCCAAAAGATAAGGGATGCACTTGATAAAGTCGGTGCTGAGAAGTGCGGTCTGAAAATAGCTTTTGATCCCGACTTCAAGGGAGCCGTTGAAGCGGCAAGAGGTATGGCTGAGACAGGGGACACGGTGCTCCTTTCCCCTGCCTGCGCCAGCTTCGATGCCTTTCGCAATTTCGAGGAACGGGGAAACACCTTTAAAAATATTGTAAATTCTTTTGAAGAATAAGGAAAGAAAAATGGCAGACAAAAACGGCCCTGTTGCGGTCATTGATTCGGGTGTCGGCGGTGTCAGCGTCCTGCGGGAGCTGATTTCGCTTATGCCAAATGAAAATTTTATATTTTTCGGGGACAGCGCAAATGCGCCTTACGGCGAAAAGTCGGCAGAGCAGGTGCGAAAGCTCACCTTTGACATAGCCGAGCGGCTTTTTGCGTCGGGGGCAAAGGCTCTCGTGGTCGCCTGCAATACGGCAACGGCGGCGGCAGTGCGCCGTCTGCGTGAGGCTTATCCCCGCGTGCCTATCGTTGGCATCGAGCCTGCCATAAAGCCTGCCGTTCTTTACGGTGAGCAGGAGCTTGGCAAGACCGACGGAAGCTCGACCGTGCTCGTAATGGCGACACCTACGACGCTTGAACAGGAAAAATTCGAGCGCCTTGTTGGTGAATACAGAGGTCGGGCACAGATAATCCCTCTGCCCTGCCACGATCTGGCAAGGCTCATTGAAAAGGGAGATCTTGACAGTCCCGAGACAGAGGAATACGTAAGAGATCTTCTCACGCCTTACCGCGGAGTTGATTCCGTGGTGCTTGGCTGCACCCACTATCCGTTTGCTCTTCATCTTATTGAGAAGTACCTGCCGGGGACGGCTGTTTTCGACGGAGCCTGTGGTACGGCCAGAGAGGCAAAACGCAGGATCGATGCGGCAGGACTTGCTGCCGAAAGGACGGAGACGGGAAGGATCGAATTTTTTTCCTCAAAGTCGGGTGAAACTGCGGATATGTACAAAAATTTCCTGAAAATAAAAATAAAGTAAAAAGGTACTCAAAAATGAATTTTTCAAACGAGATCATCTCTCTTGCCACACAGGCAGACAGAGATTTAAAGGAGCATTTTGATCGGATCGACAAAATTTCCTTTGAGAACACCCAAAAGGTCATGGACGCGTTCCGCTCTCACCGCGTTTCCGAGGCGCTTTTCAATCCCTCAAGCGGATACGGCTACGATGACAGAGGACGTGACACCTTAGATGAGATATGGGCCGACGTTATGGGCGCGGAAAAGGCTTTTGTGCGTTGTCAGATCGTAAACGGCACTCACGCCCTTTCTATCGGACTTTTCGGACTTCTCCGTCCCGGTGATATCCTTCTTTCCGTTGCGGGCAAGCCCTATGACACACTGGAAGAGGTAATCGGTATTGCGGGAACTCCCGGAAACGGCTCTTTGGCGGACTTTGGTATCGGATACGAGCAGGTTGATCTTAAAGACGGCAGGTTTGACTACGACAGGATCGGTGAGACGCTCGACAGCTACGGTAAACGCGTCAAGGTGGTCTGGATCCAACGTTCAAAGGGCTATCTTAACCGCCGCACCCTGACCGTTGACGAGATAGGCGAGGCGGCAGAATTCATACATAAAAAGTCCCCTGAGACTTTCGTCGTGGTAGACAACTGTTACGGCGAGTTTGTTGAAACAAAGGAGCCTACCGCCGTTGGAGCGGATATGATCATCGGCTCGCTTATAAAAAATCCCGGCGGAGGAATGGCCGAGATCGGCGGTTATCTTGCAGGTAAGGAAAGAGCAATAGAGCTTGCAAGCTACCGTCTTACCACTGTTGGAACGGGTACCGAGGTTGGCGCGACCCTCGGAATAAACAAGAGCTTCTACAAAGGACTTTTCTACGCGCCTCACACGGTTTCTCAGGCTATCAAGACCGCGCATCTGGCGGCCTATATGTTCGATAAATTGGGTTACGAGGTTGAACCTGCGTGGGACGAGGTCAGAAGCGACATAATTCAGCAGGTGATCACGGGGAAAGAGGAGCTGCTCGTGGCATTCTGCCGCGGTATTCAGGCAGGCTCGCCCATTGACGCCTTTGTTTCTCCCGAGCCTTGGGAGATGCCCGGCTACACCGACCGCGTAATTATGGCGGCGGGCGCATTTACCCAGGGGTCTTCCATCGAGATCAGCGCAGACGGGCCATGCCGTCCTCCATACACGGCTTATTTCCAGGGCGGTCTGACATATGAAAGCGGCAAGATCGGAATTATGAGCGCCGCACAGGCAATGCTTGATATTAAAAATAAAAAATAAGAGGAAAAATAAATGAAAAAGTTTGTATCAATAATACTTCTGGCGGCGCTTTGCCTTGCTATGGCGGCCTGTGGAAAGGATAACGGCACTCCCGACGGAATGCAGGACGTTTCGGGCGAGGGCGTGGCTTATTCCCTCTATATTCCTGCTACATGGAATCCATCTCATGACGTTGACGGCGGGTATTATTCCCAGGACGACAAGTCAAGTGTAAACGTGACCTCCTATTATCCTGACATTGATACTCCCACCATTGCCGCATATTGGGAAAAGTGCAAGGAGAGTTACAGTGCCACTTACGATAATTTCAAGGTCATCGAGGAGGCAAAGGAGATAGTGCTGGGCGGTAAGGCGGCAGCATCTTACGTTTTTGAGGGTGAAATGGCGGGACAGGCATTGAAATACCGTCAGATCATCGCTGTTCACGGGGACAAGTTCTATATCATGACCTACACCTCTACCCCCGAAAACTACGATCTCCACGAGACTGAAGTTCAGGCTATAATCGACAATTTTAAGTTCAAATAATGGATAGGATTTATTTTGACAACAGTGCCACTACCGAGCTTTGTTCTATGGCAAAGGAGAAGATGGCTCAGGCCATAGAGTGCTACGGAAATCCTTCGTCCCAGCATACGGCAGGACTTGATGCCGAAAAGCTTGTACGCGAGGCGAGAATGGCGGTCTGCCGTTCTCTCGGAATAAGAAATCCCAAGGACGGTGAGCTTGTTTTCACGTCGGGCGGAAGTGAGGCGGACAATCTGGCGATCTTTGGCACGGTTTTCGCCAAATCCCGCAGAACGGCAAATAAGATCCTGACAACGGCGGGTGAACATTCTGCCGTCGAAAACGCTTTGAGAAGACTTGAAGAGCAGGGGTTTGAGGTCGTTCGCATCTCCACCGAGGGCGGCGTGCTTGACGCAGAGCAGATAAAGGCAGAGGCGAAGGGCGTTCTTCTTGCTACCTTTATGATGATAAACAATGAGACGGGCGCGATCTATGATATTTCAAGCGCCTTTAAAACGATCAAGTCGGCAAGTCCCGAGGCGGTCTGTCACACGGACGCGGTGCAGGGGTACATGAAGCGGAAATTTTCCGTTGCGACCCTGGGCGCAGATCTGGTTACGGTCAGCGCACACAAAATTCACGGTCCCAAAGGAATAGGCGCGCTTTGGATCTCGCCTGCCATACTGAAGTCAAAGAAGATCGTTCCTTGGCTGCTCGGCGGCGGTCAGGAGTTCGGGATTCGCTCGGGTACTGAAAATACTATAGGTATTGCGGGCTTTGGGGGTGCGGCGACGCAGTGCTTTGAAACACTTGACAGAGATATTGAGAGCATGACGTCCTTGCGCGACTACATAGCGGACAGATTGCCCGATGAAGTGGAGATAAATCTCCCTCGAGGAGAGCGCGCTCCTCATATTCTGAGTCTGAGGCTTCCGTCGATCAAGAGCGAGACCATGCTTCATTTCCTTTCATCAAAGGGGATCTGCGTTTCGAGCGGATCGGCCTGCTCGTCCCATTCAAGGGCGGTGAGCTCGGCACTTTCGGCGTTTGGTCTTGATAATAACAGCGCCGACAGCACCATTCGGGTCAGTCTGAATGCAAGGAATACGCAACAGGAGGCAGACGCTTTTCTGGCGGCACTGAGTGAAGGTGTTTCAAGCCTTGTGAGAATCAGAAAATAAATTGGGAAACAAAGAAAATGGCAGATATTTTTGAGCTTTTTAACAAAATAAAAAAGGATAGAGAAGAAAGCGGCACAGCCACAATCTCTCACATCGTGGTGGGACTGGGAAATCCCGGCGCAAAGTACACCTTTACACGGCACAACGCGGGATTTTTGACCCTTGATTATATTTCGCAGAAGCTGAATTTCAAGATTGACCGTCTGAAATTCAATGCTCTGACAGGCGAATGCACGGTGGCGGGTAAGCGAGTGCTGTTCATAAAACCCCAGACCTTTATGAATCTTTCGGGTGAGGCTGTGGGTGCCGCCGCGTCCTTTTACAAGATCCCTCCCGAGAATATTATCGTGATTTTTGACGATATAAGCCTTGAGCCGGGACGCTTACGCGTTCGGCGAGAGGGAAGCGCGGGCGGTCACAACGGTATCAAGAGCATAATCGAGCATTTGGGCACGCAGGCATTCCCACGCATAAAAATGGGAGTTGGGGCTAAGCCAAATCCCGATTACGACTTGGCGGACTGGGTGCTGTCAACTTTTACAAAGGACGAGCAGGAAAAGCTCTTTGAGGCCTTTGGTGTGGCTATGGAGGGACTTGAAAAGATACTTTCGGGAGACGTTGATAGTGCCATGCAGATCTGCAACTCAAAAAAAGCATAACGCAGGTAGAAGATGAATATTTTAACTGACAGTATCCGCCGAGACGGCGAATATGCAGGACTTCTCGGTGCAGTCTTAAAAACCTTTGACCGTGAGACAAAGCTTCCCGTGGTGGCAAGCGGTCTTTGCTCGGGCGCGTCCGACGCTCTTTGCACGGCTTTGATTGAAGACGTGCGTGAGGCGCGAGGCGGTGTGACCTTGATGGTCTGCTCCGAGGAAAAGGAAGCGGTGGCCATGCGGAATCTGCTCACGTCTTTTGGACTGAAATGCGGATTTTTTATCGCCCGCGACCTTACTTTTTATAATATTACCGCCTCCCATGAGTACGAGCATGAGAGGCTGAACGTGTTGTATGGAATTTTAAGCGGTGAATTTGACGTGGTGGTGACCACTCCTGACGCGGCGCTGGGATATACGGTGCCTGAGCAGGTTTTGCGCGACAATTCCATGCGTATCGACTACAATAAGCTACTGAATCTTGACGAAACGGTGAAAAAGCTCGTCGACGCGGGATATAGCCGCGTTGATAGGGTCGACTGTGCGGGGCAGTTTGCAGTTCGTGGCGGTATTCTTGACATTTTCCCGCCTTACGGCAGATACGTGGACGTGGACGGCAACGAGAAAAACTCGGTGGCACCCCTTCGAATTGAGCTTTTCGGTGACGATATTGACAGAATGGGCCTTTTTGAGGTAGACAGTCAGCGAATTACCGACCACATAGATTATGCGGAGCTTCCTCCTGCACGCGAGCTGATAATCACCTCCGAGGGCAGGGAAAAGCTGAAAAAAGCTATCGCTTCTCACTTGAAAAAGAGTGATGACAGCCGTGCGAGAGAGGAAATGGAGCTTGAGTTGAGCGCCCTCGACGACGGCACGGAAATAAATTTTGCGGACAAGTATATTTCGCTTATCTACCCCGAGCGGGTGAGCCTGCTTGACTATTTGGGTGAAAATAATCTTGTCATAATTCGCGGCACCGCCGCCGTAAACGAGCGGTTGAAGACCGCCGAGTGGACCTTGCACCGTCAGATCGAGGAGCTGATGGAAGGGGGAACTATCTCCCCAAAATATGCCGACTATACAAAGCCTGCCTCGGCGTTTGAGCTGTTCTGTGAGAGCAACGTGACCTTGCACGCCGGATCTATGACCACAGGTCTGTCGGGCAAGAAATTGGGCGGACTTTTCGGCTTCCGCACAAAGCACACCGTTTCCTATGCGGAAAATTTCGAGCTTTTGCGCGAGGATCTTTCTTCTTACGCAAAGAACGGATACAAGACCATTGTTCTCTGCGAAAACGAGGCGGCGGCAAACAATCTTTCCGAGCTTCTTTCGGGTGAGGAATATCAGGTATTCAAGAGCACCGAGGAGGACGAGCTGACATCGGCTACTCAGCCTGCGGGAACGGTACAGCTTATCTGGCGCCACTATATCGGCGGCTACGAGCTTCCTGCGCCGAAAATTGCCGTCCTTTCCACCATGGGACAGGGCAAGGGCGCATATCTGAAGACTGCGTCCAAGCGCCGCGGAAAGAAGATAGCGGGTACGCAAAAAATACTTTCCTACGCCGAGCTGAAGGTGGGAGACTACGTGGTTCACGAGGACTACGGTATAGGTATCTACCTGGGAATTTCAAACAAAGTAATAAACGGCGTCAGCCGTGACTATATAAGTATTCAGTACGCCGGTGCGGATAAGCTGTTCCTGCCTACCGAAAAGCTTGACCGCGTGTCAAAGTACATCGGCGCACATGCTGATGACGGAACGGTGAAGCTGTCAAAATTCGGCGGCGGTGAATGGGGCAAGGCGAAATCCAAGGTCAAGGGTGCGGTAAAGGAAATGGCGAAGGAGCTTATTCAGCTTTACGCCTCCCGTATGCGGCTCAGCGGCATTGCTTTCCCGCCAGACGACGATTTTCAGCAGGATTTCGAGGCTGCATTTGACTACGAGGAAACAAACAGTCAGGTGACTGCTATTGAGGAAATAAAGCAGGACATGATGAGCACCGTTCCCATGGACAGATTGCTCTGCGGTGACGTGGGATTCGGCAAGACCGAGGTGGCGTTCCGCGCCGCGTACAAGGCGATACTCGGCGGCAAGCAGGTAGCGATCCTGGTGCCTACCACCATTCTTGCAATGCAGCATTATCAAACGGCCCTGGCACGATTCCGATCTTTCCCGGTTGAGGTGGATATCATCTCCCGTTTCCGCACACCCAAACAACAGGCATTGACGTTGCGCCGACTGAAGCGCGGCGAGGTGGACATGATAATCGGCACTCACCGTCTTGTTTCAAAGGACATTGAGTTCAAGGATCTGGGATTGCTTATTATTGATGAGGAGCAGAGATTCGGCGTTGCCCAAAAGGAGAAGCTAAAGCAGCTTTGCGGAAACGTTGACGTGCTGACCCTCAGTGCTACGCCTATCCCCCGAACACTGAACATGGCAATGGGAGGTCTGCGTGATATCTCCATTCTTGACGAGGCTCCCGGGGACAGACTTCCCGTTCAGACCTACGTTCTTGAGCACGACGATCTGATCATCGAGGAGGCTATACGACGCGAGCTTCGCCGCGGAGGCCAGATTTTTTATCTTTATAACAATATCGACAATATCAACGTGGTGGCGGCAAGACTTTCAGCCGCAATTCCCGATGCCCGCATAACCGTTGCACACGGCCGCATGGAGAGGGAGGAGCTGGAGGAGATATGGGGAAGAATGCTTTCGGGCGAGACCGATATTCTTGTCAGTACCACCATCATCGAAACGGGCGTTGATATTCCGAACGCTAACACTCTCATAGTTGAGAATGCCCACAGGCTCGGACTTTCACAGCTTCATCAGCTGAGAGGTCGAGTTGGACGTTCGTCCCGCCGCGCTTATGCGTATTTCACGTTTCCCCGCGGACGTGTGCTTGACGAGATAGCCGAAAAACGGCTTGAAGCAATACGGGAGTACGCGGAATTCGGCGCGGGCTTTAAGATCGCCCTGCGCGATATGGAGCTTCGCGGCGCTGGAAATCTGCTGGGCGCGGAGCAGCACGGACACCTTGAAGCTATCGGCTACGACCTTTATATCAAGCTGTTAAATGAAGCGGTGCTTGAGGAAAAGGGCGGTAAGATCGTGGAAAAGCCCGATTGCAACATTGCCCTGAACGCAGATGCTTACCTGCCCGAAAAATACGTGGGATCTTCTTCCGAGAGAATGGCACTTTACAAAAAGATCGCCATGATCGACAGCGAATACGATCGGGAGGATATTACCGACGAGCTTTACGACCGCTTCGGAACGCCTCCAAAGGCGGCGTTGAATCTTCTGCAGATCGCGCTTATCCGTGCCTACGCCATAAAATGCGGCGTTACGAGAGTGGAACAGTCGGGCAGCGAGGTGCATATTTTCCCGACGAAGTTCGATTGGGAGATCTGGTCGGATCTGTCAAAGAAATACGGCGGCAGGATCAAGATAGTTATGTCGGGCAGCCCATATATGAACCTGCGCCTGCAAAAGGACGAAAAGCCCACCGATATAACCGAGGCACTTCTCTTTGATTATATCCAAATGAGTGAGGGGAAAAAGGAGAACGAAACAGATGAGGAATAATAAAATTTTTTCAAGAGTTCTGGCTTTTGCTTTGGCGGTTGCCATGCTGACGGCTCTTGTGTCCTGCGGCAAAAAGAAGCAGGAGGTTGCATTTGAGCTGGGCGAGCAGAAGATAACTGCCAATATGTACCGCTTGTGGCTGTCGCGTGTAAAAGGCGTTTACAGCAACGCAGGGGACGACATCTGGGACGAGGTTAATGACGACGGCAAGACCTACAAT
The DNA here is from genome assembly GCA_017397175.1 of Clostridia bacterium. Taxonomy (GTDB): domain Bacteria; phylum Bacillota; class Clostridia; order Oscillospirales; family CAG-272; genus SIG710. Next base: position 12,937 of record JAFQKA010000014.1, on the reverse strand, counting down.
GAGGTCTTTACGGGGTTTGTCACCGATAACGCAAAGACCTTTGTGTCTGCTATGCACCTTTTCAGTGAGCTTGAGCTTGAGTTGCCGAAATCCGAGATAAAGGAGATCGACAAGACAATGGCCACCCTGTTGGAGGAGCGCGGGGACGGAAGCAAATCCACCCTCAATTCCTATCTTTCCGCATACGGTGTCAACTACGACATTTTACGAGAGGTGTATATAATCGAAGCGAAGCTCGACTATCTTGAAGAATATCTCTACGGTGCCAACGGAACGGAAAAGATAACCGAGGAGGAAAAAGCGGAATATTATACGGATAATTATGCCCGTATAAAACAGATTTTTCTCTATACTTCAAATAAGCCTATAACCGACGATGAGGGCAATTTCACATATGATACCGATGGTAACGTTGCCACCCGCGACTTTACCGATGCGGAGATCGCGGCGCAGGAAAAAAAGGCAGAGGATATACTCGGAATGCTTTCAAAGGGCGAGAATTTTGCCACCCTCATGGACAAATACAGCGAGGACAAGGCAAACGAGCAGTACCCCGGCGGCTACTATTTTACCAAGAGCTCTCAGTACGTGACGGAGGTGGTAGACCTTGCGTTCGAGCTTGAAGTCGGCAAGTTTGCAATGGTGAAGTCAGATTACGGAATCCATATAATCCTGCGCGAGGAGCTTGACGCGGGTGGTTATGCCGCCTCCGCCAATGCGGATTTCTTTACGGATTTCGAGCCAAACCTCGTTACGATAAAGCTGAGCGAGCGGCTTTCCGAATTTAAGGACGATATTGTAGTCCATGAGGACGTTATCGCAAAGTACAATATCAAAAATTCGGTTGTTAATACGTCGTATTAAAAGTAAGCCTTCTCCTGTGGGAGAAGGGGGACCGCTTGCCACCTTCTCCCACTGGAGAAGGCTCGGAGCGTTGCCTGAGAACAAATCCCCCGCAGACCATGGTCTGCGGGGGTGATTTTATTTTATCAATAGAGCTGATTTACGGTAAGTCCGTCCGAGTGGAGGATATAGAAATATCCGTCGATAAGGGTCGCGCGAATGCTGTCTGTGTCGTAACCCACATCGGCACTGAGGATCTTGAAAAGTCCTTTTTCCTCGCTGAAGCCCAGCAGGATATATTCGCATTTGCCCGAGCCGTTGTGTTTGTTGACTCCAAAGCCTATAAGTCCCTCTCGGTTGATATAGTGTGCCTTGTGGTCGTGTGAGATATTAGAGTTGCGAATGATATAGTCGCTGAATGATTCAACGCCGTTTTCACTTTCGCGGTAGACCTCGATCTTTGTATCGCTCCAGTTGGCTACGCCAAAGCCCAGCAAAAAGCCGTCCTGAAGGTTTACAAGAGAGGTGGAATAGCCCTCGATGGTGCCTGTGTCCTTATAGGTGATGTTATTTATATCGGACAGGTCAAAGAAGAATACGGGGTCGCTCATCTCGATCGACGTGCAGACGTAAGCCATGGTTTTGTCAAATCTTGCGGACTGCACTTCCTCGTGAGGGGGCGCGAAGTCGACTACCTCGGAAACTACTTCAAAGGAGGTCGCATCGATGCAGTAAAGGCTTGCATTTGATTCTCCTGTGGCGGTGGCGATGGAGAATCTGTCGTCGTAGCCGTAGCTGACATAGTTGGAATTATGATATTCGGTAGAGTTCGTGGTGGTTATAACGCGAAGAATACCCTGGTACTCGTCCATGCTGTACTGGTCTTTCACATAGCCGCGGACGGTAACAACACCCTCCTCGGTAAGCTCGCCGTTGCCGATCTTCAGGCAGGTGATGTCCGTCATGGCATCGCGGACAGTAGAACTGCTCTTTTCGGTCATCTGTGCCCATACGCTGGTCAGATAGATGCGGTCACGTGTAACGTAAGCGTCGGTGCTGTGGGAGAACATAGCCTTTTCGCCAAGGCTTTCAAGTGTCATGCCGTCCAGAACGGTAACGTTTGTGTAGCAGAGACGGGAGGTGTTCTCGGGAATAATGATGTCCTCTTCGTCAAAGACTTTAAGCTCGCCGTTTGCTTCGGAGATGCAAGGCAAATAGGTCTCCTCCTCACCGAAGCTGACCTTTCCGCTTGTATAAAGCGCTTCTTCATTTATGGTCTGACTGCTCATAACAAGTAGCTTGCCGTCGATAAAGCGCGCGCTGAGATAATCGCCGGACATGGTAACTATCGCGCGGTTCTGAATGTTTTCGGGATCTGAAACGTCGTAGTTTATTATTCCCGTGTAAAGTGTGCTGTCTTCAACGGAGTTAAAGGTTACGATAAGTGTGAGAGTTTTCGCGTCGGAGGAAAGGAACATTTCCTTTACGGTCACGTTGCAGACTTTCTCCGAGACGGCACATTTATATTCAACGTCCGCACCAACGTTGAGAGAATTTACCGTCCGTGAATTAAGCCCCTCAATGGTGTATACCTTAAGCACGCCGTAGATGTCCAGATAGAAAATGTGGGTATGGCTTCTCTTGAAGCGGTCGCCCTCGGAAACACCCTCGACCTGGTTGTCGGTGACCTCAACCGAGGAGTTCTCTCTATCCCCTGCGGTACCGTCGGGTGTGGGAGCTATCTCCGAAGGATTGTACGTTTCAAGGAAATCGGCTACTATATCTTCCTCTTCTGCTTTGCCATAGTAAATGTCTCCGTCCACTGCGGCACCGTTCATAGCGTCATCCATAGCCTCGCCCTTAGCACCACCGAACATATTAAATAAATTGTCCCAGAAACCACCCTGGGAGGTTTGATTCTTTCTGGTATATTTTCCGTGACTTTCAAGGTAAGTGGTGATACCGCTCTGTATTGCCAGATAGCCCTGTGGTCTGTTATACTCGTCCTTTTTGTTTGCGGGAAGCAGGAAGACGGATAACGCGCCTACAAGCAGGGCAAGGGACAGGACTGCCGCTATGAGAACGGTCAGCCGACTTCTCTTGCGGACCTTTCTTTCGGGGTTCGCTTCTTCAATATATTTGTCGTCTGCATATCGCAGCAGGTCAAATTTTCTTTTCATATCGTAATACCCTCCTTTTCAAAAAAGCTTCTCATCTTAAGTTTAGTGCGGTGCAGGGTGACGCGGACGTTGTTTTCCGTTATTCCCATGCTGTCCGCAATTTCTTCAACGGAGCAGAAATACCAATATCTGCGCATGAAAATGATCCTTGTCTTTTGGTCCAGCGATTTGAGAAATTTGTTCACCGTCTCGCGCATGAAAATTTCCTCGGGGATATTTTCTTCTTTTCCCGAAAGGAACAGTTCAAGCTCCTCGAATGCCTCGGTTACGCTTTTGCTGCGCTTCTCGGCACTCAGAAAATCAAGTCGGTCAAGAGAAATGTTTCGGCAGATTCTGCCCAGAAATCCTCTGAGACTTTCGGGTTTCTTTGGCGGGATCGCATTCCATGCGGAAAGCCAGGTGTCGTTTACACATTCTTCGCTGTCCTCGTTTGAATTCAGGATCCTGTACGAAATACTGTAGCAATATTTGCCGTATTTCTTTTCAGTCTCGCTGACAGCCTGTTCCGAGCGATCAAAAAACATTTCGATGATCTTTTCGTCGTCCATAGTCGTCCTTCGCACCTCCTTCTCGCGTGTATTTGAAGGCCTTTCACAATTAAAGTCGGGATTTTTTTCGGAAAATTACAAAAATTTCAAAAAAATGTGATCTTGTCACAGAAAAATTCATAAAAAGAGGGTAAAATAAGGGTACAATAAAGGAAAAGAGGTAAAAGTTATGTCAGTAATTCATGTAAATAAGAACAATTTTAACGAAGTCGTTTCGGGCGGAAAGCCTGTTCTCCTGGATTTTTTTGCAGACTGGTGCGGTCCCTGCCGCATGGTGGCTCCCATAATTGAGGAGATCGCCGCCGAGCATCCCGAATACGTCGTGGGAAAGGTAAATGTTGACGATGAGGGCGAGCTTGCCCAGCAGTTCGGCGTTATGAGCATTCCCATGCTGGCTGTTCTTCGTGACGGTAAGGTCGTAGCTCAGTCGGTGGGTGCACGTCCAAAGGAAGATATTTTAGCTATGCTCAAAGGCTAATTTGCGAAGCTTTTTGCGATCGGTGATCTTCACACCCCGTCGGGACAGCTCCACTATTCCCTCGGAAACAAAATATTTGAGCATTCTTGAAACTACCTCACGGGCAGAACCCATGTAACGGGCGATCTGCTCGTGAGAAAGCTCGATAGTGTCCGTCCCCAGACGGGCACTTTCTTCTGTCAAAAAGATTGCCAGACGGCGGTCCATGCTCATGAAAAGTATCTGCTGCATGACCCACATCACGTCGGAAAAGCGTTCAACTGCCGTTTCAAGAGAAAAGATCTTTACCGTCCGGTTTCTCTCGGACAGAGATGCAAAGGCAGGACCCGAGATCACAAAGCAACGGCTGTCCTCCTCGGCGTCGATGAACACGTCAAAGGTGATTGCCCGGATCACGCAGGATGCCGCCAGCATACACATATCCCCGGGGTGGAGACGGTACAGGGTGATATCCTTGCCCTCCTCCGACATTATGTAAATGCGCAGACAGCCGCTTTGCACCATGAAAACTCCCGAGCACTCGCTTCCGTCGTGGATCTGAGTGCCCTTTTTGTAGTTGATCTCAAAAGAGCTGTCGCACACGAAATTTTTCTCGGCTTCGGGAAGATCCGCCCAGAACGGGAAGACCTCATTGTAGAATTTTTCGAATTTGTTTTCTTCCATAATATATAACTCCTTCCGCCGGAGGCGGTTTTTTATTTTGTGGCTTATTTGCGGAGGTTTGTCTTCTTTACTTTCCTTGTCTTGCGTGATGCGCGGCGCGGTATTCCTTGGGGGATAAGCCCTTGTGCTTTTTGAATACGGTGGAAAAATAATTTCCGTCGCAGAAGCCGCAGTCAAGGGCGACCTGCGTTACAGAAAGCTCGCTTTGGGTCAGCAGCTGTTCGGCGGCAGACAGGCGGACCGCGGTGAGAGTGTCGGAAATCGTCTTTCCGCTTTTTTTCAAAAAGACGTGCCGCAGGTGTGAGGACGAGTAGCAAAGCGCGGCGGCGATGCCATCTGCGGAAACGTGCTCCATGTAATGGTCGTATATATAACGCAGTGCCCGAACGTAGAGATCGCCTGAGGAATCTTCCTCAGACGGCATCAGAAGCGCCTGTCTGTAAAGCGAGCAAAGCATATATTTCAGCGGATTTATTGCCCGTTCCGCCTTTTCTTGCTCGGGGACGGTGTCGCTGAGGGCGTCGTAGCCCTCGGCATAGCCCGAGGCTATGCGTTTTTTCAGCTTTTCGCTGATTTTTTTTGATATTTCGAGCCTTCCTCGGTATCCCGAAAGATTGATGCAGCACACAGGCTCACCGTCGCAGAAAACAGGAAAGACAAATTCTTCAACTCCTGCCCAGCAGCAATAGTAATAAGTTTTTTGCGGGTGGCTCTTATTCAGTCGATCTTTGTTGTTTATGCACTTTTGCCTTGTTTTATGTGAGGATTTCAAAAATGAGCATACACGGCATAGGTGCGGCTCGTATTGAAGCAGGGTCTCATAGTAGGGACGCAAAGTCTCGGAAAAGCAACTGAGGGTCAGAGAAAATCCGTTTTCACGAAGAAAATCCACGTAAGACGTTATATCCGCAAGCGTGTTGGTTTGCATTTTGACCTCCTATTGTCGAATTTCAAAGAAAATGCGCTAAAAAACAAAGGAATCTTTGATAATTTTATTATATACTCTTCTCAAAGGAAAGTCAACAGATTTTTTTGGAAGGAGTAAGGACATGAAATACTTTGAAGAAAAATCCAAGAGGATCCCTGTTATAGCGTCGGTTGACGTGCTGGTCGCGGGAGGCGGTCCCGCGGGAGTCGGTGCAGCGCTGATGGCCGCCCGTGAGGGGGTCAACGTGATGTTGCTCGAAATGGAAGGCTGTCTTGGGGGCGTCGCTACTGCGGGCATGATGTCTCACTGGACGGGAAGCTCCTCAAGCAGGATACTTGATGAAATTTATGATCGTTGCGAGGAGATCGAGCGGGAGCTTGATTTTCACATGGCTCAGAAAGGGTGCTCAAGAAACACTGTTTACCACGAGGTGCAAAAGATCGCTCTTGACCGTATGATGCAGGAAGCCGGTGTACGCGTTCTCTTTTACACGAAGGCGGTGGACGCTCATGTCGTTGACGGCAGGATCGTGGGAGTTACGGTGGAAAACAAGACGGGTAGGGGATATATTGAGGCAAAGCGAGTGATCGACGCCACGGGAGACGGCGACGTGGCGGCATACGCGGGCGTACCGTATATCAAAGGGCGTGAGACCGACGGCAGAATGCAGCCTGCAACTCTCATGTTCAAGATCGGCGGAGTTGCACCCGATGCCGTTACTCCGGGGTCATTTGAAACTCTTGTGCCCACCGCAAAGGGCGAGCTGCAGGCACTTGCCAAGGAGCTTTTGCCTCACCCTGCAGGTCACGTGCTTCTTTACAGAAACACAACACCCGGTACTGTGGTCTGCAATATGACCAACGCCATTGAGGTGGACGGCACAGATGCCGAGAGCGTTTCAAGGGCACTCATGGTCTGCCGTTCCCAGATACCGCCGATTATAAAATTTTTGCGCGAATACGTTCCGGGATATGAAAATTGTTGGCTCATGGGTTCGGCATCTTTGCTGGGTATCCGTGAGACCCGACATTTTGAGGGTCTTCAGACACTTACGAAAGAAGACATTCTTGAAGCGCGCCTCTACGATGATTGGGTGGTTCGGCGTGCACACTTCAATTTTGACGTGCACAATTTGACCGGAGCAAGCCTTGACAAGACGGGCGTTCAGCACAAGTTTACGCAAAAGGGAGAATATTCGATCCCATACGGCTGTCTGCTACCGAGAAACGTTGAGGGACTTTTGCTGTCGGGAAGAAATATTTCGGGCAGTCATATGGCACATTCAAATTTCCGCGTTATGCCCGTTTGCATAGCCATCGGTGAGGCGGCGGGACTGGCGGCGGCGTTGTCCCTCAAGGAAAAGGTTGCTCTGCGCGATCTGGACGTAACCAAAATTCAGGCAAAGGCGGGAATTTGAGTGTGAATCGATGAAAAAAATCCCCGTAAAACCCGGTTTTCACAGAGTGTGAATTTTATACATTTATTTTGCTGAAGCACTTTTGTGCAAAAGGACGAATTGAAGTTTTTTTGTAAAAAAGTTTTAAACAGGTTTTTCCACTTTTCCACAAACAAATTTCAAAGTCAAGTCCATTTCGACCGAGGTTTTACACAGTTCCCACAGGGTTTTCCACAGTTCGCAGGAAAAATACCCTTTTTCAAAGGAAAAATCGCTTTTGTTCAAAACGGAGAAAAGCGGAAGAAATGTCGGGAAATAGAGTGGAAAAAACGATGAATGAATATGAATAAATATTCAACGCGATCAAAAGAAACCGGCGGCTTAGCGTAGTAAGCACTGCGCAAAGCCGCCGTATGTTTTTTGTTTAGCCGAGCGAAACGTCCCAACCTGCGATGTACTGAGCAAGAAGAACCGCGTCGATAGAATTGATGCTGCCGTCTCCGTTGCAGTCGGCCGCCATTTCGTCAAGCTCAACGTCCCAGCCTGCAATAAACTGTGCCAGAAGCACCGCATCGATGGAGTTGATGCTGCCGTCACTGTTCAGATCTCCGGGGGTGTAATTGTTCGATACCATGTAAGTGATCGAATGTACGCCTGTGGGTATCTTCTTGCCGGAGGCATTAAGCGTATCCTTTACGAGACTGACGGAAAAGTCCGCCGTGTCTCCCAGGTCGCACAGAATTTCAAATGTCAATGTCAGGATCGCGCCGCTTGATTTTCTGTTGGACGAGTTGAACCAGTTGATATTTACGTAGCTTGTATCCTCGGGAATGTTTTGTGTGTTGAAATTAACGGAAATGCCGCTGAGAACGCCCAATGGCTCTCCGTCCTCGTCCTGTGCCACATCGATGAGCTTGACCTTCGTGCGGTCAAAATCAAGTCTGAGGGACAGATAGGAAATTCCGGGATTTGAGGTGAGAAGAACCTCGAGCTTTATCTTGTTCTTTCCCGCCGATTTTGTTTTCAGCTCAATATTTGCCGCGCTTGTCTCTTCATACCAGATGGCATAGAGGGTAATATCCTCATCTGCCGAGTAGGTGTCACCGGGCAGGTATTCGATGGCCGTTCCGTCGGGGGTAGAGGACCAGCCCACAAACACGTGACCCTCGTATACGGGCTTGACCTTCACAAGAGTAAGAAGAGTTCCGTGTGGCTTCTTTTGCGCTCCGGGGGCTGAGGTGCCGCCGTTCGCGTTGTAGATGACCGTGTATTCCTTTGCGGTCCACACGGCGTAAAGGGTCACGTCCGCGTCATCTCGGTAATAGTCGCCCGACTTGAAATCGGGGAGTTGCGCCTCGGGGGAATATGCCCAACCCAGGAAGGTGTGGTCTTTTTTTGTCGGGTAGTAAGGAGCTATGATGTGAGGTATTCCGTGGGTCTTTATCTCTGTGCCCATCAATTTGCCCGTACCGTCGTTTACGTTGTAGGTTACCTTGTACGTGATGGGGGTCCAGAGAGCGTAAAGGGTGATATCTCTGTCTTCCTTATATAGTGTTCCTGCCGTCAGAGTAGGTTCAAGCGCGTCTGCACTCTCCGCCCAGCCCAAGAAAACGTAGCCTTCGAGAATCGGCTTTACAGCGGTCAGGCGCAGATCTGTACCGTGGAGCTTATATTGCATAGCGGGTGCATTCGTTCCGCCGTTTGCATTAAACTCCACCTTATATTTGTGCGCGCTCCACACCGCATAAAGGGTGGCGGAGCGATTGTAAGCATAAGTTGAGCCGGAGGCATACTCGGCAGACTTTGCATCGGCGCTTTCTGCCCAACCAAGGAAATCAAATCCCGCTTTTGCGGGCATAGCACTCGGAAGCGTTATCGAACCTCCATGGCTAAAGGTCAAGGGAGTGAAGTTGCCGTTTCCGCCGTTCGCGTCAAAGTTGACGGTGTATTTGGCTGTTTCCCACACGGCGTAAAGGGTGACGGAGGTCTTCTTTTGGTAAGTATCGCCGATCTTGTACTCTGCCGTTGTCGACGTCTTTGTTTCCGCCCAGCCTATGAAGGTGTATCCTTCTTTTTCAGGCTCGGTCAGAGGAATGACAAGGTCAAGGGTCTTTGCCATTGAGATCTTGGAGGGCGCTCCCGATCCGCCGTTTGCGTCAAAGGTCACGTCGTACTTTTCGTTTGTCCAGACTGCATAAAGCGTTGTGTCTCCATTTGCGCTGTAAGTGGCGCCGGGAAGATATTTGACACTGCCGCCCTTGGTCTCCGACCAGCCCGCAAAGCCTGCGTCCGACTTTGTGGGAACGGCTGTGGGAAGCGTTACGTCGGTGCCGTAGAGCTTCATTTCGGGGGCAGGTGCTCCCGATCCGCCGTTTGCGTCAAAGGTGATCTTATAGCTGTGGGGACGCCATACTGCGTAGAGGGTCACGGAAATGTTTTCTGCGTAAACGTCGCCGGGGGCGTAGTCTGTCGCTGTGCCGTCGGCGAGCAGAGACCAGCCCGCAAAATCATAATTTGCTTTTGTGGGAACCGATTCGGAGAGGGTAATGGGTGCGCCGTGCACCTTGGTCTGGGCGGTCGGTGCGCCCGAACCTCCGTTTGCGTTGTACTTTACGGTATATGTTCTGACCGTCCATACGGCATAGAGGGTCACATCAGCGGTGACAAGGTATTTTTCTCCTGCCTTATATGCGGCGGCGGTGGCGTTCTTGTCCTCCGACCATCCGAGAAAATATGCCTTGTCCCCACGTTCGGGGCAGAAGGGCAGGGTAATATATCCGTTTTTGACAAAAGTTATATCGCTTGGAGTTTCTCCGCTTAAAGTCAGGCTTGTGTTGGCATCAAAGGAAACGGTGGCAACGTCAAGGGAGCCAAGGGTCAAAGCGGACTTTTTCGGGGAAAGAATTTCAAGATCCGAGTTGACAATATCTCCGTTTTCATAGGATACGCTTATTTTGCCGAATCCGTCGATCAGGCGCAGGGTGAAGCTGAAAAGCTTGCCCTTTTTAGTTACGTTTTCCGTGTTTGCGTAATTGTAGGTTATGTTTTCAAGTGCAGAAAGGTTTATGCCCGATTGGGTGGAGTTAGAAGTTACGTTATCGAATATTCCGTCAAAATCCACCGAACGGATCACAACAGAATCGGAAAGGACCAGCTTGAATCTCAGTGCCGCGAAGCTCATGTTTCCGTAGAGCCCGACGTTTACGCGGTAGTAATCCAGCCCCATATGCTCACTTTCAAGAGTGATCACGCCGCCGGGGTATTGTGCGCTCGAAATGTCAACCGTACAGCCGGATACGCTCGGGGCGAGCGCATTGTATTTTGAGTCGACCACACCGCCTGCCGCATAGGAAATGCTGAGATCCGTAGTTCCCACAGCACCGTCTGCAACCTTGAAGCTGACACGGAAAAGCTCTCCGTTTGCCTTGATATCCTCGGAGGCGGCAAAGAAATATGTGATCTCGTCCAGCGCAGCGGGGTCTGCACTGTCGGCTGTCATGTTTGAGTATGCCTGGGGGTAGATTCCGCTTGATGCATCAAAGGACACGGGGGTCAGCTTTGATGTGTCAAATGAAAGTCTGAGGCTCATTCCCGAGACACCGGGGTTGCCCGAAATGCTTACCGTGGCGGTGAACATTCCCGTCGTTGTATTTATGTCCGTTGTGCTCACGGTAATACTGCCGTCGCCGCTGTCCGCTGTGGCAGTGGTCGCAAAAGCGGAAACCGCAAGTAGCAGAGCCAAAATAATGATGAGAATACGTAATTTCTTCGTCATGATGGGAGCCATAAAACCTTTCCGATATTTATATAATAATCCAGTACATTTTACCATACTGTAAAAGTCTTTGCAAGTAGTTTTTCGCAATTTGGTGATTTTACCGAATCTTTTTTGTTTTCTTTTATGCGGCGGTCGGTTTCGGCACTTGACATACAGTGTTTTTTTTGATATAATTACAATTGGCGAAAAATTAAAATGGGAGGGTGCGAGGATTGAAAACTGCATTTCCGACTTTGGTAGGCAATAAGGCGCTCAGAGAGCACTTGGCGGCGGACATTCTCGGCCACAGTCTTTCGCACGCATATATAATCGAGGGTGTGCGGGGAAGCGGCAAGCATACCCTGGCAAGACAGATCGCCGCGGCTCTTTCCTGCGAAAAAAAGGAGGACGCGCACCTGCCACTGCCATGCGGTCTTTGCCCAAGCTGCAAAAAGATCCTTTCGGGCAATTCTCCCGATCTGATCTTTGTTCAAAAAGACCCCGAAAAGGCCCAACTGGGCGTGGATATTATCCGCTCGGTGCGAGAGGACGTGCGACTTTTGCCAAACGATACCGATTTCAAGGTATACGTTATCGAGGACGCTCACAATATGAATTTTCAGGCGCAAAACGCCTTTCTTCTGACCCTTGAATCACCACCGCCTTACGTTGTTTTCCTGCTGCTCTGCGAGGACAGCGGCGCGTTGCTCGAAACGGTGCGCAGCCGTGCTCCGCGCTTGAAAATGCAACTCCTGACGCCGGAAGAAACAGAAAAATATATATGCTCCGTTGATCCGAGAGCGCAGGAACTGCGCCAAAGCTCACCCCGGGAATTTGCTGATGTTCTGACGGTGGCGTCCGGCAGCGTCGGGCAGGCGATAGAGCTTCTTGACGATAAAAAACGAGCGCCGATCAGCGCAAGACGTGCGCTGGCAAAGGAGTTTGTTTCGGCACTTGAAAACCGTTCTGCGCGAGCAGGCGCACAAATAATATCAAGGCTTCCCCAGAAAAGAGAGGAGCTTTTGCTGTGTCTTTTTCAGATAAGACTTGCCCTGCGCGATCTTATCGTTGCAAAAAAAAGTGATGGCGGCGAGCTGTGCTTTTATTCTTTGCGTGAAGAGGCAGAGGACCTGTCTTTTGCTCTTAGTACGTCCGATCTTTTGAGTGTTTATGATGCTGTGGAAGAGGCGATCAGCATGACGGGTGCCAACGGAAATCTGAGACTTATACTTTTTTCGCTTGCAACAAAGTGCAGACTTATATAAACGGCGGTGATCACCGCCGCGGAAAGGAACAAAAACATATATGGATAACGAAAATAAGCCAAAGGGCGCCGAGGGTGAAAACAGACCCCGCAACAAAAAACACGGCAGACCCTTTTACGGCAAAAAGCCACATAAAAATCAGAACAGACCGGCGGACGGCGGCGATCAAAGCGGCATAAAGACACGGTCGGCGGACGATGCCTTCTCCTTTATGTCGGGAGCGCCTCAAAAGGAGGATCCTCATGCTGTGCGTGAGGCGGAGACCCCCAAAAGCGGTGAAACCCGTCGCAAAAACGAGGGTGGCGAGGGGCAGAAAAACAGTAAAAATAACAGAAACAACCGCAACAGAAGAAACCGTCACCACTCCGACCGACGTCCCGACAAGCAGAACCGTGAGAAAAAGACGGAGCTGCTTGAAGAAAACGAGCTTTCCCCCGTTGAAAACGAGCTGGGTTACACGAACTACTCCCTTACCATCGGTTCGGATTACGATCCCGAGCCTGTGGAAGACGATATTGAACCGGCAGAGCTTCCCGAGCCTGTCACCTATGAAAAGAAGCCGCCGGAGCACCCGGTTGACGTGGTGGGGATCAGATTCCGCGGCGCAGGCAAGGTCTATTACTTTGCACCCGGTGAGATAGTCCTCAAAAACGGTGACCACGCCGTTCTCGAGACCGCAAGAGGTCTTGAATACGGATACGTTGTGGTCGGCAATACTCAGGTGGACGAGAGCGAGATCGTTCCTCCTCTGCGTCGGGTGGTTAGGATCGCGACGAAGGAGGACGACCAAAAGCACGCCGAAAACACTCAGAAAGAGGACGAGGCGTTCACTATATGTGTAAAGAAGATCGCGGACCATAAGCTTGAAATGAAGCTGGT
>JAFQKA010000013.1 GCA_017397175.1 Clostridia bacterium | reverse complement strand
AGCAGCCATAACCTCAACAACCTGCTCATTAAGACCAAGGTTAAGGATGGTATCCATCATACCGGGCATGGATGCGCGAGCACCGGAACGAACGGAAACGAGAAGGGGGTTCTCAAGGTCACCGAACTTCTTGCCGGTGATCTCTTCCATCTTTTCGATGTAAGTCATGATCTCAGCCATGATGGAGTCGTTGATCTGACGACCGTCCTCATAGTACTGTGTGCAGGCTTCGGTAGAAATTGTGAAGCCCTGGGGAACAGGGAGACCGATGTTGGTCATCTCTGCGAGGTTAGCACCCTTACCGCCAAGGATCTCACGCATGTCTGCGTTACCCTCGGAGAAGAGGTAGCAATACTTCTTTGCCATTTTAAAATTCCTCCATATAAAAAATAAATTGTTTTGCAAATTCCGGAAACCTGCGCACGTCAAAAAAGACCTACGGCGAGGTTTCATAAAATTATAACACAACGGGTGTTATTTGTCAAGAGTTTAACGGAAATATTTGGTTTTTTGCGCCTATTTATCTATCAGTCAAGGACTAAAAGGCAGGAAATTATAAAAAATAAACAAACACGGGACACGCTGACAGCAACACTTCCCTCCTCTGCGGGATTATTGCCGAGAAAAAACGCAAATATTAAGGCAAACGAAAAAAGACTTGACAAATTCGGGAAAATAACATATAATATTAGGGCTAAACCGCGCGGTGCAGGAGTACGAAAATGAAAAATCTTTTCAAAACCGTATTTTTCATTTCTCTTGCTGCTTTTCTGCTGATCGCCGTTATTATTGCTGTTCCCGCGCTGTCCTTCACCGCCGATCGTTCGGCAAGTATGGGAATAATCGGAGGAGCTGACGGCCCCACCGCCATTTTTGTTTCCGGCACACTGTTTTTTGGCAATCCCTTGTTCCGGTTGCTGTGTGTTGCGGTGATCTTTCTCATCTCTGCCGCCATCGGTTGGGCTGTAACAAGACGGAAGTAACTAAATATCGGGATGTAGCGCAGTTGGTAGCGCGCCTGGTTTGGGACCAGGATGTCGCAGGTTCAAATCCTGTCATTCCGACCAAAATAGCGGTTTTTACCGCAGTTGAAGCCGCAGGGGTTGCCCTGCGGTTTTGGTACTTGTTAACAGAAAGGAGAACACATAAATGGATTGGGAAGTAATTGTTACGGTTTCCGTCACCATGATTCTAGGTGTTTTGGGATTTGTCGTAAATACTATCTTACAAAGAAAAAACAATAGCATTAAGATTATTACTCAATACCGTATCGATCGAAAGAATGCTACGCAGGAAATAACCGCCAAGTTGCTTTCCTATACCGACTACCATTATTATGAGGCGTTGACGCAAGAAGAAAAAAACAAGAACATTCAAAACATTGTGACCGAAATATCAAAACTTCGAAGCCTATATTATTTTTCTTTTCAAAAAGATGCTAACCTTGTATCAGCAGCCTACACAATAAAAAGGTTGTTCTGCGAGACAGAAAAGAATTGGGAAGCTATAAATCATGCGAGGGCAAAATACGCACATTTAGCAGATGTTTACACATCCACCGATTGGAAGCGAATCAAGCTGGAGACAGTAGGAAAAGGCGCACGCAATGAAAAATTTCTTCCAAAATGGACGGAAATTTTCGATACAAATGAATCGTATTTTATGAATCAGAATCAAGTCAATATTGATATTTTTCTTGAGCACAATGAAGACGAAAAGGACAAATAACATCCTTATTTCTCTTTAAAGTACATTATTTATCTATTCTTTTCATGCCAACCATTGAGGGCGCCTTAGTCGGCGCCCTCTTTTAGTTTTGCTTTTTCTTTTGTAATCTCCTCCTTCCTTTCGTCGAAAGACGTTTTTGCATATGCACAGGAAGTTTTCGGCTCCGTTTGAATATCCGTCTCCGGATTGGCAAAAATAATTTATATCAAACAAACGGAGGTAGTAAAATGTTCAAACACGAAAAGATGCTTTTTCATCCCGTGGAGGTAGAGAGACCCAATCCGCAGTATGCGGCGCTTTTGCAGGAGCAGCTCGGCGGAGGAAACGGTGAGCTGAAGGCGGCCATGCAGTATATGTCCCAGAGCTTTCGGATCAAAGACCCCGAGATCAAGGATCTGTTCCATGATATTGCGGCGGAGGAGCTGGGTCACATGGAGATGGTAGCGCAGACCATCAACCTATTGAACGGCCACGACGTGGACGCCGCAAAAGTGCCCTGCGGTGAGATCCAATCCCACGTGCTTTTAGGTCTTAATCCCGGACTTATAAATGCTTCGGGCTACTCCTGGACCGGAGATTATGTAACAGTTACGGGAGACTTGTGCGCAGACCTGCTCAGCAATATCGCGTCCGAACAGCGCGCGAAGGTGGTTTACGAATACCTTTACCGACAGATCGACGACAAGAAGGTGCGTGAGACCATCGACTTTCTTTTAAACCGTGAGGAAGCACACAATCAAATGTTCCGCGATGCCTTTAACAAGGTACAAAACTCCGGCTCCAACCGTGATTTCGGCACTACCAAAGCCGCAAAAATGTATTTTTCCATGTCAGATCCCGGCCCCAACGCATTCGCCTCGGGTGATACCAAGCCTGTTTCTTTTGAATAATAGCAAAAAGCCGCCGAGGAATTTTCCTCGGCGGCACCGTCTTTTATGTCCCTATGAACTCATACACAATGACCTTCCCATGAAAGTCTTTTTACTCTATATGCTCTGTCACTTTGCCGTTCAGAATGTGTGCTTTCAGGGATATGTACTTCCCGTCCCTCTTGAACACCCACACGTTCAGTGCAGGCGGCTCAAGCCACTCATCCGTATCCCTCTCACCGTAGTGCTCCGAATAGTACTCGTAAAGCTTTTTATTAAGTTCTTCTTTCGTAAGTATTTTGCTCATTTTATCCGTATTCACACCGTCCTATCAAAGTCAAGATACAATATATAGCGGCAATTATCAAAATCGCCTTCCATGAAAAGCATCCGCCACCGCCGCCGGATCCTCCGCCGGTGCTTTTAAATGCGTGATAATCATTCACTCTTTCGGCACTCCTTTTCCCACGTTTCCCTTGTCATGAGCATAACATGACCCGTGCGGATCTCGTTCATCAGTCTGACCTCAAGGCCCTCGGTGGTGTGATGGTAAATGAATCCGAGTTTTTCCTGCACGCGGCGGCTTTTTGTGTTACCGTCGTAATAACCGCACCAAACGGCCCTCATACCCAAGTCCTCAAAAGCATGGCGAAGGATCTCGCGGGACGCCTCGGGAATAAGTCCCTGCCCCCAAAATGGCTGTCCGATCCAATAGCCAAGCTCACATTCGTCCGCGTGATCGGTCATGTCGGTAGCGTCTCCCGTTTTAAGACCGATGCTTCCCACCGCAACACCGTTTTCCTTCAGGCAGACCGCGTAGGTTTCGGGAACGAAAAGCACGTTCCGAATTATATCACGGCTGTCCTCAACGCTTGTATGCGGCGGCCATCCCGCCCAAGGCCCAACCTCCGGATCGCTCGCATATTTATATAAGCTCTCCGCGTCATCCTCTTGCCACGGGCGAAGAATGAGACGCTCCGTTTGTAAATTCATATTTTTTCTCCTTTTAAAAATTCGTCCGCCTGCTTGCGGCTTCGGAAGATCACAACAGTCCTGCCGTCCTTGTATTTTTCGATCAACTCGTATATTGCAGGCAGATTCTTCGCAGGAAATTCTTCAATCTCTTTTTTAAATTGTGGGTCAAGCTCGGTCTCGATCCATGGCATTTCATAACGTCCCTTTCCTATGCGCGATATTGCGCCGGCAAGGCATACCTCCGTAGGCAGATCGAA
This sequence comes from Clostridia bacterium, assembly GCA_017397175.1. Lineage (GTDB taxonomy): Bacteria > Bacillota > Clostridia > Oscillospirales > CAG-272 > SIG710. The sequence continues at coordinate 10,453 of JAFQKA010000013.1, read as the reverse complement.
CAGAAAAACCGTATCGCACTCCGTGATTCGTCGCTCGATCGTCCTGCTGTAGTTTCCGTCAATTATCCACTCGTCAAGCGGCAAGATTTCCGCCATTCGCGCGTCAAATTCTTCTCTTGAAATGTGCGTCCTGTCAGGCTTGTGCCAGATGGCATCAAGGTAATATAGAGGAAGCCCTGTTTTATCTCTCAGTTTCTCCGCAAAGGTGGTCTTCCCCGACCCGGGACAGCCGATAACAATGGCCTTTTTGATCTTCATATTCGTTATTTCAGGGAATCCGCATATCTGACAGCTTCCATAGCGTCCTTGGCGTAATAGTCGGCGCCGATCTTGTCAGCATATTCACGGGTAAGCACCGCACCGCCAACAATTATCTTGCAGTCGGGTGCGGACGCGCGAAGCTGTTTTATGGTTTCCTCCATAGCAGGAACGGTGGTAGTCATAAGAGCACTCAGTCCCGCCAACGGAGCTTTGCTTTCAAGGACCGCCGCGACCACGTTCTCAGGCGGCACGTCACGGCCCAGATCTATGACCTCAAATCCGTAGTTTTCAAGCAGAAGTTTGACGATATTTTTTCCGATATCGTGAATGTCCCCTTTGACCGTTGCAATGACAACGGGGAATTTCGACACTTTTTCCGAGCCGTCACGCAGCATGAAGCTCTTGACTTCCTCAAAGGCCGCTTTTGCCGCATCTGCGCTCATGAGAAGCTGAGGCAGGTATACCTTTTTCGCCTCGAATCCCTGTCCGACAACGTCAAGTGCAGGTATGACCTCGTTTTGCACCACGTCAAGAGGTGCCGTTTTTTCGAGAAGTGCGCGGCAAAGCTCGGACGAACGGTCTCGTAAACCTTTTATTATCGCCTTTTGAAGCTCTGAGGCATAATTTTCCTCAGGTACTGTCTGTGCGGCGGTTGCCTGCGCCTTTTCGTCGGGCAAAGCGGCGGCAAACTCAATAAAGTCGGCGCAGTTATCGTCCATACCGCCAAGAGCACGGAATGCGTAATAAGTCTTCATCATATCGGCGGAATAGGGGTTCATAATTGCCGCCGAAAGTCCGTTTTCAAGAGCCAAAGCAAAAAAGGTACTGTTTATGACCTCGCGGTGAGGCAAGCCGAACGAGACGTTGGACACACCGAGAGAGGTATGGCAGCCCAGCTCGTTCTTGATGGTCCTCAATGCACCGAGGGTAGCGATCGCCGCTTTGTTATCGGCACTGACCGTCATGGCGAGGGTATCAAAAATAATGTCCTTTGCACGGATCCCATATTCGGATGCACGAGCAAGAATTTTACGGGCGATCTCTACCCGTCCCTCCGCCGTTTCGGGGATACCGTTCTCGTCCAGAGTAAGCGCCACGATCAGACCGCCGTATTTTGCGGCAAGAGGAAATACCGCGTCCATGCTCTCGGCTTTACCCGACACTGAATTTATCATTGCCTTTCCGTTGTAAAGGCGAAGAGCGCGCTCCATGGCACAGGTGTTTGATGTGTCGATCTGCAGAGGCAGGTCGGTCACCGCCTGAAGTTCGGTGACGGCACGGCAAAGCATTGAAGGCTCGTCAATATCGGGCAGACCCACGTTCACGTCCAGTATGTGAACGCCCTTTTCCTGCTGATTTATACCTTCGCCCAAAATATAATCAATATCATTTTCCATAAGCGCCTGCTTGAAGCGCTTTTTGCCCGTGGGATTGATGCGCTCGCCTATGAGTATCGGCTGCTTATCAAACCTTAGTGCATGGGTGTAAGAGGACACGCAAGTGATATTTTTCTCGCTCAGGGGCAGGGGTACAAGTCCGACCAGCTTCCGTGCGGTCTTTTCTATGTATTCCGGGGTCGTTCCGCAGCAACCGCCAAGGACGCGAACACCCATTTTCGCAAAATCAAGCATATCCGAGGAAAATTCCTCGCTGTCCACGTCGTAAACGGTCTTACCGCTCTCAACACGGGGAAGTCCCGCATTCGGCTGAAGGACCACGGGAACAGAAGCGTTCAAAAGAAGCTCTTCAACCACGCCGCGAAGCTGTTTTGGGCCAAGCGAGCAGTTTGCTCCAATGGCGTCAACTCTCAGCCCTTCAAGCATGGCAACCATAGCGGCGGGAGTTGCGCCCGTCATGAGCTTTCCGTCCGATCCGTATGCGTTGGTAACTATCAGAGGCAGGTCGCAATTCTCTTTTACTGCCAGAACTGCGGCTTTTGTTTCATAGCTGTCGCTGAAGGTCTCAAGAATGATGAGATCCGCGCCGTATTTTGCGCCGAGGCGGACGGTTTTCGCAAACACCTCCACCGCATTTTCAAAATCAAAATCTCCAAGAGGACGGAGCAATTTGCCCGTGGGACCTATGTCAAGGGCAACAAATCTGTCCTCTTTATCGCCGCACTCGGCTATTGCTGCGCGGGCGTTTTTCATGGCGGCTTTGATAATTTGCTCAAGCTCGTCACAGTCAAATTTCAGACAGTTGGCGCCAAAGGTGTTGGCAGAGATCACTCTCGAGCCTGCGGCAAGGTAGTCTCCGTGGATCTTCTTTATGATCTCGGGGCGTGTGATGTTCCATTTTTCGGGGTACTCGCCGGGGGTCAGACCCGCGCTTTGAAGCAAGGTTCCCATTCCGCCGTCAAGCAACAGAAATTTTTCTTTTATGTATTGCTTTATATCCATTTTTATCCTTTCAGACCCGCTTTTTCAGCCCCACGACGGCCGAGACCGACTTGGTGGGAGAAATAAGCAGGCTTTGATTTAACGTCGCACCTATGCGACGAGGGCAATCGAGGGTACGGAAAATATCACGCTGAAGCTCAAGGGGAAGATCGCCGTAGCCGGGACTGAATCGCGGACGGGCGGTTAATCCCTCGGATTCAAGGTCGGCGCAGAAAAGATCGCACAGAGCCTCTATACGCTCGGCTCCGAGGCCTTGAAAAATAACTGCCTTTGCGGGAGAGATCACCCCATATTTTTTTATGAGACGGTCGATTTCATGACCAACGGTGGCACAAAAAACAACTGCACTGTCGCACCCCTCAAGATTTTTTTCAAGATCGCGCGATGAGACCCGTGCAAACCCAAGATCAAGATCGTCACCGATCATTTTGACGGGAAATTCTCCGTAGCAGATCTTTGGGGAAAAGATTTTCCGAGCTTCGGCCGCGCATTCGTTTGCAAGAGCTTCCATATCGGGTGTCACCTCGGCGCAACCGCTGTATCTGAGCACCTCGCGAATGCAAACAGGCGGCAGTACGTATTCCTTTGTTTTAACTGCGGTCATTTTATTATTTCCGACAGGTTATCCTGCAGCTTCTTTGCCACGTCGGGCTTGTTCATGGAATAAACGTGAACGTTTGTGATACCGTTGGCATACAGATCGATTATCTGGTCGGTGGCGTATGCGATTCCCGCCTGCTTCATAGCCTCGGGATTCGAGCCGAAATGATCCACCAAGCTCTTGAATCGCTGGGGCATATGTGAGCCGGACATTTTGATGGCACGCTCCACCTGCTTTGCGTTGGTGATCGGCATAATACCGGGAATAACGGGGACGGTGATGCCCGCCTCTCTTATTTTGTAGAGAAAATTGTATAGCAGGTTGTTGTCAAAAAACATTTGAGTGGTCAAAAAATCACAGCCTGCGTCAACCTTTTCCTTGAGGTATTTTATATCGTCCTTCTGATTTGCGCTTTCGGTATGGATCTCGGGATAGCAGGCTCCGCCGATGCAAAAATCCGCGCCCGACTCGCGCAGTTCGCGCACAAGGTCGATGGCGTGGCGGTAATCCCATCTCGAACGGTCAGTTCCCTCAAGCTCGGGGGTAAGGTCGCCTCGCAGAGCCATTACGTTCTGCACTCCCGCGTTTTTGATGTCCTCTATCCTTGCTCTGACCGTTTCACGGGTCGATGAAACGCAGGTCAGGTGAGCCAAGGTCGGAACACCGTAAAGCTTTTTTATGTTTTTTGCTATGTCAAGTGTATATTTGCTCGTTCCTCCGCCTGCACCGTAAGTGACGCTCATAAAAGCGGGACGGTATGAGGCGATCTCCTCAACTGCCGCCTCAACGCTGTCAAAGGCGGAATCGGTTTTGGGAGGGAAAACTTCAAAAGACAGATTCGCCCGTCCGTTTGTCAGAATATCAATTATTTTCATTTTTGACCTCCTTGTGGGGGATTTTCTTTATATTATCATGTTTTTCAACCTGAGTAACGTCAGGCGGTGGCGCATATATGGGGAAAATTCGATGCAGTCAGCGAAAAGTTTTTCGTCCTTGCCGATGTCCTGTACTGTCAGCTTGCAACCTGCCTTTTCCATGGCGGTTCTGCACTCATCATAGCTTGGAATACTGCGAATTATTTTTCTTATGCCGCTCCACTTGGCTTTTAAGTCGTCGGGATCTACGGAGTCAATAACGTTCACGGGGAAGTTGAGTTTTTTGACATCGTCCTGCATCGTTCCGTAGAAGCCGAAAACGGTTTCCCAATCGACTTGCTCTTTTCGTGCGTCGATGCTTTCGCGCTGTGACAAGATATTGTAGTACTCAAGCATTTTCAAAGTGCTGACACCAACGTCGTCTCCGTGGTAATTTGGGATAATTCCGTCGCGCAGCTCAACGCATTCAAGCAGATGAGCGATAATATGCTCGCTTCCGCTGGCGGGACGGGAGTTTTTGGCAAAGCTCATGCCGACTCCCGTTTTGAGCAGGGCTTCAAAAATTTTCCCTGCAGTGTATTCGTCATCGACAGTCACCCGATCTGCCATTTCCAAAAGCCCGTCAACGGCTTCTCTTGTGAGCGCAGCTATGCGTTCACAGTAAAATTCGCCCGTGAGAAGTGCCGAGATCTGCCAATCGACAAGACCTATGTATTTTGCTATCATATCGCCAAAGCCCGCGGATTTAAGCTCTGCCGGCGCGGCAGCGAGAATTTTTGTGTCTCCGATTATGACCTCGGGGCTTTTTGCGTCGTATGAGAATTTAAAGCCTCGGTCGACTATGGGCGCCGAATAGGAGGCAAAGCCGTCCATTGAGGGGGCGGTCGCGAAAATACAGAGCTTTTTGTTCTGTCTTGCGGCCGCGAGACGGCAGGTGTCGTTCACAGAGCCCGTGCCCACCGACAAAACAGAAATTTGTTTGCCCGAAATAAGTGCTTCAATTTCGCGGACGTGATCCATTGTGGAAACGCGGAGAAAATCGTATATTTTCAGTTCCACGTCAAAATCCTCAAGGCTTTTCATTATTCCGTTTGCGGCGGCAAATGTGTTTTTGTCGGCAACAAGCAACAGAGTTTTTTCGAAGCCGTTTGCCTGCAGAATTTCGCCTACGCGGTGAACAAGACCGCTTTCGATCCGTATGTCACGTATTGCGGTCTCGTGCTTTTTTCCGCACGGACATTCGCCCCTGAATTCATCGATTATTTTAAGTAACTCGCTCAATTTTGAACCTCCATATCAAGCTTTATTGCGTTGTGAATGTCCCGTATGCACTGCCTTGTCTCCTCGGCTTTTTCCCGACCTCCGTGCTTTCTGCATGAGCAAGCGGTAGCATCCGAAAGAATTATAACATAAAGTCCGCTTCTCGGGTCAGCAAATACAGATTGTCCCGTGTATCCTCCGTGCCCGATGGCACCGTTCTCGAAAAGTCCCCCGGTGCGGCCGTATTTTTCATCGGACCAAACGAATCCAAGTCCTCTTGATTCGCTCATGTTTGGGGTGTGGTTTTGAGCCGCTGATTTGAAGGTTTTTTGCGAAAACAGGGGCGCGCCCTTTGCAAGGAGCATGTTTACGTACAGCATAACGTCATCGAGGTTGGAGAAAAGACCTGCGTTTCCGCAAACACCGCCAAGATGCCGGCAGTTGTAATCGTTTACGATCCCTGCCTCGTCGGGCATAAGGTTTGCATTGACAAAATCCTGATTTTTATCCGGCAAGAATCCCGTATTATTCATGCCCAGCGGCTCTGCCACGTATCGGGTGAACAGACGATCAAGACGGTCGCCTAATACCTTTTCAAGGACCCTACCCAGCAGGATAAATCCGGGACAGCTGTAAAGGACGTCGGTTCCCGTGGGAATATCGGGGGGTAAGTTGAGAATGTATTCTCCAACGCTTTCGTATCCCGCCGTATGTCCCGTAAGGTTTTTGTGACCGATGCCGATAGTGTGGGTCAGCAGATTGAAAACCGTCAGCTCTTTTGCGCGAGGCGCGTCAAAGAATTTTGAAAGGCGATCCTGAAGTGACAGCAAACCACGGTCGATGGCGATCAGCGCAAGGGTAGTTGTACACATTATCTTTGTGACCGATGCCATATTGAAAAGTGTGTGAGAGTTAAGATCGCGGTTTTCTGCCGTTTTGATAAGCTCACAGAGAGTTTTGTCGCCTATACCGACCTTTACGATAAGATTGGTCATTGACCTGCTTTCAAAAAGTCGTTCTGCGCATTCGTTAAGGTTTTTCATTTTTGTCACCCTCCCGGATCAGGAACAGATTTCTATATGAAAGAAATTATACCACAAATTACGGAGTGTGGCAAGTATTTTGCATTATTTGCTTGAAAAAATCCCTTCTCGGGGGTATAATATACGAAAATCAGTAAATTCAAGAGGGGACGCAATGAACTGCCAAACAAACAAGACCGTTGCCATAACAAAAAAAGTCGCGGTATTGTCCGACATACATTCAAATTATTATGCCTTCAAGGCTTGCTTTGAGGATGCGCTGAGCATGGGCGCGCAGAGCTTTGTCTTTCTGGGCGACTACGTTTCCGATCTGTCGGAGGTACGCGCCACCCTTGATCTGCTGTATGATATCATCGCAGGATATCCAACCGTTTGCCTGAGAGGAAACCGCGAGAGATATATGCTGAATCACCGCGATGGAATCAGTCATTTTTCTTACGGTGCAGAAAGCGGATCGTTGTTTTATACGTTTGAACGGCTGAAAAAATCGGATATTGCGTTTTTTGAGAGCCTTGGATTTTCCGATACTGTGAATATCGGAGGTGTAAGCTTTGAGCTTGCCCATTCGACCATGGACAACGACAGGTGCTACTTTGACCACCTTAGGGGAAACGAAAAAATATTTTCTCAAATAAAATGTCAATATTTGCTGGTCGGTCACAGTCACAAGCAATTTGTGATAGAAAAGGACGGAAAGACCATTATAAATCCGGGGTCTGTGGGAGTTCCGCACTGTGGGGATCCGCTGTCGCAATATGCTATTCTTGAAATTGCGGACGCAGAGGTGTCCTGCTCTCTGCGACGAGTTCCCTACGACGTTGAAAAGGCCATTCATGCCCAATTTGAAAGCGGTCTGGTTGACGCGGGAAAATATTGGCCCATCGGCGTTTTGTACGACGTAATTACGGGTAAGGAGCATTGCATAAAGCTTCTTGAAAGGGTTTTGGCACGGGACGGTTCTCTCGACGAGGCGATCTGGCACGAGGAAGCTCTGAAAATGGGCATGAAGTTTACGGCAGAGGAGATTATTGAGGATTATCACAAAAGGTTGTGAGGTTTAGAGATTCGCGCCGGACTCAGAACCATCATTTGCGCCAACGTTCATCGGAAATCGTTCGCACATCACAGCGCAAATTGTTCAAGCGCGGAGCGCTTGAGTGGTTCGATACGCGAAATACAAACGAAACAAAAGCACAGGGGATAGCTGGACTCAGAACCATCATTTGCGCCAACGTTCATCGGAAATCGTTCGCACATCACAGCGCAAATTGTTCAAGCGCGGAGCGCTTGAGTGGCTCGATACGCGAAATACAAACGAAACAAAAGCACAGGGGACAATCCCCTGTGCTTTTGTTTGGCTGGGATAGCTGGACTCGAACCAGCGAAATGCAAGAGTCAAAGTCTTGTGCCTTAACCAACTTGGCCATATCCCATTATTTGGTTTCGCGGTTTCACCCGCCCGCGCTATTATATCACGGTTTTGCGCTTTTGTCAAGAAAAAATGTCCGCATCTTTCGCCTCAAAAACTTCTTTTTTTCAACAAATGAGTATTATGCGTTGACAAAAAACTTTTTTTATGATAAACTATTCTCGAAAGAGAGGGATTTTCGCATGAACAAAAAATTAAGTGCTGTAATTGCCGCCTTTGTTGCGTTGGTACTCGGCGTATGCTTTGCCGTTTCGTCCTTCGGTTTCGTAAAGGACAATTACGGAGAAAATCAGATACAGGCTCTTGCAGGCATGGGCCTTATTGATTCCAGAAGTCCTACCGCAAAAGTAACTCGCGGCGAGGCTCTCATTGCTGTTATGGTTATTACGGGGATGGACGTATACGTTGACGACTATTCTCCCGAAGATTTCCCTTGTCCATACACCGATGTGTCGGCGGATCTTTTGCCCTTCGTTTCCGTAGCATATGCATACCAGATTATTGAAGATATGCCATATAATCTCTTACGCGAGAATGATAATGTCACTCTGGAAGAGATGCTTCATATGGCTCTTGAATCATACGGTCTTGTTGTTGAGGAGACGAATGCTCTTGATTTTGCCGAGTCTTGGAATATATACAAGGTCTGCGAGGCAGATGAGTTTGTGTTTGATCTTACCTACGCGACCTATGCTGAGATACTTTGGAATCTGGTCTGTGCGCCCAGCCTCTATGAAGAAGATAAGATAATGGGCGATCTTCTCGTTGAGCGCGGTGTCATCGACCCCGAGGCATACGAGGCGGCAAAGGGTATAATGAAAGACTACGTTTTCGGTCAGAAACACGAATACGTTACAAGGGCACTTTCCTGGTTCGATCCTTCCGATGAATCCGACACGGAGACTTCTACCGTACCCGAGGAAACGACCACCACGGCACCCGAAACCACAACTCCCGTCACCAGCTACGACACCGAGGATAATTCGGGTTACAGCCCCCCGTTCAAGCCTTAAATAATTTCAAAACGGAGCACCGTCGGTGCTCCGTTTTTTGTTAAATCTTTTCGGCGATACGTCCTATCAGCTGAGCAAAATAAGGGTCTATCTTCTCTCGCTTCAGCCAATATTCGGGCGTGTTTATAACGCCTTTTTTGTGCAACACCTCAATGGCACGCTCGTAATCGGTCTTGATGGGCAGGAAATATGTACCCGCCTTGTTGGGGATCCCGAGAACACTCTCGGGGTTGATAGCCTTGGAGCCCTCTCGGACCTCGAAATGCAGGTGAGCGCCAAATGAATAACCCGTGTTGCCCATGATGCCCAGCTTGTCCCCGGCCTTAACAGTTTGGCCTGCAACCACCGCGCGGGACTTCATATGGCAATAATAGTAGAGACGTCCGTCCGTTCCCTTGATGCAGACGTAATTGCCCCACTGCCAGGTGGGATTTGACTTATCGGTGATGATTCGGCTGTGTACCACAGTACCGCCCACAGCGGCACAGATATCGTAAGAGCCGACACCTACCAGATCATAACCTCCGTGAAACTGCTTTGAGCCGTTGAGGGTTCTGTTTCCGTAAGGAGAGGTCACTCTTACCGAATCACAGTCAAAGGGTATTATCATACTTTTCACTCTCCGTTTTGATTCTTACGGAATCTACCAGACCCTCGCCCAGAATGTAGGCAACCATAACGGAAGCGGCGGCGATAACGGCAGTCACCTGCTCGCAGGTGACCTGCGGCACACCAAATGCCACAAGCAGGGTCGTCACAAAGGTTATGATCGCCGCCCAGAATTTGCGGCTGGTCAGCTTTTCTTTCCAGTTGATATTCATATTGTTTCCTCCTTTTTATTTTGGTTCGGGCAATCCAAGCGTCTCCTCATAGAGCTTTGTCGCCACGTCGTTGCCGCCCAGGGCATGGTATGCGGCATAAGCGCGGGTCAGCGCTTCCTTTGCGTAGATGGGACACCACTCCCTCTCACAATATTTCTCGTGAGATCGGATTATCTCTGCGCGTAAAAGGCATTGAAGCCCGTTTTTGATCGCCTTGAGCTTGACAAGCATGGTACAGGCAAAGGACACCGCCGCACCGCACAGAAACGGTATCAGCCATTTAAAAAACAGCTCCTTCACGCCTGCGCCTCTGCCTCGTTTTCTTCTGTCAGCTCCGTGTCGGCAGAATTAGCATCGATCCTGCTCTGGATCTCCTCCAGATCGCTCTCATCAAGAACACCCTTTTCAAGCCAGCCCGCGGCATTGAGAATGACCTGGTAGTCTGCCATCTTTCCCACCGCGTCAAGCAGACCCTTCTTTATAAAATCCTTCAAACTAAACATTATACGTTTCCTCCTAACGAAATTATTGCGTTGTAAAGCTCCTCAAAAGCCTTGTTTATGTCTCTGTTGTATGTGCAGTCGATTACCGCACCTGCTGTATCTGTCGTCAGCGTTGTATTGGGATAAATTGAAGTTACTCCCTCTACTGTGCCATCTGCTGAGACAGGATACTCAACAGGCTCGATATACTGCTCATAATCTGTTACCACTTTGCCTTTTTCGATCTGCGGATAAATGGTAACAGGAGT